>JAUWKI010000002.1 GCA_030614255.1 Actinomycetes bacterium
ACCTGGTAATCGCCGCGGTAAGCGTTGTTTTACCATGATCCACGTGACCGATGGTTCCGACATTCATGTGTGGTTTGGTTCTTTCAAATTTTTCCTTAGCCATTATCTCCTCCTTAAATACCTGAAAACTTTCCAGCTAATATTGATAACTCTTAACTTGGTAGCGGTGAGTGGATTCGAACCACTGACTCCACGGGTATGAACCGTGTGCTCTAACCACTGAGCTACACCGCCAAAATCAGTTTAAAGTTTATGGTTCATGGTTTATGAATTACTATTAACTACCAACCATAAACTATTAACTGCTTTTGTGGAGCCCACAACCGGGATTGAACCGGTGACCTCTTCCTTACCAAGGAAGTGCTCTACCCCTGAGCTATGTGGGCAGAAACAGTTTATGGTTTATGGTGTATGGTTTATGGTCTTTTCTGTCAACCATTAACCGTCAACCGTCTTTTTGGTGGGGAAGGGAGGATTCGAACCTCCGTAGGCATCGCCAGCAGATTTACAGTCTGCCCCCTTTGGCCACTCGGGTACTCCCCCTTACTAACAAACACTTTGCCGGGGTCCTGGAAGAATTGATGAGGGACTCCAAAAACACACCCGTTAACCCCTGTATATGCCTACGCCACCCAGTAAACACCGAGGTAAGCAAGCTTTTCAAAGACCACGTTCCACTTTTGCAGTAAAATCCTACTCGAAAATAAGAAAGATGTCAATGAGACAAAAGCATAAAAATAGCACTTAAAACTACGTAGATAAAACCAAGAATAAATTTGCGGCACTTCGTTACGAAGCTCTCTTTCGACTTTTTTGAGCCCTTTTGCTCAAAAAAGTAAAAGTAAGACCGAAGATAACTCCTATAGCCAAGAATATGCCAAGGTAAAAGAGGGATACCGTAACAATATCCAAACTAAATTGATAGAGAGCCATTTGCCAGTCTTGAGTGATTCTCGAGGTAATGTTGTCTGCATGGTAAGACTGATAATACCAGTTAAAACCAGTAAGAATAATGATGAGAGAAAGACCCTGAGCAGCTAAGGATGGACCAAGTATTTCAAAAAACTTTGACCTTAAACGATAAAAAGATAGGCCGATTGAAATCAGCACCAGGAAAACAATACCCACATCGATCAATTTGCTAATACGAGAAATCCTGTTAAGTCTATCCAAAAACTCGATTAAAAGTGAGTTCTTATACCTCATATATAGACTTGCTTTGCCATCCTTTGTTTTCACTGAAAGCTCGGAAAGATTGGAGAGCGCAGTGTTTCCATTCTTCTCTTCGGAGGTAAGCTGTTTATATATTGGCGCAACATCAATAGATAGTGAGATTTCACTTCTCTTCCCCGCCGCATAATCAATTACCTCTCTCGTTAAAGAATCGAGACTGGCCCTAACCCAGTCAACGTCGAAGCTCATTTTGCTTATTGCGGGGTCATTTTTGCCCAAAATTCCCGGTAAAAGCGGAGTGATTTCTTCAGCTATTTGGTGCTCGTGCATCTTGGCTATTAAAAAATCGGGGTTCTCAAGGGTAAGAGAGAATGCCCAGGATAAAAGAAGATACAGTATCAATGGCACCAAAATGATATGGCACCAAGCTTTCAAAAGACGATGTTTCTTCATATTCCTCACCCAAGTATTTCTCTTGTCTATTTATCGACGATTACAAAGAGGTTCTTTAGGTAAAATTGTGACGGGAAACTAATGGTGGGTAGATAAGTTTGCAATTACAACATCATTTTCTATGTTTCCACGGTTCATTTGGCATCCTTATATTGGATAAAGATTTAGAACAAGCAGTTGCCTCCCGGACAATTCATAAGTTAAAGCGACAATGTATGCTAGACGCATTTATTTTCCGAACCGATACTCTTGAAATATTAACTTCACAAACAAGAAAAAATTAAAGAAGTAAAGAGGTAAATACCTCTATCACTATATTGTTAATAAGGCCTTAAGGAAGATTGCTATTGCCCGACGAACAGTTAATTTAAAATTTATATTGACTTTTTGAATCATTGCGGTTAATCTTTCTCGGTAATGTTTTAAATCTTTAGGAGGTTTAGGTAATGGTTGAAGGTACAGTAAAATGGTTCAATGAAAAAAAAGGTTACGGCTTCATTGAACAGGATGGTGGAGATGACGTTTTTGTTCATTTTTCCGCTATTCAGTCAGACGGTTTCAAGGTTATTTACGAAGGAGATCGCGTAGAATTCGAGGTCACAGAAGGAAATAACGGGAAACTACAAGCTGCAAACGTAGTTAAGCTTTAACTAAATTTGCAAACTAAAGCCCTCTGAAATGGGGGCTTTTTTTTATTTCATGAAAGACTGGAACTTTTGACAATTCCTTGGGAACTAAAGATAAAGTAATCAGAATACGACACGACGAGTATAAAAAATTTTACAGATCTTTAATTACCCCAAGATTGAACACTAACCGATTTCCAGAGGTTTCCCATATTCGGGAAGAATTACCTTCATCTCCCCGGCAAGATTTTCCTTGAAAAACTCAGGTTTTTCGGTATGAACTGGAATTAAATATTTGGGGTTTATTGTTCTAATAAGTTCAAGCAGTTGGGGCCCGATGATGTGGCCGGAGGCATGAAATCCTTTTTCGCCTTTTTCCGGGTCTCCAACCAGAGTTAAGTTGAAGTAATCCAACCAATTTCTTAATCTATCAAAGCTTATGGCCATCTCCTCGTTAAACGCCTCACAGGTTGAATAGATATAGATACTTCCTTCTTTAGGCATAAGGTCCGGAAGCTCGTTTATATCCCAAAAACTCATACACACAATATAATCATCTTGGTTCTGCCTGATATCCTTGGGAGCAACTAATTTATCGGAAAATTGCTTAAGTATCTCCCGCTCCCACTTACTGATGCTTCCTTTAATTTTGTCATATAAACAACAAACGGGGTCGGTAGAAAAATCTTTAATGCTGGGGTCAATAAGCCGCATTGATTCCAGAAAATAAACATCTTTGGCGAGCAAAACAAGCTTCCTCCCTGTTTCTTCCGCCACTTTTCGAAAGGTTAAAAGACGCTCGATATTGCGCGGGCCGAAGTCTGCAATCACCAAGTTTTTCGTCCTTTTTACCGCTTCCAAACTATTTTTGTATATTTCTTCCTCAGAAGTCATAACATCTTCATCAATATTTGTCCCCTCGCAGATTAGAGCAAGCGGTTTAAGCTGAGCCACTTTTTCCATAAATTCGCGGGTGGTATGACCCCTTCCCCCGTGTAGCCGCAAGTCCCCGGTATAAACAACCCAACCGGCAGAAGTTTCAATTGCAATGGCCGCAGCCCCCCAAAGTGAGTGGTCAACTGGAAACCCCTTTACATTTAAATTTTTAATGCGATTTTTAAACTCAAGAGGTATATAATCGAGCTCTCTACTTCCCGGGGTTGTTTCCCAAAAAGTTCTTGCCTCAGGAGAGAGCTTGTCCCCATAAAGTAATTTAAACGGCCTTTGCCTTGAGGACTCTTGCCTATAATTTGTCGATTTTATGCAACTATCCTCATATTTTCTCGGAATAAGATAGGAGACTTCACTTTCAAAATCCGTCTTCCCGCTGTCCTGGATAGCTTTGGCAAGAAAAGCAGTCATAGGACTACAAAAAATAGGAATATCCGGTTTCAAGAAAGAAATATATCCAGAATGGTCAAGATGAGCATGGGAAAGAAAAACCCCGTCTAACTCAAGATTTCTCACTTGTTTAGTTTTGGAAACAAACTGCCATCCTGCTTCTTCAGGCAATTCAAAATCAGAGCGATAAACTCCCTTAAGTGGAGGAAGAAATCCCATAACTAGAGGGTCTAAAAGCCCCCGAACTCCCCGAGAACATAAAAACTCCTCGTAAAATAGAGATTTTCTTCCATAAGAGACGCCAAAATCCAAAAATATGGAAGTATCCTCCGCTTCAAGGAGTATCTTGTTCCCCCCTATTTCGTTTACACCGCCATAAAGTGTGAGATTTATCATTCTCCTTAATTATTTCAGCAAAAGATGAGATTTATCCTGTTTTTAGTTGAAAATAACTACATGAGAACAAAAGATATGGAGCAATGGGTAACAAAAAACCACTAAACAGCCATTAGTCTTCCTGATACCTGATACAGGCCTGTATCAGGCAGCCACCAGAAAAATCAAAAATAAAACTTTTTATTGATTTTGGTCTTTAAAGCCCTGGTGGATTGTCCGTAGGCAACTTACCCCCGACACTTCGATGGTTTGGAGCACTAAAAAAGTCCCACAAAATTTCTGCGGAGCTTTTTAATTCTATTAATTCTATTAAATGGAGCCGGCGATGGGATTCGAACCCGCGACCTGCTGCTTACAAGGCAGCTGCTCTGCCACTGAGCTACACCGGCTCAGCTCTCTGCTTAAACCTTTTAGGACATTCTAATGAACAACTTGGTGTCTTAAGCATAGTTCTATCTTTCGCTTTACGCGCTGCAAGGCATTGTCCACTGATTTTACATGTCTGCTCAGATTATCAGCAATCTCCTGATATGGCCTTCCCTCAATGTAAAGCTTAACAACCTTTGATTCATAATCGCTCAGTATCTCTTTAAAGCTCTCATGCATATTTTTGAGCTCTTCGCCGTTAATTACTAAATTAACCGGGTCATGGGCCTGATTCCCCTGTATGGTATCTTCTAGAGTCCGTTCCGATTCTTCCTCATAATAAGCGGACCTATTCAAAGAAATATACGAATTCAGGGGAATATGTTTCTGTCTGGTCGCCGTCTTTATGGCAGTTATCATCTGTCTTGTTACACAAAGCTCCGAAAAGGCCTTAAAGGATGTTTGCTTGTCGTCACAGTAGTCCCTGATTGCCTTATAAAGCCCAATCATCCCTTCTTGAATGAGATCTTCTTTGTCGGCACCGATTAGAAAGTAGGAACGAGCTTTGATTTTAACAAAAATTTTGTACTTATCAAGAATATATTCCAACGCTGCCTTGTTGTTATTCTTCGCAGCCATTACTATGTCTGATTCTTTAAAATTTCCAAACGATAAAGTGTCTTTCCTTCGGATCTGCTTGCCATTAGACGAGTTTGAGCTCTTCGGTGCCTCAGGTACTGCGGATTCAATAATCAAAGATGTAGTTAGTTTAGTGTCTGAATGCAAAAAATACCGCCCCCAACATTTTTTGGAATGCCAGTCTTGGGTTCCAGACCATCATCCCAAAAAAACAGGTTCCAAACCGAAAAAATTATATAAGATACAAGATTAAGAATCAAGGATTACGAGTCAAACGCCTAAGGGATTCTCTCACTTTCTCATCAAGGCGGTCCTCCAGAAATATCCTTTTGGACTTAATCCTCTTCATTTTAGAAGATTGATTTTTCGCCTCAAGAATATCGTTTACCATTTCTTTAGGCGTCTTACGCAAAACGCCCTCTCTAAAGATCGTCTTCTGCTGGTTATAATCGGCTGTTACCACCATCACTCTTTTATCCGGTTTCGCTTCATACACAAACTTTTCGATAAGAGAATCGGCCGTCTGCCCCCGTCTGGTAAAAAAAACATTGACCCCGAGAATATTTGCTTTTCTGTTAAAATTTTCCTGACTGACAAAGGCATCAAACACAACCACTACATCACAGCCCATCACCATGCTAAAGTTTGCCAAATCTTCTACCAACTTGACTCTAGACGTTTCCAAATCATCCATAAGCTGCCTATATCTTGATTCTTGATTTATGACGTTGTAACCATCGACAATTATAAGTTCTTTCATAAAGTACCTCTTAAGTCGGTAGTTAACTAGGTGGTTAGTTGGCTGGTTTGTTAGTTGGTTTTTTACTCTTTTAACCTTCAACTTTCCACTTTTAACTTTACCCTATACCCTTTACCCTCTTATCCTTTGTCTCCTAGCTTCGCACATCAAAATGGCTCCGGCGACAGCCACATTTAAGGAATTTACCTTACCGAACATGGGTATTTTGATAAGAAAATCGCACTTTTCCAACAAGAGCCGGGCAATTCCCTTATCTTCTCCACCTAAGACCAAACCCAATTTCCCTGATAAATCGGCCTCATAATAATTTTTTTCAGCTGACGCATCGGCTCCGAATATCCAAAAACCGTTCTCTTTTAACCTTTCAACTGCCTGCACTAAATTGCTTACTTTAACTATGGGAATGTGTTCAATGGCCCCTGCAGAAGTTTTATAAACAACCGGCGTCACTCCCACCGAGCGTTTTTTTGAAATGATGATTCCGCTAATTCCACAAGTCTCGGCAGAGCGAATGAGAGAGCCAAAATTCTGAGGATCGGTAATCTCATCGAGAATTAAGACTATCGGTTCAGAAATTTTTTCGACTCTAACCAAAAAATCTTCGATGGACTGGCATCTAAAATCCTCTGCGTGAGCGATGACTCCCTGGTGAACTTCGATGTGGGAAAGAGATTCTATTTTTTCTCTGGGAAGCACCTCGACAGGCACATGTCTTTCCCCCGCTAAAACTCTAATTTTTTTAATAACTTCGGTTTCCTTGAGCCCCTGAGCAATCAATATCTTTTTGACTTCGCGCTCTCCTCTTAGCAGCTCAAAAACCGGGTTACGTCCCTCGATGATATCCACAAATCATTTCCCCTCAAAAATTATCTGGCAACCTTGAGGTGTATCTTTCAACACAAAATATTGAGCGCTAAGCTTATCTCGAATCAGATCAGCTTTTGCCCAATCTTTATCTTTCCGAGCCTTCTCCCTGGCTTCTATCAAGACTTTTAATGCTTCGTTTTTGTCCTCAAAAGTGCGCCCAAAAATCTTTTCGGCAATGCCAATCAGAGCATCCGGCAGCTCTTCAACAGCTTTCTCTACCCCGAGCTCGATGCCCAAAACCGTCATAAACCCAATCAGTTTATCGCGCGCTTCCAACAGTAAGCATTTGGCACTCTCGCTTAAATTCTTCTGATTTTTCTCCAGAAAGAAGTTCATCTCTTTAACAAATTCGAAAATGACTCCCAGAGCGGAAGCTGTATTAAAATCATCGTCCATCGCCTCAAGAAATTTGCTCTCAACCCCCACAACAACTTCCTTGAACCGCTTTTCTCCCAAATCATCTTGTTCTGTTTTCGCGCCCGACTCAACCAGATAATTAATATTATGAATCACGGTTTTTATTCTCTCAAGCGCCGAGGCGACAGCATTCAGATTTTCCTCGCTGTAATTTATTGGGCTACGATAATGTGTTGAAACAAAGAACATCCTAAGGACATTGGGGTCATATTCTTTTAAAATTTCTCTTACTAAAATCACATTTCCGAGCGATTTGGCCATCTTTTCTTCCTTGATATTTACAAAACCGTTGTGAAGCCAGTACTTTACGAACGGCACCTTGCCTGCACAGGCTTCCGCTTGAGCAATTTCGTTCTCATGGTGGGGAAATATTAAATCATGGCCTCCTCCGTGGATATCGAACCCCATGCCAAGATATTTGGACGACATTACCGAGCATTCTATATGCCAGCCGGGTCGTCCTTTACCCCAAGGGCTATCCCAACTGGGCTCCCTCGATTTTGCTGCCTTCCAAAGAGCAAAGTCCATCGGATGACGTTTCTTCATATCTACATCCACTCTCTCTCCGGCCCTCATCTCCTCAATCGTCCGACCGGACAACTTCCCGTAATCCCCAAATCTCTGAATCTCAAAGAAGACGTCACCGTCTACCTCATAGGCAAAACCTTTTCTAATTAGACAGTTAATTGTCTCAATCATCTCACTTATATGTTCGGTTGCCTTTGGTTCAATCCGAGAAGATCTGTTGCCAAGGTTCTTCATATCTTTATGAAATGCCTTAATATATTTATCGGCAATTTCCTTGGTAGTTAATCCTTCCTTGTTTGCCCGTTTTATTATTTTGTCATCGATGTCCGTTAAGTTGCGAACGTAAGTGACATCATAGCCCTTATGCTGCAAATAGCGATATATAACATCGAAGGCTACATAGCAACGAGCATTGCCGATGTGAATATAGTTATAGACGGTGGGCCCACAAACATACATCGAAACTTTTCCTTTTTCGCGGGGAACAAACTTCTCCTTCTTTCTGGCCAGCGTGTTATAGACCCTAAGACTCATTTTTCTTCTTCATCTCCTCAACCAGATGTTCGAGCTTGTCTATTCGACGATGCAAAGAGTTAAACGTTTCTGCCACGGGATCGGGGAGGCGCTCATGATGAAGATCCATAGTCGGAATTTTTTTGCCTTCCCTCTTTACAACCCTTCCCGGTATGCCGACAACCGTACTGTTTGGCGGAACGGGGTTAATTACCACGGCTCCTCCTCCAACAACAGAATTTTCACCAATAGTAATCGCTCCAAGAACCGTGGCACCAACACCGATTACAACGTTATCACCAATCGTCGGGTGGCGTTTCCCTTTCTCTTTCCCTGTTCCCCCTAAGGTCACACCTTGATATAGGGTAACATTATCACCAATTTCGGTGGTCTCTCCAACGACTATACCCATCCCGTGATCAATGAAGAAACCTTTTCCAATCTTTGCTCCGGGGTGAATTTCAATAGCAGTTAAAAAACGACTAAGATGTGATATTAATCTGGCGAAAAGCTTTAAATCCCTTGCGTAAAACCAGTGAGCTACTCTATGGGACCTAAGAGCGTGAAAGCCCGGGTAGGTCAAGAATATCTCCAAGGTATTTCGCGCCGCAGGATCTCTATCTTTAACTGCCTGGAAATCACTTCTTAAGGTATCAAACAAGCTCCATTGCCTCCTCGATTCTCTCCAAACATTTCTCTTTCCCTAAAACCGAGATTACATAAAACAACTCCGGGCCGGATATCCTGCCGGTGAGAGCCGCACGAATAGGATGATAAGTTCCTTTTCCTTTAATATTTTTCATCTTCAATCTGCCGGCAACTTCCTTGAGAAGTACTTTTGCCATGTCAATATCGATTTTGTCCTCTTTCTCTAAAACTTCCTTGAGTATTTTAAGCACAGTTGGAATCTGCTCGCCTTTTAATATCTCTAAAGCATCCTCACTATAATCAAGCTTTTCTTCAAAGAAAAGCTTGGCACTCTTTACCACATCAGAGAGGGTCACAAGATTCGTCTGCACCGCTTCCACGACCTTTTCAATCCAAGCAATTTCTTCAATCGAAGGCTCAGACGCAATATATCCTGCTTCCTTAAGATAGGGCAAAACCAAAGAAGTTAATTTTTTAAGCGGCAATCGTCTTATGTGCTGGCCGTTTATCCATTTAAGCTTATCAATATCGAAGATAGCCGGACTTTTTGAAATCCTGTCTATTGAAAAAGCTTGAATTAGTTCTTGGGGAGTGAAAATCTCTCTACCATCACTGGACGACCAACCAAGAAGAACAAGGTAGTTGACGAGCGCGCTTGGAAGAAATCCTTGTTTTCGATACTCTCCTATCGATGTCGCCCCGTGCCTCTTGCTAAGCTTCGCGTGATCCGGGCCTAAAGCCATCGAATTGTGAGCAAACTTTGGAACCGGATAACCCAATGCCTCAAAGAGAAGGATATGCCTAGCGGAGTTTGCGAGGTGATCTTCTCCCCTTATGACATGGGTTATTTTCATGGTTGCATCGTCAATTACAACGGCGAAGTTGAAACTCGCCATTCCATCGGAGCGAATTAAAACGAAGTCTCCGATAACATCGCTATCGAATTCGACGTCGCCTTTGACCAAATCGTGAACCACAATTTTTCTTTTTGGAATTCTAAAACGTATGGTGGGTTTACGACCTTCTGAGATTAAACGCTGCTCATCCTCAGGGGTTAAATTCCTGCAACGCCCATCATATTTCGGCATAACTCCCCGCTCAAGCGCTCCCTTGCGGTTCCTTTCAAGCTCATCCTCGGTGCAATAGCACCGATAAGCGAGCTCTTTTTCCAAGAGCTCGATGGCCATCTTTTTGTATAGTTCCCCACGTTTGCTCTGATAATAAGGTCCGTAGTCGCCGCCAACCTCCGGCCCCTCATCCCAATTCAGCCCCAACCACTTAATATCTTCAATAATGGACTGCTCGTACTCAACAGCTGAACGGCTGCGGTCTGTATCCTCAATTCGTAATATAAAAACACCGTTCTGACTCCTAGCAAAGAGCCAGTTAAATAAGACTGTTCTGGATGCCCCTATATGCAGATGCCCCGTGGGACTCGGAGCAAACCTTACCCGAACATTTTTCAAAAACACACACTCCTTATAGTCATCAGTTGACAGTCGGTAGTCGGGAGCACATTCTAATTAAAAAATAAAGTATAAGAATGCCCTGCCGGCAGGCAGGAAAAACGATATAGAAAAATTTAAAATGGAGCAAAATTCTTAAAAAGATCATCTAGAAACTTTTTTAATTCTTAATTTTAGTTTTTCGCTTTTCATTCTCCATTTTTCACTTAACTTTACCCTTTTATTTTTCCTTTAACAAAACAACCGCTTGAGCGGCCATGCCTTCGCGTCGTCCGGTAAAACCCATTCCTTCTGTAGTCGTAGCCTTGAGACTTATTTGCGATTTATCAACTTTTAAAACCTTAGCAATTTTTTCTCTCATTTCCTCCCAATAAGGAGATAGTCTGGGCTCTTGTAAAATCACTGTAACATCCAAATTCTCAACCTTATACCCCTTTGAAAACATAAGCTTCGCAATATTCGCAAGTAAGTCTAGACTATAAATGTTCTTATAGTTACTGGAGATATCCGGAAAATGCCGACCTATATCGCCCTCGGCAATAGCACCTAAAATTGCATCGATGGCCGCGTGGATCAAGACATCGGCATCCGAATGACCCTCCAGGCCTAGGTGATAGGGTATTTCAACCCCCCCTAAAACCAGAGGACGCCCTTCTATAAATCTATGCGCATCATAACCGATTCCAATCCTCATTTTGTAAATCCCTTTTTTCTTAAAATCCCCTCTGCCACCTCTAAATCTTCTTGTGTAGTAATCTTTATATTGTCGTACGAACCCATAATCATTCTCACCTTATAACCAAGTCTTTCAAGAAGCATAGAATCATCTGTCCCATAAATATTATCTCTCCTGGCTTTCCCGTGGGCCTCCTTTAAAACAGAGGTTAAAAATACCTGTGGCGTTTGAGCGCACCAAATACTTTCTCTAGGTAGAGTTTTGTCAATACTCTCACCGCCAACTATTTTCATCGTATCCTTCGCTGGAACGCCAACCACCACACCATCCCAGCCCTCAAGAGAGGATATCGCCTCAACTAGAATTTCTTGGGTTACAAGCGGCCTCGCCCCATCATGAACCAATACAACTTCCGCCGTTGGAGGAATGAAGCTTAATCCATTGCAAACCGAATCTTGCCTTTCCTCACCACCTTCTATTATTTTAGAGACCTTTTTAAAACCATACTTCTCTACGACCTTTTCTCTACAAAACTCCACATCATCTACGTTAACCACAAGCATCACTTCGTCAACCGCGGAACAATCTTCAAAGACAGACAAGGTATGTGATAAGACCGATTTTCCCAACAAGGGTAGATATTGCTTACTACATCCTGATTTCATCCGGCTACTTTTCCCCGCCGCGACAATAATGGCTATTTTCATTTGTCCTTCGCCATGCCTTTTTCCTCGTTTTTTAGCTTTGTAAAGATCATTCTTCCCGCCGAAGTCTGTAAGACACTCGTCACAAAAACCTTAACTTCTTCGCCTGTGTAAGCGCTTCCACTCTCGACAACTACCATAGTGCCATCCTCTAGATAACCTACTCCCTGGCCAACCTCTTTGCCTTCTTTAACGACGTATACATTCATTTCCTCGCCAGGGAGAACCACAGGTTTTAAGGCATTTGAAAGCTCGTTTATGTTGAGAACCATGACACTCTGCAACCCTGCAACTTTATTTAAATTGAAATCATTCGTAATTATGGGCAAATTCATGTCTTTACCCATTTGGACCAATTTCTCGTCAACACCCGAAGCTTTCGGGTAATCTTTTTCTACTATCTTTACTTTTACGTTTGATCCTCCTTGTAGTTCATGGAGAACATCTAAACCTCGACGGCCTCTGCTCCTTTTTAGCGAATCTTCTGAATCAGCTATGGTTTGGAGCTCTCTTAAAACAAAAATGGGAACAATCAACTCCCCACTTATAAAACCGGTTTTACAAATATCGGCGATGCGTCCGTCTATAATTACACTAGTATCAAGAATTTTTTTTCGGGGAATGAGTGTTTTCCCATGTGCTTTAGGCTGACTTAAGAACCTGAAACTCAAACCAATATCTTCCCTCTTTCGCAGCCCAAGCCACATCCCAAGATAGCCTAATATTACAAAGACGAGTACCGCTAAGTAAGGTCCAAATACTGTAACTCTCCAAAGAGGTAACGATATGAGGGTTGCTAAAATTAACCCAATAATCAAACCGGTAATCCCCACAATAATATCTAGAAGGGGTACTTTTTGAATAGCCCCTTCCATCCAATTCAAACCCTTGGCGATCCGTGTGCCGACCGTGCCTCCTATTAAATACCCTACTCCAGCGCCAATTATAATATATAATATGATGCCTATAAACGGTGACCCCGGGATAGGAAGTTTATAGAAGCTCGCCAGTTCGGCTCCACAAACTGCGCCAAGGAGAGTAAACACCAAACGGATAATAGTAACTAACATCAAACTCTCCTCCTGCTAATAATCTTTTTTTATATTTTTTTCCTTGCCTCCTTTCTTAAGTTTTCTTAAAAAAATGATAACACAATCTTGAAAACACAGTCAAAAAGAACATTGTTTAATAAGGATATTTAACAGGGATTTTTTCTTTCTTGACAATCAAAATAAATAAAATCTATAATGGTTTCAGTCTAAACTATCTATAATAAAGGGTGACATGATGAGCGATAGGGTATGTAAGGAATTTCAAGGCACCGTTTCTGATTACTTAATAAGACATAGAAGCATTCTCGATGTAATGTCGAAACTTCAAGAAGCAACCGCTCACGTGAACAGAGCGATAACCAAAGCCGTGACCAGTTGTGGGTGTCTAAAAATTGAGGCCTCGAAACAACCAATTCCTAAAGAAGCAAACTTATCTGAAATAGCAGAATATGTGCGAACTCACCTGGAAGGAAACCTTTGTCCCAACTGCCTTGATACTATCGAGGCTGAATTGGGAAACACAATGTTCTACGTAGCAGCCACATGTACCCTTTTAAATTTAGACCTCGAAAAAATTATTACTCATGAGAACGATCGAATTTCCACTCTGGGCGTTTACAGCCTAACTTAAGTCAGCTACCAGTCTTCCGCCATCAGCCATCTGCCACCAGCCATCTGCCATCTGCCATCAGCCATCTAGTTTTTTTGACTCTTGACTAGCGAAGTGGTTGACTTTTGACTTTCCTTTTACCTTATACCCTTATCTTTACTTTCCACTTTCAACCTTTAACTAATCAGATATATCTTTCCAAAACACTGTGGTCTCGGAGTCTTTTTAGTCCTTCCCAGATAGCTTTCGCTCTAACCTCACCTATACCCTCAACCTCATCTAAATCTTCTATACTCGCTTCGAGAATAGTCTGCAAGTCCCCGAATTTCTTTATGATTTTACTCACTATTGTTGCCGGAAGACGTGGAATCTGTCTAAGGAGACGATAACCCCTGGGATGAACAACCTTGTCCAGAATATTTACAGTATCGCCCTCATATCCAAGTATCCGACATATATTGGTTAAATCCAGCAATTCATCGGAAGAAAGTTCTCCAAGTTCTCTCCCGGTTTTTTCAGCCCGCCTGCTGTCCTTGCAATAATCTTTTAGAACCATCATATTGTCTTCCTCGACGTGAGCCATAAGCTCATCTAACTGCATCTTTATCAATCGACCTTCGGAGCCAAGCTCGCTTATGTAGCGTTCTACTTCATCAGAAACCCTTTTCACCATTTCAAACCTTTGAATAATCGTCGTTACATCCAAGAGCGTTACAAAATCCTGAAATTCAAGAGAATTCAAGTTGGAAGAGACCTGATTGAGTCTAACTTTATATTTCTCAAGTGTCTGCAAAGCCTGATTGGCCTTGGCCAAAAGCGCTCTGATATCTTCGAGCGCATATTTGTAATTGTTCCAATATAATGATATTGCATCCCGTCGCTGTGAAATTGAGACTACTAAAGCGTTGGTCTGCTTCGCCACCCGCTCAGCGGTTCTGTGTCGCATTCCGGTTTCATCCGTTGTAAGCGTTGGATCTGGCACAAGGTGAATATTTGCACCCAAAATTTTCTTCAAATCCTCATCTAATACAATGGCACCATCCATCTTGGTTAATTCAAAAAGCTTCTGAGGTTGGAACTCAACATCCAGTCTAAAACCACCATCACAAAGCTTCCCAACTGCTTCAACATCGCCAATAACAATTAAGGCTCCTGTTTTCGCGCTTATAATTTGCTCCAAAGCATCGCGCACTGCAGTGCCTGGAGCCACCTTCTTCAAAACATCAATTAAAGTCGTCTTCTTTTTACCGCTCAAACTTCAAACCACCCCAATCATTGATTTAAATATTCCAACGCTTCTTGAACGTTTCTCACGGGCAAAAGCTCGATATCTAAACCTTTTTCTTCTATATCGGCATCTTGTGCCGGTAAGATTACCCTCTTAAATCCAAGGCCTGCCGCCTCGGCTAAACGCTTCTCAACCTGGCCTACAAATCTTACCTCTCCAGCTAACCCGATTTCACCAAAAGCAACTATATCAGCCGGCACCTTTTTATCGAGATAGGATGAGGCCACAACAAGCGCAATCCCTAAATCCACCACTGGCTCCACAACTCTTATTCCCCCCGTGATATTCGCATAAACATCGCATTTTTCAAGGTGGAAACCCATTTTTTTCTCAAGGACCGCCAAAACTAAAGAGAAGCGATTAGAATCTAGCCCCGAGCAAAGACGTCGGGGAAAATTTAAATAAGAGTTAGATGTCAAACCTTGCAACTCAACAAGAAGAGGACGATTGCCTTCCATCGTAACAACCACAACAGAACCCGGCACATTGGTAGGCCTCTCGGCTAAAAAAAGCGCCGATGGATTTACAACTTCCGTAAGACCCTTTGAAGTCATCTCAAATATACCGACTTCATTAGTTGAACCAAAACGATTTTTAACCGCTCTTATCACTCGATAGTTGCGATGTGTATCCCCCTCAAAATATAGAACTGTGTCAACTACATGTTCTAATATCTTAGGTCCAGCTATAGAGCCATCTTTTGTTACGTGCCCGACAATAAAAGTTGGGAGACCCCTCGTCTTAGCCATTCTAAGTAGCCGTCCCGTAAATTCTCTTACTTGGCTTACACTTCCCGGAGCAGAAGAAATATCGGAACAAAACATCGTCTGGATCGAGTCGATAATGAGAAGTGTCGGATCTATCTCCTCAATCTGACTCGCAATATAGTCAAAATCGGTTTCACACAAAATAAACTGGTTGGGGGAGAGTTGTCCTAGTCTGTCCGCCCTCATCTTTATCTGTCTGGCCGATTCTTCACCTGACACAATTAAAATTCTATCACCAGATAGTGCCATGTTGTTAGCGACTTGAAGAAGAAGGGTGGATTTCCCTATACCAGGAATTCCGCCAAGCAATACCAGAGAACCGTTTACAATGCCTCCTCCTAAAACTCTATCAAGTTCCGGAATTTGCGTCGGGAGGCGCTTTTTCTCTGCACCTTTTACACTGGTTATATCCTGAGCAGGATTAAATGAATTAAAAGCATTGCCTTTTGGGGTCTCCATGATGGGCTCTTCAACAATCGTGTTCCATCCTCCACACCCTGGACACCTTCCTAACCACTTCGAGGAAGTATAACCACATTCTTGGCAACGCATTATGGATTGAACTTTACGCATATTGACTCTTTCTAGCTTAGCCCCACCTTTTCCTTCTCAGAATAAAACACTATCCTATCATCTTTGGCGTCAGCTTTAATCTTATGCTCTCCTGCAAAATTTCCACGCAAAATCGCCTCTGAGAGGGGATCTTCAACCAAACGCTGAATTGCACGTCTAAGTGGCCTCGCTCCAAGAGCACGGTCATATCCTTTTTTAGAAAGCAATGTCTTTGCTTTGTCGGTCAAGGTAATTGATATATTTTTCGTCCTAAGTTGTTCTTCAATCCGCTTAATCATCAAATTGACAATGACCTTGATATCTTCTTCTCGAAGCCTATGAAAAACAATAATATCATCCACCCTATTTAAAAACTCGGGGCGAAAGGTGCGCTTAAGTTCGCCTATCACTTTTTCCTTCATTTCGTTATAAGATAAGGATTCGTTTGATTCCTTCGAGAAACCAACCCGAACGGCCTTCTGAATCATCTTGGCGCCAAGGTTGGATGTCATAATCACGATGGTGTTCTTAAAATCAACAGCGCGACCCTGAGCATCTGTCAACTTCCCATCCTCAAGTATCTGTAAAAGGATGTTGAAAACGTCCGGGTGGGCCTTCTCGATTTCATCAAACAAAACAACTGAGTACGGTTTACGCCTTACGGATTCGGTAAGTTGACCTCCCTCATCGTAACCAACATATCCAGGCGGGGAGCCAATCAACCTCGATGTGGTATGTTTTTCCATATATTCCGACATATCGAATTGCAAAAGAGCATCCTCGTTCCCGAAAAGATACTCAGCCAAAGTGCGGGCTAGTTCCGTTTTACCAACCCCTGAAGGACCGAGAAAAATAAATGAGCCCATTGGCCTCCGAGGATCCTTCAAACCAGCCTTGGTCCTTCGAATAGCTTTGGAAATGGCTTTAACTGCTTCGTCTTGCGCAATGACCCTTTTGTGAAGAGCTTCCTCCATGCGAAGTAGTTTAGCTGATTCCTCTTCCGTTATTTCTACTACAGGAATTCCCGTCCATACAGAAACGACTTCTGACACCTCTTTCTCTTCGACTTTTTCCGCACTCCTGAGTTTGGGATTCTTCCAATCTTCATCAGCTTGTCTCTTTTTCTTAATTAGAGACTTTTCTTTATCACGTAAATCGGCGGCCTTCTCAAAATCCTGTTCCTTTACCGCTGCCGCCTTTTCTTTCCTTACTTGTTGTAATTCGTTCTCAATCTCCCTCAAACTGGAAGGAGCCGTCATCGACATCAATCTGACCTTAGATGCCGCTTCATCTATTAAATCAATAGCTTTATCAGGCAAAAACCTATCGGATATATATCTATCTCCAAGATGAGCCGCGGCAGAAATTGCGTCGTCGGTAATACTTACACGATGATAAGCTTCATAGCGATCTCTTAACCCTTTTAAAATATTTATCGTCTCATCGACAGTAGGTTCATCGACCATAATCTGTTGAAACCTGCGCTCCAAAGCGGAATCCTTCTCGATATATTTCCTATACTCATTCAATGTGGTAGCACCAATAGTTTGGATTTCACCACGCGCAAGGGACGGCTTGAGTATACTAGCTGCATCGATGGCTCCTTCGGCTGCACCAGCTCCAACAAGAGTATGAAGTTCATCAATAAATATGATGACATCGCCTCTGTTTTGAATCTCTTTCATAACCTTTTTTAATCTTTCCTCAAACTCTCCACGATACTTAGAGCCAGCAATCAACGAGCCCAAATCCAACGCATATATCTGTTTACCCTTTAATGTCTCAGGAACCTCATTTTTGGCTATGAGCTGAGCTAAGCCCTCAACTATCGCTGTTTTGCCCACCCCGGGATCACCTATTAACACGGGGTTATTTTTGGTTCTTCTCGAAAGAATTTGCATCATTCTCTCTATCTCTTTTCGCCGGCCTACTGTGGGATCAAGCTTATTCTCTAAAGCATAACGAGTAAGATTTCTTCCAAACTCATCGAGAAGAACTTTCTTGCCTTTTACCGCCTGTGATTCTATCATTTTATCCTCATAGTGCCCACTTAGAAGTTGAACAGTCTGTTCCTGAACACTTTCAAAACTAACTCCTGACTCCTCAAGAATCCTCGCCGCAATCCCTTCCTTCTCCCTTATCAAGCCAAGCAAAATATGCTCGGTTCCAATATAGTTATGTCCAAGTTTTAAAGCTTCTCTTAGGGAAAGTTCCAAAACCTTTTTGGCGCGGGGCGTGAAGGGAATATGGCCAGTTAGCTCAGCAGACCCCATCTCAACTTCTTCTTCGACCCGCTCCCGAACATCGTCTAGACTAACACCCAAATTCTCCAACACTCTGACGGCAATGCTTTCACTCTCACGAATTGCCCCCAATAGAAGGTGCTCCGTCCCGACATAGTTCTGTTTTAGAGTCTTAGCTTCTTCTTGAGCAGAAACAATTGCTCTCCTAGCTCGTTCGGTAAATCTCTCAAACATTTAAATCGTCCCCTCCCGCAATTCAAATAGCTTGCGTTTTATAAGGTTCGCTCGAGCTATAGACTCCGAGTCTTCATCAACATCTTTCCCAATAAAATCACGAAGGTGCGCGGTTCCTATGAGCATCATCAGTTTTGCTATCTGATTACGATTCAAGTTGGGCAAAATCTTAAGATCGATACCCAAGCGAATCATCGAAAGGTACTCGATTGCTTCCTCGAAAGAGATTAATTTTGCATGGGCAAGAACCCCCCATGATCTCGAAATCTCGTCTAGTAACCCGATTTTTCTCTCCTTCATCAAAATTTGCCTAGCGGCCCTTTCTCTCTCTATTATATTTTTCGACACGCTCTGCAAGTTATCGACAATTTCGTCCTCGGACTTACCCAGCATCACCTGACTGGACACCTGATAAAAATTCCCCGCCATATTGGTTCCCTCTCCAAAGAGTCCTCTCACAGTTATACTGGAACTCGATAAACTCGAGAACAATGATTCCACTTCCTCGTTAATTACCAAACCCGGTAAGTGCATCATGACTGAAGCCCTCATGCCAGTACCGATATTAGTTGGACACTCAGTCAAATATCCCCAGCGCGTAGAGAACGCATAAGGCAAACGCGAGCTCAACTTACTATCTATTCCGTCCGCAATTTTTAGGGCCTTTTGAAGTTGGAACCCAGACAAGAATGCCTGGATGCGAAGATGATCTTCCTCGTTAACCATGATACATAAATTGCTGTTTTCCTCGCTTAAAATAACTGCCAGGCCCTTCTTGTCGCTATCGAAGCTCGAACTTATCAAGTGTTTTTCGACCAAGATATTCTTTTCTTGCGGGACAAGCTCTTCAGAAAAGATTAGGGTGAAACCATTAAGGTCTTGGTCACGACCAATGGCTTTTGAGATAAAATTGCGAACTTCGCTTAATTGAACTTCGGTCGCCCAATAAGGAAAGACAAAATTTTCTAAATTTCTAGCGATCCTTACCCTGCTGCTTACAACCACGTCCGAGTCAGAACTATCGCTCTCTATCCAATTGCCGAAATCTGATTTTAAAGTAATCAAATCAACCTACCCTTAGAGAACTGTGCTCCTCAATATCCTTAATTTCATCTCTTACTTTGGCGGCCCTTTCATACTCCTCTTCTTTGACACATACCTTCAAATCATGTCGCAGTCGCACCAGTTTCAATTCCAGCCTAGTTTGCTCATCTAAATGACTTGGAATCTTGCCCATATGTTCCCCTCTGCCATGGATTTTTTTAAGTAACGGAGAAAGTTTTTTCTCGAACGATTTATAACAATCACTACACCCCAGTCTCCCGCTCTTACGAAAATCGCTCAATTTTATACTGCACGTGGGACAAGTCATTTCACTCTCCTCCTCAAAATCTTCAAGAAGATAGCTCTCTCCAGGATCAAAGGCATTACTTAAAAACTGAGGTAGTTTAGAGAATTCATCTAGAGATAAGAGACTATCCCAAAATTTCTTCGCACAGTCTTCGCATAAGTGAGTTTTTAAGACTCTCCCATTTATGACTTTAACCATATAAATATAGGGTTTGTTTATGTGACATTCATCGCAAAACATGAATTATATCTCCCAAAAAAGTTATCTAAATTCATTCTATCACCCGTCGCAGTTTTTAGCCACGCGGCTTCAGCTTAGAAAATTTACGGGTGTTAATGCAGAAATATTCCGACCAGAATTTAACTTTCAGGCCGCATTTGAGGAAAGAAAATTACTTCCTGAATCGAGTGAGAGTTGGTTAAAAGCATAATCAATCTGTCAACTCCAATACCGAGACCCCCCGTCGGAGGCATCCCATACTCTAACGCCCGAAGAAAATCTTCGTCTATACGCTGGGCTTCCTCATCATCTTCGTTTAATTGTTGCTCAAACCGCTCCCTCTGCTCTAATGGATTTATCAGTTCGGAAAAGGCATTGGCTATCTCTCTTCCGGCAACAATTAACTCAAATCTCTCGGTAAGATTCGGGTTATCGGGATGCTGTTTAGCTAATGGGGTTATTTCAATCGGATAATCTTTTATAAAGGTGGGTTGAACAAGTTGTCCCTCGACAAGTTTCTCAAAAATTTCCGCAATTATCTTGCCCTTACCAAAACCATCTTCTACTTTTATTTGGTGGCGTTTGGCAATAATCTTCAGCTCATCAATTTTCATCTCAAATGAGAGCTTTATCCCTGCAAATTTTTCAATTGCTTCAAGCATAGTATACTCTCGCCAACCATTGGAAAAATCAAGTTGATTGCCTTCGTACTCAACCATTGTAGATTCATACAACTCTTCAGCAACAGAGCTTATGAGCTCTCGTGTAAGCTTCATCATATCCTTATAGTCAGCATATGCTTGATATATTTCAAGCATTGTGAATTCGGGATTATGTTTTGAGGACATCCCTTCATTTCTAAAGTTCCTATTGAGCTCATATACCCTCTCAAGCCCGCCCACAATTAAACGTTTCAGGTAAAGCTCGGGCGCTATGCGAAGATAAAGATCCACATCTAAAGCATTATGATGAGTAACAAAAGGTTTCGCGGTTGCGCCTCCGGGAATGGGTTGCAACATGGGAGTTTCTACCTCCAGAAAACCTCTTTCATCCAAAAAGTTTCGTATGGATTTGATTATCTTATTTCGTTTGATAAATAGCTCTTTAACATCGGGGTTTACTACCAAGTCAACATAACGTTGACGATGCCTGATCTCGATATCCTTTAGTCCGTGCCACTTTTCCGGAAGAGACCGAAGGGACTTGGATAAGAGTTCAAATTCATCAACCATGATAGATAGTTCTCCGCGACGAGTTTTAAATGTCAGGCCAGACAACCCAATCCAATCACCGATATCTAAATCGATGAAGAAACGGTATCTTTCTTCTCCCAGCTTGTCTACCGCCAAGTAGAGCTGTATCTTTCCTGAGATATCGCTAAGGACAGCAAAACTTGCTTTGCCATGCTTCCGTAAAGCCATAATTCTGCCAGCTACACAAACTTTATCACTTGTATTCTCACCGGGTTGAATATCTTTGTGGGTCGATATAATCTCAGAAATGTAGTTCGCTCGCTCAAATTTGCCCTTGTAAGGGCTTAGGTTTGAGGAAATCAATTCTTGTAATTTACGCCGGCGTTGAAGCATTAGTTCATTAAGTTCGAGTTCATTCTCTTCCATCGTTGTCTCTCAACAACTCCTTAAGTTCATTATTTAATTTCCGATATTAAGTACTCCAGCTCCCCGACGGGAACTTGAACCTTCACCTTTTCTCCTGCCTTTTTACCCATAATCGCCATTCCGACAGGAGATTCATTGGAAATTCTGTGCTCACTAGGGTCTGCCTCGGCGGAGCCAACCAACATGTACTCGATAGTTTCATCGAATTCCAAATCTCGCAAAACCACTAACGAACCCAAATCCACTTCATCGGTTCTACTATTATCGCTTATAATTTTAGCATCCTTAAGGATATTCTCTACCTGTTTTATTCGACCTTCGAGAAAAGCCTGCTCATTTTTGGCATCTTCATACTCAGCATTTTCGCTGATATCTCCAAACTCTATTGCTTCCTTTATTCGTTTTGCAACTTCTCTACGTTTTTGAGTCACCAAATGATTCAACTCATCCTCAAGTTTTTGGTGGCCTTCTTTTGTCAAGACAACTTCTTTATCCATCGAGTTATCATTCTCCTTTAACAGTTAATTAATAGAAAATAGCACTGCATAGCAGTGCCAATATAAGTTACTAGTTAAAGTTGTATTATAGAAAAATACTGCCTACCTGTCAAAATAAATCAACCTATCAAGAAAATGACCCGGAAGAATTCTAGCCTAGCTCGGAATATTTCAACATTCGACGCACTCGATAAAACCACTTTTTGTCGCTATTCAAGGCGGCATTCTTTCTTATTTCCTTGATTTTTTCCCTGGTAATCTTCTCACCAAAACAGCGAAAGCCAGCTAGCTTAAACCCATGTTTCTTAGCAAGTTTAAAGATCTCCTCTACATTAGAGATTCGAACACTTCCCAAGTCAAAATTCTTTTGCACCCCTTCAAGACATAGAATCATGGTCTCAGCCATACACGCATAAGCATATTTATCAGGCTTCAACCTGAAGTCATAATCAAAACACGGTTTCCTTTTCACCCTCATCCCGGGTATTCTTATGATGCCCCCATCAAAAACTAAAATATCGTTTCTCTTTTTTAAAACAGAGTTAGATACATCGGGTGGTTGGGCAACATCGCAAACCACCGTCCCAGGCTCAAGATCAATAACATCAATTATAGTGTTGGCATCACTGGTAGCTGATATAACAAGGTCCGTGTCTTTCAAAGCCTTCTTTACATCTGTAGAGACGCTAATCTCCGTAAATTTTTTCAATTTATCCGCTTGAAGTTTAAGAGCCTCTTGACGTCTTCCTACCAAAACCATCTCAGCAACCTCTGGTGCAAGAA
The DNA here is from genome assembly GCA_030614255.1 of Actinomycetes bacterium. GTDB lineage: Bacteria > Actinomycetota > Aquicultoria > UBA3085 > Oleimmundimicrobiaceae > JAUSCH01. Next base: position 22,789 of record JAUWKI010000002.1, read on the forward strand.
TTTCACTGCAAGCTCTTCCAATTGAACCAGTAGCGCCTACGACCACCAACTTAGCTTTAGAGATACGTATTCCCATCAATCTTGCCGCTTTTTTTATTCCCTCTACTGCAGCAGCAACCGTATAACTATTTCCGGTCGTAATCGGAAGGGTGGCTTGTTTCGCTATCGTCAACCCGCCGTTTACAGTGATAGATGTGAAACCACCTAACCCTACTATGCTGGCACCCAGCTCTTTACTTATGTCTATGGCCTCAAGAATTTTCCTTCGCGCAAGTTCGGGATGCTCTCTCATCTGCTCCGGTAAAAGGGGTACAGTTACAAACCATCCTTCAGCTTTCCTACCCGTTTTTGAGGTAAGGCCAGTAATATGCGACCCGATAAAAGGCGGCCTTTCGCACATCCAAAGGAGCAGTTTTTTTATCAGCACTATGGACTTACCAGCAGCCTTCTTCTCGAAGCTGATAACATCATCTAAGTCTAACGGATGGATTAAAAAAGCAAACTTTCTCACTCACATCACCCTGTAGGTCTTTCCATCTTCGCCTTCATTCCTTTGAGCATCATCTCCGAGTTCTCTTTCACCTTTAGCTCTAAAACAGGTCCGAGAAGATCTTCCATGTTAGGCATACCAAAATCGAAATCGACGGTCAAAGTGACTTTAGTATTTCCAGATATATCCTCAAATCTCCACTCTCCCTCAAACTTATCCAGATCACCCTCGACCAGCTCATACTTAATGAGATGATTCTCATCATCTAATAATTCTTTTTCGGTCCAAGTTATGGCAACACCGTCAATATCGGTTACCCATTCTGTGACGGTCTCATTTTTCTCCTTCTTAATGAACCTTACTTCTTTTACGTCCCTCATAAAGTCCGGAAACTTTTCCATATTCTTGGCTAACTCATAGACTTCTTTTTTTGGAGACTTAATCTCTATGGAACTCTTAATATAAGGCATTTAATTTCCTCCTTCAATTTTAAACAATCGAGCATACATGGACTGTGCCTTCTCAACAGTCCCTTCAACTATCTTTAAAACTTTGTTTAACTGGTTTTCAGTAATAACAAGTGGTGGCTCAAATCTGATTACTCTTGGATTATTTAACGTATAAACGGCGGTTATTCCTCTCTTTGCCATCTCGGGAATAATAATTCCGCCAAGGCCCTCCTTGGTCAGCTCAAGGCCTATCATCAATCCTCTCCCTCTAACTTCGGAAATGATGTCAGGGTAATTTGCTTGCACACCTTTTAAACCAGCCACTAAATAATTTCCAAGATAGACGGCCCGCTCGCAGAGACCCTCTTCTAGAACAACCTCAATCATAGCTTTGGCCGCTACACAAGCCAGAGGATTTCCACCAAAAGTCGAAGTGATAATGAGTGGGTTAGAACGAAAAACCTTCCAGACCTCAGGAGTCCCAATGAATGCCCCGATTGGGATAACCCCTCCGCTTAAACCCTTCGCAAGCGTAATTATATCCGGAGCGACATTGTAGTGATCCACGGCAAACATCTCCCCGGTTCGCCCAAGACCAGTTTGAATTTCATCGGCTATTAAAAGAGCACCTGATTTATTACAGATATTTCTCAGCTTCGGCAGATAGTCCTCAGGAGGAATGATAATGCCTCCTTCACCTTGAATCGGCTCGACGATAACCGCCGCGGTGTTTTCACAGATTATTTCCCGAACTGCTTCAGCATCCCCAAACGGCACATGAGTAAAATCCCCCACTAGAGGCTTGAACGGGTCGCGGTAGATATCCTTTCCGGTTGCAGATAAAGCTCCGAACGTCTTCCCATGAAAAGCATTGTGGGTTGAGATAATTTCAGTTCTACCTGTAGCCACTCGAGCGAGTTTCAAAGCTCCCTCAACGGCTTCAGCACCGCTGTTACATAAAAAAGAGTACTGAAGATTGCCCGGCGTTATCTCGGCCAAAAGTTCAGCCAAATCCGCAAGAGGCCTATTTAAAAACACTTTCGAAGATAAGGACATTTTTCCCAGTTGATTCCGGACAGCCTTTACGACTTTCGGATGACTATGCCCTATATTAAAAACGCCATACCCACCGGCACAATCTATGTACTCTTTGCCAAAAACATCGGCAATGATCGCTCCATGAGCCTCCCACTCGACGGTGTCGTACCCTGTTACCTTAAGGAGCCGAGTAAGGGATGGGTTGTGATAATTTTTCGTTTTTCGGAAAGTCTCTTCCGTTATTCTTTTTGCTGTCTCATCTTTGATATCTTCCACCCCATCACCTAATTGAGCTCAATTATTCTGGGTCTAAATTTAAGCTTTTCAAGAAGATTAAGATAGTCATCTGACCTAATTTCATCCACTGGCTTTCCTAAAATCGCAACCATCGTGGCCTCCATAACATTGGTCCCAAAAGACCGGCCCTGTAATTCTGGGGTAGTTGTAATTAGTAACTTCACTCCCCGAGATTTCATATCTTCAATATCACTGCCTGTTATCGTGTTTGTTAATATCCACTTACCCTCCATGCTCTGGGGCATATACTTTCGAATAAATAAATAATCTCCGGCAATTATATCCGCCTCTTCATAATATTTTGTATACTTCGGGTCCGGTTTCTCCTCTTGCTTCTCCCCTGTAGGATAAAGCTTTTCAAACCGCATCCTCACTACAAATGGCAAAGTGATTGAGGCTATAAGATTAAAAGTTGAAAGAGATCTGATAGCAATGGGAATATCCAATCCAAAGATGAGGTCACCAAATACCATTTCACACCCCGCCGCGTCCAGAGCTTCGGCCATTCCAAAGCGGTCAACTGCGCTCACCATCAAAACCTTTTTGCCCTTTAAGGACAAGCCTGCATCGTCAACAAGGTAGTGGACAACTTCTTTTTCTAAGGTATTTTTTAAGCCACTCCCATCCGCAATGGGTGTCTTTTTGACGGCTTCTTTAAGCTTTTTTGCATCCTTTATTTCATATCTTCTTCCACCGGCGTAAAGATAGAGGTCTATCCCACCCAAACCAATGGCATCCACCTTGCCATCAAGCTCTTTAAGCATCTCTATGGCTTTGTCGAAGTCTCCATCGGTGCCAACTCTGCTTATACTAAACTCTTCCTCTAATAACTTTACTTTTACCCGATGATTTCTTTTTGAAGACCCAAGACTTACGCTTACGATTTTTTTCAATTCGCTTGCTCCCTTCAATGCCGATAATATTTTCTAGAAGACCTCTAAGTTCCTCCACATCCACTTTCTTATCAGTCTTTAGTGGAGATTTACCCAAAGAAATTCCAATTACTTCGCCATTTAAAATTTTCTCTAAAGACTCAACTCTTCTATCAGATGCTAAAAATATGACTGTGTCGAAACCCTGGAGCTCGGCAAGAACATCCAGAACTTCATTGAAGACAAAGGTTCCACCTTTCTCAACAAAAGAGAGCCGCTCCTTTTCGCTCAACAAGTAGATAAAATCGACGCCGCATTCCTTGACAACTTTCTTAACCTCTCTTTTGTTCTTCACTGGAAATCCGACGAGGGCGATTCTCTTCCCTCTTCTGACCTCTCCAAGACTTTCAAGGTGGGAAACGAAAGAGCGCTCAACACCAACTTCTGATGCAATCTCAGCTTGAGTAGCCCCACCAGAACGCTTCTTTAAGATTTCTCCCACTAAATCCATAAGTTTTTCGCGGCTTACCACTTTACTGCCGATACGAATTAACTCCATGTTGGCCTTTCTTAAGAAGGGTGTACAAACTTGTGTACATTTTAGCACAGCTAAAAGAGGGCCTCAATAAAGATTAATTGCCAAGTTGGGAATAGAACAAGCCCCGCCTATGGCGGGGCTTGTTCTATAGATTCACGAAGAAAAATTACCTTACTTTAATTTACTGAAATGTTATATATGCAAATTTTGAAGTCCCGTCATCTAATTCTATTCTCAATCGCCAGGTTCCCCTCGTAAGATCTTTTGTCCTGAGTTTGTAAAAATATTTATTGACAAAGCTATTATAATCAAACTCGTTGTCAGTTACCTTCGAGCTACTTGAGGTAGCCGCTATCTCTTCGCCAAAAGTACCGTCGATGTTCTTCTTCGCTAACCAGAGCTTGGCAGATGCATCGGTAACAAAATCACCATTAGCATCCCACAACTGGAATTTTACGGATAAGCCACTGCCCAATTTAAAAACACTGCTTCCATCGCTTCTAATGGGTGGAAAAACACCACTATAAACATAACGAACATAATAAGTTCTCGTCTCTATTGTTTGGTTTCCGGCTTTATCCACCGCAACCACACTAAAAGTCTTTTCACCAACCGTAGCTGTGTCAATTACTCCCCCGTCAGGAATAGTTGCCGTCACCGAAGCTATCCCCGAAAGCGAATCATCGGCCAGCCAGCCAGCTAAAGCCGGCTCGTTCAATATATACTCAGCTCCATCAACCGGTGTAATTATTGAGACCTCTGGCGCTGTATTATCTATTAATATATCAACTTCATTACTGGTTATTACACTTTCCAAATCGAAGTCGAACTTCTGGATTCGGTCGTTGTCTGTGTCGGCCACATAAACATTGCCGCTTGAATCAACGGTTATACCTATTGGATTCCGGAACTCGCCATCGTATAAGAAGCCGTAACTTCCCCATTTCCCAAGGAAAATGCCGTTTGAGTCGAACTTCTGGATTCGATGGTTAGAAAAATCGACTACATAAACATTGCCGCTTGAGTCGACGGCTATACCTATTGGATTCCGGAACTCGCCATCGTATAAGAAGCCGTAACTTCCCCATTCGCCAAGAAACTTGCCGTCTGAGTCGAATTTCTGGATTCGGTCGTTATTACAGTCAGCCACATAAACATTGCCGTCTGAGTCGACGGTTACACCAGTGGGGCAATCAAACTCACCTTTATCCGTACCGTAACTTCCCCATTCGGTGAGGGAATCACCATCTGAGTCGAACTTCTGGATTCGGTGGTTATTACAGTCAGTCACATAAATATTGCCGCTTGAGTTGACAGTTACACCGAACGGGTCAAATGGGCCGTCGAGTGTACCATAACTTCCCCATTCGGTGAGGAAATTGCCATCCGAGTCGAACTTCTGGATTCGGTGGTTGCCCCGATCAGCCACATAAATATTGCCGCTTGAGTCGACGGCTACACCAGTGGGACAGTTAAACTGGCCATCGTCTATGTCAAGACTTTCCCATTCGAAGAAATTGCCATTTGAGTCAAATTTCTGGATTCGGTGATTGTACGTGTCGGCCACATAAACATTGCCGCTTGAGTCAACTACTATGTCATATGGGCGGTTAAATTGGTCGTCGAGTGTACCAGAACCTTCCCATTTCAGAGTAAACTTATAACTTCCAATAGAAACATTGAGTCTGGAGACGTAGTCCCCTTCATTAACTGAACCGCCATCATCGTCTGTCCCGTCCCAGATGATGCTATGAGTTCCACTGTTTTGAACACCACCGTTGACAGTTCTGATAGGCTCACTTTCCAAATCATAATCCGAATCATAAATTTCAAGCGAAACATTGCCATCGTCAACATCGATTAAAGTGTAATTTATGCTGGTGCTACCCGTCTCTGAATTAAAAGCATAAGGATCTACGACAATGTCAATTATAGCTGAATTACCAGATGCTAACGAAGTTGGTAGTAAAAGGGCTAAAAATAAAACCACAACTGTAAAACTTGTAACTATTTTCTTCATACATTTTCACCTCATATAAGATTTCGTTAAGTTCAAATCGCCCCTCTACTTTTAAATGCCCTTGATTTAAATGTTAAATTGCTTCTACTCGAGAAAAAATGCACCTGAACAGTAAAGATTTTCTTTATATTACAGCTATCATTCAAGACTTTTTTTGATGAATAGAACAAATTTCATAAACGATGCAGGTAATCCTATCTTTTTTATGGAAATTTTCTTTAAGTTTACCTTCATATAGTATTTTAGTGTACCTGGTGTGAGTCGAAAAGTCCACTATTTACTTAAATTCACACAGAAATGAGAAATTAACAATTCATCTCAAAAATCTTCTTGAGCCCTTGAAGAGTTAGCGTTAAATTTACTTCATCTACAAATTCACACTTGCTAGCAAACAAGCCGGCTAACCCTCCGGTAGCCACAACGGTTGAATTTTCTTCCATCTCTCCCTTAATCAAGCTAACAATTTTATCAACCTGGCCAACAAAACCAAGCATTATCCCAGATTGCAGGCTTTCTGTTGTATTTTTTCCGATAGCTTTTGAGGGTACTTTTAAATCGACTTGCGAAAGTTTTGCCGCCATTTCAAAAAGAGCCTCAGCAGATGTTTCGATACCGGGGGCAATAGCTCCCCCAAGATATTCACCTTTACTCGAGATAGCATCAAAGGTAGTAGCTGTCCCAAAATCAACGACGATAACAGGTCCACCGTAAATATCATAAGCGGCTACAGCGTTTGCAATTCTATCGGCGCCGACCTCATGAGGATTATCATAAAGAATAGGAATCCCGGTTTTTGTCCCAGGACCAACCACTATTGCTTCCAATTTGAAGATACTTTTAGCCATCTCAATTAAAGAAGCAGTACAATGAGGAACCACTGAGGAGATTATAATCGCATCGATATCTTTTAATTTTAAACCCTGTAAATTTAATAGATTGGTCAAGGTTACAGCCAGCTCATCGGCCGTTTCTTCTTTATTTGTAGAAATTCGCCAACTGCAACAAAGTTCATCCCCATCAAATACACCAAAACTCGTCTGAGTATTTCCAACATCAACAGCAAGAAGCATCTTAATCCTCCATTGATATATTTATTATAAACATGGATAAATTATAACAGATACCGATTAATGAATTGAGTATAGAAGAAGAAACAAAAGTTAGGAGTCAAAAATTAAGATTAAGAAGAGATAATCATGGAAGTCATTGCGAGAGGTAAGGGCAGAATAATTTCGCCGGTAAACGCAGCTTCCTGTACCAGGAAGAGATTACCTCACTTTGTTCACAATGATTTTTATTATAAATAAGGTTACAGAAGAGACCAGCCGCGCTTCAAACCCTCTTCACAATAACCTAAATTTTCCCATTCACAATCTCTGCAGATGCTCTTCATAAAATTTAAATTTATGCGTTCCTTAATCAAAGCCATCGCCCGATTGAATTGAACAACAGCTCCCGATGATATCCCCAGTTTCTCCAATAAATTTAAATCCATCGTCGTGGGTGAATTTTCGGCGAAGCTGTTGTTCTTTTGGCAACTTCCCCCTATATTATGGGGACAATATTTGCATACATCATCACACTGATGAATGAGTATAACCTCACGACTTTCATCGGCACGAAAAACTGTGATTATTTTTTTCAAGTTTGCCACAAATTCCTCGCTATAACCTAAACCGCAAAATCCTAAAATGCAAAGAAGGTGATGAGCACGAATCTCTATGACTTCCGTTTTATCCTTTAAGAACATAAAGGTTTTACCCTTTGGATTAAGAATGAAGCCAGGGCGGCCTTAACCAGATCCACTCCAATAAAGGGAAGGACCCCAACAAGAAGTGCTTTTGAAAAACTTAATTTTGCAACGACCATAAGTTGTAAAGCTCCAATTAAATATATAAATAAAACGCCTATTATCAAGACTAAGAATATCCGAAGATAATGTAATTTGGGCTTATCCTCAGTCATTTTTCCTATAACATATGCAGCTAAGATGAAACCAAATATATAACCCCCCGTTGGGCCAATTAAAACCCCAAAACCGGAAGTTCCTCCCGCAAAAACGGGAAGCCCCAGGCAACCGAGAAGAACGTAAATTATTTGACTCAAAGCTCCCAATCTACTACCCAACAAAGCTCCAGAAAGCAACACAAAAAGAACTTGAAGTGTGATGGGGACAGGGCTAAATGGAAGCGGAATTACCATAAGAGCCCCAACCGCCGTCAATGCTGCAAATAAAGCAACTAAAATCATACTTTTTACATCAATTTTCATAAAATTTCTCCTTTGTTAACCAAATTTTTAAATAGGTTAACAATTATAACAAAATAAAAACTTGATGTAAAATCATTTTTTAATAACTACATCCCCAGAGTAAATTGTACGCATTTCGCCAGAGAATAACTTCAATAATAATCCCCCATGTTCATCAATATCAAAGACCTCCCCTTCAATTTCACCGTCCAGAACCGAAATCTTCACGTTTTTACCTAACATGTCGCAGAAATTTTTCCACTCCGACAGCACCTTCTTAAAACCACCCTCTTTTAAAGGAAAATAAACTTTTTCGAACTCTTTTAATATGGCTTTAATCAAAATCACCCTATCTACTTCAGCTCCCAATAATTCCTTCAAGGTAGTTACTTTGCCTTGCAACTCTTCGGGGAAAGCCATCAAACCAAAGTTAGTATTCACTCCCAGTCCAACCACAACAAAATTTATTTTATCGGTCTCGGCGCTCATCTCGGTTAAGATGCCGGCAACTTTTTTACTATCGATAAGAACATCGTTTGGCCACTTAAGTTGAACTTTTAATCCGGTTTCAATCTCAATAGCTTTCGCGACAGCAACTCCCGCAAGAATTGTTATCTTGGAAGCATCGATTGGTGAAATTTCAGGGCGTAAAATCATAGAAAGCCATATTCCTCCGCATGGGGAAATCCATTTTCTTCCAAGTCTACCCTTGCCTGCAACTTGCTTTTCTGCTATAACAAGCGTCCCTTCCGAGACCCCTTTAACAGCATAAGTTTTAGCTACATCATTTGTCGAACCAACTTCATCAAAATGATAGATCTCTTTGTTAAAAAAGGTTGTTTTTAATTTGTATCGTATTTCAGAGGGTAAAAGTTTACTGGATAATTCAATCAATCTATATCCCTGCCCTGGAACAGCTTCTATAAGATAACCCTCTTTTTTTAAATTCTGGATACTCTTCCAAATAGCAGTCCTTGATAAAGAAAGACTCCGAGAAATTTCTTCTCCTGAGACAAGCTCGCCAAAATTATCCCTTAAAAAAAATAAAACAGCTTCTTTTGAAGACACCCTATTCCCCCTTACGTTTTCTGCGATATAGATAAATTGGAAGCAAAAAGACGACTATTAACGTGCAAGCTCCCCAAAAAAAGAATGGTTTCTCCTGGAACAATTAACCCTAAAAAAATACATTTTCCAATAAGAGGGCAAAAAAGAATGTAGCACCCGTAAATTTTAAAATAGGTAAAAACTACATCTAGAATCCCTGACCCCATAAATCCATCTCTTAACAATCAATCTGAGACAAGTTCAATGGAGATATTTAAGGGCGTCGAAGCCTGGGTTATCGCTCCAACAGAAATCCTGTCTATACCAGTTTTTGCCACCTCTTCAACATTGTTCAGATTTATGCCCCCCGAAGCTTCAAGAACCGCTCGTTTGCCAATAATCTCAACTGCTTCTCGTATTATCTCAATATCCATGTTATCCAACATTATAATATCAGCGCCTGTTTCTAGTGCTTCCTGGACTTGACTCAAGTTTTCGGTTTCAACTTCGATTTTTGCCTGTGGAAGAGATATCTTAACGAGCTCTATAGCCCGCTTTATTCCTCCGGCACCAGCAATGTGATTATCCTTTATCAAAACAGTATCATATAAACCCATCCGGTGATTGCAACCTCCGCCAACTACAACAGCATACTTTTCAACCAACCTCAAACCCGGAGTCGTTTTTCTTGTGTCATAAATATCAACCCCATGTGGTCTTGCCCTCTTTACAAATTCAGATGTTAAGGTAGCTATACCAGAAAGGTGTTGAAGAAAATTAAGAGCTACTCTCTCAGCGGCCAAAACCTTAGAAACATCACCCTCTAACTCGGCAATTACCCCTTTTTCTTTGATAGTATCGCCATCTTTGAACTTGGCCTTAAGAGTCGTGGATTCATCCACTATCTCAAATACCTTCGCGGCAACCTTAACGCCCGCCAATATGCCTCGGTCCTCACACCGGATAAATCCCTTAATCCTCTTGGGTGCAGAGAAAATCGCATCCATGGTGATATCACCATGAACTCCTAGGTCTTCCTTAAGAGCATTCCTTATTATTCTTTCCAATTCTTCTCCGAATATCTCAACCATTTTTGCCACTAAACCTCCAGATATATGGGTAATTCAAGATCTCGCTTCAAAATTATATGTTTTTTCCACTTTAAATCATCGGTTTTGGGAAAATCGCTTCGAAAGTGCGCTCCTCTACTCTCTTCGCGCATCAGCGCAGATTGTGTTACTAATCTGGCAACAATGAGCATATTTTGAAGCTCGAATTCCTCAACCCTATCAAATTTGGTCGCAAGAACTTCGCTGCTTAAATCAGAAATTTTATTAAGAGTCATCCTTAGTTCATCTTGTGTACGTATAACTCCGACGAAAGAGACCATTGCCTCACGCAATACTCTTTTACATTTGGAGATGTCGATATACTTTTTCTCTCCAACAAAATCATAACTCACATCAATGCCTGAAATGCCCTCCTTGGGCATTTCCTCAAAATCTTCCTTTAAAACATCACATATTCGCTTACTGAAAACCAATCCTTCTAAAAGGGAATTGCTGGCCAATCTGTTTGCGCCGTGAATGCCCGAGCAAGTTACCTCACCGCTAGCATGCAAGCCGGGTAAACTTGTCCTTCCAAAAACATCCGTTTTAACTCCCCCCATCATATAATGAGCGGCAGGCGAAACAGGTACTAAATTCTTGCTGAGGTCGTAACCATCTTCTTTACACCTATCCCAAATCATCGGAAATCTTTTCCTCAATTTCTCGGCCGGGATATGGGTAGCATCCAGATAGACATGGTCTTCTCCACAGCGCTTCATTGCTTTAACAATTTCCCTTACAACAATATCCCTCGGAGCAAGTTCGGCCATGGGATGGACTCCCACCATAAATCTCTTGTTCGCACAATCTCTTAAATAAGCACCCTCCCCCCTCAGCGCCTCCGTGATTAAAAAACGGGGACTTTTTTTGTCGCTTAAAGCAGTTGGGTGAAACTGTATAAACTCCATATCACAAACTTCTGCCCCCGCGCGGTAAGCCATTGCTACGCCATCACCCGTTGCTATCAATGGACTGGTCGTAATATCATAAAGTTGCCCACATCCTCCCGCAGCCAAAATAACTGCTTTAGCAAAGTAAGCAACGAGTTTCTTTTCCTTGGAGTCAAATACCAAAACTCCGACGCAACGATTTTTATAGGTTAAAAAGTCTAGAGCGAAGACGTTTTCTTTAACTTGAATGCCCGGACATGACTTCATGTTCGCAACCAGGGTCGATAAAATCTCAGCACCAGTAGAATCTCCCGAGTGAAGAACCCTCGATAAAGAATGACCACCCTCACGCCCGAGTTTAATCTCACCACTAAGGGCTCTGTCAAAATCGACACCAAGACTTATCAAATTTTCGATGGAATCACGAGCTTCATTTACAAGTACTTTAACGGCTTCAGAGTCGCATAACCCAGCACCCGCTTGCATTGTGTCTCGATAGTGAAGTTCGGGGGAGTCCTCTTTGCTCATCGCAGTCGCAACTCCACCCTGAGCATACCAAGTTGTCGTATCTTTAAGTTCGCCCTTGGTAAGAAGGATAACTTTATACTTTTGACAACATTTAAGAGCCATCGTCAACCCAGCGATTCCGCTTCCGATTATCAACAAGTCGGATAACTGTCGCGACAGATTTCTGGTATTAAAGCTAGCTAAATAACGTGGGGTATCTTTCAAACCATCATCAACTTATCTTTATCATTTTATTTACCGCTTCTTCGGCCTTCACCCTAACTTCTTTGGGAACGACAACTCTGGTTCCCAGATTTTTAAGGGATTTTTCTATTCTATCGAGCGTAATAATTTTCATATCTTTGCAGATCGCTCCCTCAATTTTCACGAATTTTTTTTCAGGATTCTCTTTTTGCAAACGATATATCATGCCTTCTTCCGTACCCACAATTATTTCCTTAGCAGAAGTTTCTTTTGCAAACCTAACCATTCCTGAGGTGCCCAATACCTCATCGGCCAAGTTGAGAACATCCGGGCGACATTCCGGGTGAGCTATAAAAACCGCGCCGGAGTAACTTTCTTTGAGTTTTTCAACTTGCCCCGGTTCTATATCATCATGAACAGGACAATACCCGTCCCAAAGAATTATCTCTTTACCCGTCATAGAAGCAACATAACTTCCGAGATTTTTATCCGGCACAAAGATAACTTTGTCAAAACCGTTTAAGGAATTTACCACCGCCAAAGCGTTAGCAGAAGTACAACAAATATCGCTTTCAGCTTTTACGGCCGCGGGAGAATTTACATAGCAGACTACAGCAGCATCGGGGTACTTTTTTTTCTTCTCTTTTAGAGCTTCAACGGTAATCATGTCTGCCAATTGACATCCTGCATGAGCATTCGGAAGCAATGTAATTTTTTCCGGGCTTAGAATATTGGCCGTTTCCGCCATAAAATAAACTCCGCAAAACACTATAATTTCAGCATCAACCTCTACGGCCTTGCGAGAGAGATCTAATGAATCGCCAACAAAATCGGAGATGTCTTGAATTTGAGAGGGCTGATAGTTATGCGCGAGTATAATTGCGTTTCTCTCTTTTTTGAGTCGTTTGATACGCTCTTCCAACCATCTACCTCCTAGCAAGCATCATAAGTAGCTTTATAATCCTCGACATCAACTATATGATTTTTTTCGTCTACATGAACAATTTTAGGCACCAGCTTCTTAACTTCCTCATCATCAACAAGCACATAAGATAGAACGATTACCTTATCTCCTTTATGCACCAAATGTGCCGCGGCGCCGTTTACGCATATGACCCCCGAGCCAGCCGGGCCAGCGATGGCATAAGTCTCAAGCCGCGACCCATTGGTGATGTCCATAACTTGAACCTTTTCATGATTTAAAATGTCGGCGGCTTTCAGTAAATTTTCGTCGACAGTTATGCTCCCTACGTAATCGAGGTTAGCTTCTGTAACAATCGCTCTATGTATCTTTCCTTTCAATATCACCCTGAACATAAACTAACACCTAATTTCCTTTAATTAAAATATTATCGATTAACCTTGCTTTGCCCACTCTAGCAGCCAAGGCAATCAAGGCTTCTCTTTTTATTATAGTCAGTTCTCGTAACGAAATAGTATCACAGATGGACAGGTATTCTAAATTAACTAAGGGTTCTTTTTTAATTAACCTTATCATTGACTCTCTTATTTCCCCTGGATTTTTTTCACCGTTTTCTACCATTTCTGATGCCAATCTAAGCGATTTACTTAAAACAAGCGCCGCTTTTCTTTCTTCGGAACTGAGATACCTATTGCGGGAACTCATAGCCAAACCATCTTCTTCTCTTACTGTTGAAACACCGACCACTTGAAGATCAAAATTTAGGTCTTTAGCCATCCTCTTTACGACCATCAACTGTTGATAATCCTTTTCACCAAAGTACGCAAAATCAGGATTTACCATATTAAAGAGTTTGGAAACAACCGTGGCAACTCCTTGAAAATGACCGATTCTGCAAGCTCCGCAGAGAACATCGGTTATCTTCTCAACGTTAACATGAGTTAAGTTTTCCTCCGGATACATCTCTTCCACAGAAGGAGCAAAGAGATAATCGACTCCGACTTTCTCGGCCATCTTTGAATCACTTTTCAAGTCTCTAGGATAAGCTTCAAAATCTTCGGAGGGACCAAACTGAGTCGGATTTACAAAGATGCTGGTTACAGTAACATCGCACTCTTCTTTTGCCCTCCGCATTAGAGCAAGATGACCTTCGTGGAAACAACCCATCGTCGGGACTAACCCTATAGTTTTATCGCCTCTTCTTTCCTGCTTTAAGATTGCCTTAATCTCTTTTATGGTTGTAACTATTTTCATAAAACACCCTTAAGTCGGTAGTATGCCTAGCTTCCAGCCCCCAGTCTCCAGCCGCCAGCATAAAAATTAATAAATAAGAATGAAAAACCATAATATAAAATTAAAAATGCTTTTGTACTATTTTTGTTTTTTACTCTTTACCACTTGCCAGATTCTTATTCATACATCATTTGTTTTTCCTGGTAGCTAACGACTGATAACTGGTGGCTTCCTTCCTCTTTACCCTTTCTTTTACTAACAAAACTCGTGCTCTTTGGTGGGAAACTTTTCTTTCTTTACTTCGGATATATAATCCGAAACCGCTCTCTTAATATCATTACTTAACTTCGCGTATTGTTTAACAAACTTTGGCACAAATTTATCGTACATCCCTAAAAGATCCTGAGTGACAAGAACCTGCCCATCACATTCACACCCAGCGCCAATTCCAATAGTAGGAATCGAAACCGCCCTGGTTATGTCCGCCGCAAGACTTTTCGGGATACACTCCAGTACAATTGAAAAAACCCCTGCATCCTCAAGAATTTTTGCATCTTTAAGTAATTTTTTCTTTTGTTTATCCTCTTTGCCCTGAACCTTAAAACCTCCCATTTGGTGTACCGACTGAGGAGTAAGCCCCAAGTGTCCCATCACAGGAATTCCGGCTTTTACAATCTTATCGACTTTATCCGCCACTTCTTCACCACCCTCGAGTTTTACCGCATGAGCGCCCGCTTCCTGTAGAAACCTACCCGCATTTCTAAGAGCTTCGTCCGCATTTACTTGATATGACATAAAAGGCATATCCCCAATAACCATGCTCGATTTCACACCTTTAGATACCGCTTTCGTATGATGAAGCATATCATCCATAGTGACAGCCAGTGTAGTATCATAACCAAGCACAACCATGCCCAAAGAGTCACCAACCAAAATCAAATTCACACCCAGCTCATCTAGAAGTTTTGCGGTCAAATAATCATATGCAGTTAACATGGTGATTTTATCGCCCTTTTGCTTCATTTCTGCAAGCTTAGTGACGGTGACTTTCTCTTTCATCTTCTACTCCTTTTTAAAAAGTTGTTTAAGTTCCTTTGCGTTTTTCTCATCTACGCTTCCTTTTTCTATCGCCACATCGACCGTATAATGGCCCATTTCCTTATAGATTCCTGTAGCATCAGGCAACTTTGACTCGAAAGCCAACAGATGTTTTTTTATGGTATCCACATCACCGCGAGCAATGGGTCCGGTAAGCGCCTTAGAGGTACCTTTTTCTTTTATGTTCTTGAGTGTCCCCTCAATTAAGGGCCACACCGCTCTCAAGGAAATCTCGTTCGATATGCCGATATTGGAATAGATTTCTTGAGCAAGATATAGAAGAGCCACCAAATAGTTTGAGACTACACATGCAGCTGCATGATAAAGAGGCCTGTCTTCATCTTTTACTGCGATAGGTACTCCACCAAGGTCTTTGACTAGTTCAAAAACGAGGGGCTGAATTTCCTCCTCAGCCGTAACTCCAAAATAAGTTCCGGGCAGCTGCTCTATTGCCAAGTCAATATCGGCAAACGATTGTATTGGATGAATGCTCGCAATAGATGCCCCCGCTCCTTTAGCGCTATTCAGCACCTCGACCGAGAGCACGCCACTCATGTGCAAAACCACATCGCCAGCCTTAAAACCACTTTCACGAGCAATTTTCTCACAAACCTTTTCGACCTGGTCGTCTCGAGTAGTAATAAAAATTAAATCTCCCAAATTTGCGGCTTTGACAACATCAGTCGTAAGCAATCCTGCCATATAAGAATAAGCTCTAGTGAGGGAGTCTTGACTTCTACTACCAACAGCCACCACCTCATATCCCTTAGTCTTCAATATATATGCGACGGCCGTTCCCACAATCCCAGCACCAATGATAGAAACTTTTTTGCTCATTTTTTACTCCAAAAATAAAAAAATCTTCTGACCAGCAGAAGATAAAGACTTTTAGCCATCTTCCGTCCCGGTCACATTAGATCCAAGCGGTTTTACAGCAGTAGCCATAAAAATTTTGTACTATTTTAGCTTAGAATTATACCACCTAGTCGTCCACCCTTCCAATTGATTTAACTTCAACACTGGTAAGTTTGTCAAAAAAGTGTCTCACGGGAACCCCTGAGGGAAGTTTCACGTTCGGTGCTATCTCTAAAAGAGGGACCAGAACAAAGTTTCGCTCGCACAATAAAGGATGAGGAATTTTTAGACCCTCCTCATCTATTTTGTCTCCATTGTAGATTAAGATATCCAAATCTATGGTTCTTGGTCCCCACTTAATATCCCTTTCTCTCTTCAACAACCCCTCAATAAAGTTGCAAATCTTTAATAGATCTTTTGGGGCAAGTGAGGTCTCAAGCTCCAAAACCAAATTGTAAAATTTCCGCTGTTTGATATAACCCTCGGGTTCCGTTTCATAAACGAACGATATCTTTCCAATTTCGATGTCTTTATGTTTCCCTAACAATCTTATCGCCGCACGTAAGTAAGCTTTTCTGTCACCGATGTTGGAGCCCAGACTTAAATAAGTTTTTGCCACTTAAACACCCCTGTTATTAGCTACCAGTCACCAGCTTACAGCCACCAGGATAAAGTGCAAGACTTGAAATTCAGAGAATGGATTTGTGGTTAGAAAGTTTGGTTTGCCGGATTATTGGTTGGATAGTTTTCCCCATACTCCAACATTCTGCTCTATTTTTAGTTTTGCTGAAAGCTGAGAGCTGGAGGCTGACGGCTAAATTATCCTCTAACCATCGCATCGGTCATCCTGGCAACGCGAACCATCTCTCTTACATCATGAACCCGAACGATATTTGCACCCTGAGTTATGGAATAAGCAACGGTTGCGGCGGTTCCTTCAATTCTCTCTTCAACAGGCAAATCTAGAGTTTCCCCGATGAAAGATTTCCTAGAGGTGCCCATCAAAATTGGATATCCTAAACTCTTTAATTCAGACAATCTTCTTGCTATCTCAAGGTTGTGCTCTCTCGTCTTACCAAAACCAATTCCCGGGTCAATAATGATTTTATCTTCTTGAACACCCGCTTTTAGAGCCACCTCCGCTTGTTCTCGCAGAAAAGATATAATTTCACCTATCAAGCAATCATAATGGGGATTATCCTGCATTATCTGGGGAGCCCCCTGCATATGCATAATAATCACGGGGGCACCGGCTGTGGCAACAAGTTTCGGCATATCTTTATCTACTCGAAGTCCGCTTATATCATTTATTATTGTTGCGCCTGCCTCCAGTGCTCTCTTGGCAACTTTGGCCTTATAAGTATCAATTGATATGGGGCAATCGACCTTGGAAGTAAGCTCTTCTATAATCGGAATCACCTTTTTTAGCTCCTCCTCCAAGCTGACTGGCTTTGCTCCTGGACGTGACGATTCTCCGCCGACATCTATGATATCTGCCCCATCCTCAAACATTGAGACACCATGAGAGATAGCAGCTGATATTTCAAGATAACTACCTCCATCATAAAAAGAATCGGGAGTGGCATTTAAGATGCCCATAACATGCGTGCGCTCGCTCAGATCAAGCTCAGACTTACCGGCTTTAATGATATGCGGCTTCATATCAAAATTTTTGAGAACCTCGCCTATCTCCTTCGAGATTCCCTTTAAACCAAAGGGCTGGCTCGTCAATCTCTCGCGAACTCTATTAAGCTGCACGATTGTCCCCATTAAAATCGCATTCGTAAAACCGCGGACCGTTTTGGAGATGGCTACCTCTCCACCACAAACCGACATCTCTTGCTTTAAAATATTGGCCTGACACACGTCTAAGCCCTCGATTTTGACGACCCTAAGCATTGCATTTGGAGCCATAATATCTATACCTGCGGGGTCGACACCCGCTTTATTAAAAACCTTTTCTATATCTTTAAACGTCTTTAAGACTAAAATCCCGACGTTATGGAGCAACTTAGTACCTCCTGGCATGAATCAACGATAAAGCTTCCTGACGAGAGACATCATTTGTTAGGAAAATCCCCCGTACGGCAGATGTCACAGTCAGTGTCCCTGGCTTTTGAACACCTCTCATACTCATACAGAGATGCTCGGCCTCCACAACAACAAAAACACCCAAGGGATTCAATGCTTTTATGAGACTATCTGCAATAACCGTCGTCAATCTCTCTTGAACTTGAGGACGTTTTGAGACAACATCAACAACTCTGACCAACTTGCTGATTCCAGTTATCTTTCCATTTTCACCTGGTATATAAGCAACGTGAGCTCTTCCAATAAAGGGCATAAGATGATGTTCGCAAACCGAATATAGAGGAATATCTTTGACCAAAACCATTTCGTCATGATTTTCGGCAAACATTACTTGAATTACTTCTATAGGATCCTTGTTCATCCCACAGAAAATTTCCTCATACATTCTCGCTACCCTAAAGGGCGTACCTTTTAATCCTTCTCTATTTAAGTTTTCGCCAATTCCTTCTAAGATAAGACGCACTCCCTGTTCAATTTTCCCCTTGTCCAAACATCCCACCTCCATCAATACTAAATTAGAAGTAATATAATCAAATATAATAGCTCTATTCCCCCAAAATAACAAAAAGGCCACCCGATTAACAGCGGCCCTTATCTTGCCGACTTAAGTCGGCCCTGGTTTTAGTTATCATCATAAGGCCAATGCTTAGGATGCTATATTATTAAACCAATCACCGGCTCTCATCCTCCAGGAAAATCAAAAATAAAAGCTTTTTATTGGTTTTTTAAAACCCGAGTGGGTTGGGTAGACAGCGACCCACCTCCGACACTCCGTCGGGCAGGCTCTCCAGAGGCGGGGTTTCGACTGAAGCTATCTATTGTTTTTAGTTTTTAAAACTCGGTGGGTCGGACAAATCGAAACTTGAGGCCGCCCCGATGAAACGAGTGGAAGGCTGGAAAGTGAACAAAGTGAGTGTCCAAGAATCTGTCTGAGCGTAAGCGAGTTATTCTCGGCCCGCCCGGAGCGAGTAAAGTCGCGGATACGGCCGAGTGTGGAGCATATTCGACCCACAAAAAAGAAATAACTAATTAAACAAACAATAACAAATCAGCTGTTAAGATTAAAAACGAGATTACTTCGCCGTGCCTACAGGATAAACCGGCGGTTTATAGCACTAACAAAAAGGCCACCCGTCAAACGAGTGGCCTTTCTTACAGATAAATGTCCTGCTTAGTTTTCCGCGGGTCTGATTTTCCCTGGAATATCGATAATTCCCTTTTTCTTAAACGTTTTTGCTTTCTTATCACTCTTACTTTTTTCTTTAACATCTCCTTTGACCTTCGGAGGAGTCCGTCTCCGTCTCTTACCCTCCAGCAACTCCTTCAACTCGCCCTTCTCAAGAGTTTCTTTTTCAATTAAAGACTTGGCTATTTTATCCAGTTTTTTCCTGTACTTCGTGAGTATCTCTCTGGCCTCATCGTACGCTTCATCAACCATGCGCCTTATTTCTTTGTCAATTACATATGCTATTTCCTCGCTATAATCGGGGTGAGAAGCAAAATCGCGTCCTAAAAACACCTGTCCTTGCTTCTGGCCCAGGGTCAAAGGCCCGATTTTATCACTCATTCCATACTCGCAAACCATCTTGCGAGCTATCTTGGTTGTCCTTTCCAAGTCATTCTGAGCACCCGTAGTCACATCTCCAAACAGCATCTCTTCAGCAACCCGGCCACCCAACAACATGGCTAACTCATCTAACAGCTCGGACTTGCTCACTAAATACTTATCTTCCGTAGGCAAGGTTAGTGTGTAACCCAACGCCATCCCCCGTGAAATTATGGATATCTTATGCACCGGATCCGTGTTAGGCAAAGTGTGGGCCACCAATGCATGCCCGGCCTCATGGTAAGCTACAATCTCCTTCTCTTTATCGCTAATTAACCTGGTTTTTCTCTCAGGACCAGCAATAACCCTATCAATTGCCTCCTCGAGCTCAAGCATATCTATTTTCTTTTTGTCGTGACGAGCTGCGAGCAGCGCAGCTTCATTGACCATATTAGCCAAGTCGGCACCGGTAAACCCGGGCGTCCGCCTCGCAAGAACATCTAAACTAATATCTTTCATCAAGGGCTTCCCATGCGTGTGGACCTTAAGAATTGCCTCGCGCCCTCTCAAATCGGGCCTATCCACAACGATCTGGCGGTCAAATCTACCCGGCCTTAAAAGAGCAGGATCAAGAATATCAGGGCGGTTGGTCGCCGCGATGAGAATCACATTATCTTTTACATCGAAGCCATCCATCTCGACCAACAACTGGTTGAGTGTCTGTTCCCTTTCATCGTGCCCTCCGCCTAAGCCAGCTCCTCGATGCCGCCCCACGGCATCTATCTCGTCCATGAAAATAATCGCGGGGGCATTTGCTTTAGCTTGTTCAAAGAGATCTCTCACCCTGGAGGCACCAACACCGACAAACATTTCAACAAAATCGGAACCGCTAATCGAAAAGAATGGTACATTCGCTTCTCCGGCAACAGCTCGCGCTAGAAGTGTTTTGCCTGTACCTGGTGGGCCATAGAGAAGAACACCTCTGGGTATCTTGGCTCCCATTGCTTGAAACTTAGATGGGTTAGCAAGGAATTCCTCAATTTCTTTGAGCTCTTCCACGGCCTCATCGACACCGGCAACATCTTTGAAGGTTACCTTGGATTGATCTTGGCTCAACCTTTTGGCTCGACTCTTGCCGAAAGACATCACTCGGTTGCCGCCTCCCTGCATTTGGTTCATCATGAACAACCAAATCCCGATAATTAATATAAAGGGAAACAAATTTATGAGGGCAATAAGCCAAACTGATTCCTTTTGTGGATCAACTTTAGTGCTTACATCTTTGTCGATTAATTTTTCGGTTATATTATAATTCTCTTCATAAGTAACTGTAAATTTTTCGCCGTTTTTTAACTCTCCCTCGACTATGTGATCCTTGTTCTTAATTAGAACCTCGCTTACCTCTCCCGCGTCCAATTTCTTAAGAAAAGTATTGAGAGCATACTCTTTTGGTTCTGGCTGATTTCCTAAAAAGCTCTGTGCCAAAAATAGTACGAGAATCAAAATCAGGAAGTAAAAACCAGCGCTCCTGATTACTTTCTTCAACCCATTTCCTCCTCAAAATAGATTTATTTTACCACCTAAATCGTAGCACAATTTAAGATAGGGAACAATTTAAGTAATTAATCTTCGATATAAAGTCCGGGCTTAAGCATGCAAACACAAGGAAGGTTCCGATACTTCTCATCCCAGTCCAAACCATATCCTACAAGAAATTTATCTGGAACATCAAATCCACAATAATTGACATCCAAAGATAACTGCTGTTTGCTCTCCTTTTTCAAGAGAGAACAAACTTTTAAACTCGCCGGTTTGCGAGATTTTAAGTTCTTGAGAAGATACTTAAGAGTCAACCCGGTATCGATAATATCCTCAACGATAAGAACGTCTTTCCCTTTAATATCCGTGTCTAAATCCTTTAAAATTCTAACAACACCCGATGTCTTCGTCGAAGAACCATAACTTGAGACAGCCATGAAATCTATTTCCATCGGCACCTTAATTTCACGCACTAAATCCGCCAAAAAAATTACCGCTCCTCGCAATATTCCTATAAGCAATAGTTTTCTATCTTTATAATCCTCAGAAATACTTTCACCCAGCTCTTTTACGCGCTTCCGTATCTCCTTTTCACCAATTAAAACCTGTTCCAGATCCTCGTTCATAACTCCCTCCAAGCTATTTTTTAAATCGAGCCCTAATTTTGAGAATACGCTGTGTCTTTTTGGTCACCTTAAACCTGTCATCAATTCTATGTCCGACAACCCAAACTATCTCTCCTCCGGATACAACTATGGGAACGTAATCCCTCAACCGCTCGGGCAATTTTGCGTCCACGAAATAGTCTTGTAGTTTTTTTTCACCCTTTAAGCCGAGTGGATAAAATTTATCACCGGGTAAACGACTACGAATGTTGATAGGGAAACGTGCCTTGTCAGCATCCAAACATTCAACAAGGACTCCCCCTCTTTCCGCCAAACGAGATTCTTTTTTTGAAATATCTTCTCTTATAAACAAATCTTCTTTTTTTTCTATCACGTTCATCTCAAGTTTAATATTTAACTCCGGTACTTCAATCTTTCCCGGCTCATCGAGAATAACCTCAACATATTTTTTTCTTTCAAGCAAACCTCGTCTTACTAGAACGAGTTCATTATACTCCCTAATGATGGAGAGATGACCCGGAATATCCCGTCTAAATTTTGGCATCTTCTCCGCATCCAATAATATATCTTTTATATGCTTAAACTCAACTGCCTCAAGGTCTCCTTTTAAAACTTTGAGTCCTATGCGCAATACCCTGCGCCTTATTGCCAAAGGAAGTGATTTTAAATCTTTGAGCGAAAATCTAATCAAGCCATTTTCAATCAAGGATAGACGATTAAACTCCCGGGAAGCAGTTTCATCTAAAAATTGTTCATCATCGCTAATAACTTCAATGGTCTGTAAAGTTGTCTCTCTAAGGTTTGGGTTGTATTTTTCCAGATAGGGAATCAAATCGTAGCGAACCTTGTTACGAAGATAGGTAAGGTCAAAATTTGAAGCATCCACCCTGAATTTAATTCCTTGAGCTTTACAATATTCTTCAATTTCCTTTCTTGAAATTTCAATTAAAGGACGAACAAATATATCTCTCACAGGAGGAATAGCGCTTAGTCCTTTGAGTCCGCTTCCTCTTAAAAGACGCATCAAAAAGGTCTCCGTTTGATCATCGGCCGTATGCCCCAACGCTATCTTGTCCACACCTATCTCGTCCGCTACTTTCTTGAAGAGCATATAGCGAACCTCCCGCGCGCCATCTTCCACGGAAAGGTTTTTCTCGGTAACATATGATGGAACATCGAAAGAGAGAATCGTCGAGGGCAAACTCTCTTTTTTAGCCAGCGCCTCTACAAACTGCGCGTCTTTCTTTGAAGCATCTCCTCGAAGCATGTGGTCTAAATGAAAAATATGCAGACTCAAATTAAAGTTATTTCTAAGTTGGAGTAAAAAATGAAGTAAGGCAACCGAATCTTGACCACCAGATACGGCAATCAATACTTTATCGCCGCGCTTTAACATATTGTATTTTAAAACGGTGTCTTTAACCCTTTTAAATAGATTATCGGTTGATATAGAAATCCACTCCCATAAAGCGGTTAATAGATAATAGTAATTCCGTTTAACTTCCACATTACTTTTATCCTTTTAACTGTCAGCCATCAGCAAATTAAAAAATAAAAGTGAAAAAAGAAAAACTACCTACCTGCCAACAGGTACAATAGACACAGTATAGAAAAATTTAAAATGGAAATTTCTTTAAGGTAATGCTCATCATAAAATCAACATCTATTTCTCGGGTAAACTATGCTTGGAAATCATTTTTATTTTTTCATTATCGTTTTACATTCTTCATTTTTCATTTTTTCGTAAGACCAGGCAACCCTGTACCAGGTATCTGGCATTTAACTTCACTCTATATCCTTACTTAAGGTATTTAACTATCCCGTTAAACAACCCCCGAGCCGCTTTATTCTGGAACGATTCGTCATTTAAGAGGGTATCTTCTTCGGGGTTGCTCAAAAAACAAATCTCAGACAGAACAACTGGAACCTGCGACCAATTAAAGCCCGTAATATCTCCTCTTGCAATTATTCCTTTATTTGCCCGCCCGCAAGCGATGACCATCTCCCGCTGAATAAGTTGAGCAGCTTTCCGGCTTTCATCGTATATAGACCCACACCATTCATTTCTGGAAGGATAAAGAGTCATGATACCATTTGATGAAGTGCTTGAACTGCCATTACAATGAATTCGGACAAACAAGTCGGCCTTTGCCTCGTTGGCAATTTGAGCTCTTTCAGAGTTACTAATGTTTACATCGTTAGTAGTCCGAACCATCACAACCTTAATCCCTTCACTTTCAAGCATTTTCTTCAATTTTAACCCTATCTGTAAAACTATCTCATATTCGGGAGTTCTTGAATTTACTCCGGTTCCTCCTCCTCTGCATCTCTCTTTCGTTGTGGTAGAACCCGGTCCGATAGATTCTGGAGAGTTATCTGCATGCCCCTGATGACCTGGGTCTATACAGACTATAAACTCAAACGATGTTACCTTTAAGTCCTCAAAATCTTCGGAGTCCTCCTCGAATGCCTCAGGGGTAGCTTCCCCAAGCCCTTCGGAAAGATCAGTTTCAACATCTGTTGGAACTTCCTTAGCAGATGTTCTCTCTGCCCCTTTGCTCACCGATATGACGATTAACTTGCCTCTTTTTACTCGACTTCCTGAGTCAGGTTTTTGAGAAATAACAGTTCCCTCGGGTAAATCGCTGAATTTTTCTGAAACTTCAAGATCAAACCCACTTTGGGAAACCAGACCTTTTGCTTCTTCTAAATTTTTTCCAACCAAATTCGGGACGACCTCGGAAACAATAACGTTTGTATAGATATAATAAAAACCAAGAATCAAAAGTATCAGTAGAAAGAAAACGCTGAGAAGTCCCCGCTTTCGGCGTTTTCTGTAAATTACGATGCCGTGTTTTAGTTTAACTTTTGGAGTAAAATTTCGCTTCACGCGAACCCCTTAAGTATTCCACCGCCTATAAAGATTGTGTTCTAAGCCAAGCACATCATAGACCCGGCCAACTACAAAACAGACCAAATCGTCAATGCTTCCCGGCCGATGATAAAAACCCGGCACAGCTGGAACAATAAAGGCACCAGCTCTGTGTAGAGAAAGCATATTTTTCAAATGAATTTCATTTAACGGAGTCTCCCTTGGCACAACAACCAGGGGACGTCTCTCTTTTAAAGTTACATCTGCCGCTCTCTCTAAAAGATTTGACGACATACCGGATTTAACCGCCGCCAATGTTGCCATAGAGCAAGGAACGATAATCATGCCATCAACTTTGTAAGAACCACTGCAAATAGACGAATTTAAATCAGAAATCTCAATATATTCAAGACACTCATTTGCAGAATCGAGCCCAATCCACTCTCTTAGTTGCTTCTGCGCCTCTTCCCGTTTTCCTTCTAATTTAAAATCAAGCTCATGCGCCATAATACTCTTTGCCGCATCTGTAATAAGAAGCTTTACCTCGTGGTCGCCCAATAAAAGCTCTCTTAAAAGACACTCAGCATAGACAACCCCGCTTGCCCCGGTTATCCCCACAATAAATCTCAAATCGCCACCCCTTTAACCATAAAATCCAGCAAAGTAAAGACAAATATAACGATGCTTATCCCCCCATTCATTACAAAGAAAGCGTCGTTGAGCTTGGAAAGATCATCCGGCGACACCAGTCTGTTCTCATATAAAAGAAGGAGAGATACAATCACCAGACCAAAAAAGTAAGTTAAACCAAGGTTCGCCAAGATTCCAACCAATAGGAGTATTCCAACTGAAAATAGATGAAAAACCCCCGCGGTTCTGAGAGCTTTTTCTATCCCAAACTCCGCCGGAATTGAATAAATATTTTGCTCCCTATCGATTCGAACATCCTGGCAAGCATAAATGACATCAAAACCCGCCACCCAAAAACAGACAGCAGCTCCCAGTAGAATAGCTGCTAAGGAAACAGAATTTTCTATCGCAATCCATGCTCCAACCGGCGCAAGTCCCAGGCATATGCCCAAAAAAAGGTGGCAGAACCAGGTGAATCTTTTCGTATAGGAATAGATTGCGAGAGGTAAAACAAAAAAGGGCCAAAGCCAACGACAAAGTGGAGCCAAACTATAAACGGCGATAAGAAAAACAACCAGTGAAATTAAACTAAAGATTACAACATCTTTCTCCGACAACAACTTCTTCGGTAAAGCCCTGTTTCTAGTGCGCGGATTTTTTTCGTCTATTTCTTTGTCAATTAACCGATTTAAACTCATAGCAAGATTTCTTGCTCCCACCATAGCCATCGTTATCCAAAAAAATTGCCAAAAAGTAGGAACTCCTTTGGCCGCCAAGATTACTCCCATATAGGCAAATGGAAGAGCAAAAATTGAGTGTTCAAATTTTATCATCTTAAAAATGATAGCAATCTTATTCAATATTATAGTTTGACCACCTATCATCAACCAACCTCTTTGTTTTATCATCCATTACGATATCGTTTGGCCACTCTCTGGGATATCCTTCTTCCTTCCATTTCTTTGTGGCATCAATGCCAATCTTTGACCCATAACACGAAGTGTTTGAAGAGTGATCTAAAACATCCAAGGGCCCCTTGATAAAGACCATGTCTCTTTTGGGATCAACGTTATTGAACACCTTCCAGGCAACTTCGGAGCAATCATGAACATTCACATTTTCATCTACCACCACAATCATCTTCGAAAACATCATTTGACCCATGCCCCATATAGCATTCATGATCTTATTAGCATGCAAAGGATAACTCTTGTTGATTGAGACAACCACGCAGTTATGAAAAACTCCCTCAAACGGCAGATTGATGTCAACTATTTCAGGATACATCAGCTGAATTAAGGGAAGAAATATTCGTTCCGTGGCTTTGCCGAAATAACAATCTTCCATTGGAGGCCGACCCACTATGGTTGCGGGATAAATTGGATTTTTCCTATGAGTAATACATTGAATATGAAAAACAGGATATTCATCGGCAAGAGAATAATAACCGGTATGGTCCCCAAAGGGACCTTCTCTGCGAAGCTCGTTCAAATCTACATACCCTTCCAAAATAATTTCCGCGCAAGCCGGAACCTTTAAGTCTACGGTCTTACACTTAACAATGTTCACAGGCTCCTTCCGGAGAAATCCGGAAAATATCAGCTCGTTAATCCCTTTTGGAAGCGGCGCGGTAGCCGAATAAATAGTTGCCGGGTCTGCTCCTAGAGCAACTGCGACCTCAAACTTATCCTTGCCCTCAATGGCCTTGCGGTAATTTTCCGCACCATCATGATGAGTATGCCAATGCATCCCGGTTGTTTTTTTATCGAAAACCTGCATCCGATACATGCCTATATTTTGCTGACCCGTTACAGGGTCCTTTGTTATAACCAGCGGAAGAGTGATAAATTTTCCGGCATCACCGGGCCAACATTTGAGAATGGGGAAATCATCCAAGCTAAAATTCTCGGTTAAAACCACTTCCTGGCAAGGTGCTTTTTTAACAAGTTTTGGCGCATAGTTCGCAAAATCTTTAAGTTTTATAAGTGTGCTCAGTTTCTCAATTAAATTTCCGGGAAGATTGGCGGCTACTATTTTTCTTATCTGATTGGCAATTTCATCGAGATTATCTACCCCCAAAGACCAGCTCATGCGGTCAAAAGAACCGAAGGCATTGATAAGAACAGGGAGATTAGAACCTTTAACATTTTCAAATAAAAGAGCAGGACCATTTTTCTTCGATATCCTATCAGTTATTTCAGTTATTTCTAAAACTGGGTCTACCTCGGTCCTTATCCTCTTTAGCTCGCCTTTTTCTTCGAGAAACTCAATAAATTCTCTTAAGTCTTTAAACGTCAAACAACTCACCTCAAATTAAATAATAACTAAATACCCTATGATATAATATCACCTGTTAATCAACTTTGGCAAAGCGAGGGAAAAGTGCAAGAAGCAACTGAGGAATCGGCTTTAATTAATATCCGAGAAAAAGTTCTGCATGACAAGCGTCTCACAAAAGAAGATGGGATAACTCTTATCAACTGTAACAATATATTGTTTTTAGGAAACCTCGCAAGAAACATAAAAAATAAAAAAACGACCGATTACGTCTACTTTAACGTAAACCGCCATATAAATCTCACAAACATTTGCATATCACGCTGCAAGTTTTGTGCCTTCAGTTGTAACAAAGATGACTCTGACGCTTATACAATGACAGTCGATGAGGCGGTAAAGACCGCTCTTGAGTCGCCGAAGAATATGACGGAGCTTCATATTGTGAGCGGACTGCATCCGGATAAACCATTCGACTACTATGTAAGCGTCGTGAAGGCTTTAAAGAAAGAGCTGCCAAATATCCACATTAAAGCATTTACGGCAGTAGAAATCGATTACTTCTCGAAAATTTCGAGCTTAAGTACAAAAGAGGTCATTCAGATCTTAAAAGATGCAGGGGTTAGTTC
Source organism: Actinomycetes bacterium (assembly GCA_030614255.1). Taxonomy (GTDB): domain Bacteria; phylum Actinomycetota; class Aquicultoria; order UBA3085; family Oleimmundimicrobiaceae; genus JAUSCH01. Next base: position 50,815 of record JAUWKI010000002.1, read on the forward strand.
TCTACCTGGTGGAGGAGCCGAGATTTTTAATACTGAGGTGAGAGGAAAGGTGTGTCCAAGAAAAGCTACCACCAAAGAATGGCTTGACGTTGTTCGTACCGCTCATAAACTCGGCCTCAAATCCAACGCAACCATGCTTTATGGTCATATTGAAACCCTTGAGGACAGAATAGACCACCTTATAAAAGTAAGAGAGCTTCAGGACGAAACAGGCGGCTTCCAAACTTTCATACCCCTTCCCTTCCATTCGGACAATACAGAGCTCTCTTATATTAAAAAACCAACAGCCGTTGAGAACCTCAAAATGATAGCAATATCTAGATTAATGCTTGATAATTTCGACCATATAAAAGCTTACTGGATAATGATTGGACCCAAGGTCGCTCAGTTATCTCTTGATTTTGGCGCCGATGACATCGATGGAACCATAACCGAAGAAAAAATCACACATGCCGCAGGAGCTCAGACTGACAAATTCATCGAGAAAAACGAACTGATAAAGATGATAAAAGAGATGGGAAGAGTCCCGGTTGAAAGAGATACGCTTTATAATGTTGTAAGATTGTATGAATAAATAGCTGATGTTTGCCCGCCTCCCCGCCTGCCTACGCCTATGATGCCGTTAGGCATTGGCGGGCAGGTGGCGGAGTTTATGACTAAAATAGTTATTGGTCATTGGTTCTTGGTTATTAGCTGGGGGCTGAAGACTGGAAGCTGGAAGCTGCGCTATCGACTAATTGGGGTGTAAAAATGAGACCGAAAGTAGGACATATACAATTTTTAAACTGTTTCCCACTCTATCACGGATTGGTGACTAACAACGGACTTCTGGGGATAGAATTAATTAAGGGTACTCCAACTGAGCTCAATAAAATGCTTGTTCAAGACGAGCTCGATGTGAGCCCTATTTCGGCAATGGAATACGGCCGTCACAGTAATAAACTTTATCTGTTACCTAATCTGACCGTAAGTTCAGATGACGAAGTAAAAAGTATTCTTCTAATAAGCAAGGTTCCACCAAATGAGTTAAATGAGAAGAAGGTCGCTTTAACAAATACCTCAGCTACCTCACAAGTGTTGGTACAAATAATTTTGAAAGATAAATATGGGGTAACTCCTGAGTATTTCCCTTGCCCGCCTGACCTGCCCCAGATGTTTCTCGAAGCAGACGCTGCTCTCCTAATCGGAGACGATGCGCTAAGAGCCCTATATAATCCCCAGGGTTTTCACATTATCGACCTTGGTCAAGAGTGGAAAAATCTAACTGGCCAAAAAATGGTCTATGCAGTTTGGTGCGCAAGGAAAAAATTTGCTAAAGAAAATCCACACCTTTTAAAAGAAGTCTATGACACCCTTCAAAAATCCATGGAGTATAGTTTAAAAAACGTCGACGAAATATCCTTGGCCGCCTCGAAATGGGAGATATTTACCGCTGACTTTTTGAAGGATTATTTCCTTTCATTAAACTTTACTTTCGATGAGAATTATCAAGCAGGGCTTAAATGTTTCTTTAACAAAGCAAAAGAGCACGGATTCTTAAAGAAGGTGCCGGAACTCAAGTTTGTGGAGGTATAGATTGAAAGCAACGGAGAATATTTTAAAAAAATCTCTTTCTGGAAAAAGAATTACAGAAAACAAGGCACTCACCCTATTGAAAGAAGGCAAGCTAATTCAATTGGGAGAAGCTGCAAACGAATTGCGCAAAAAATTTCACCACGAAGGCATTGTCACATTTGTCATCGATAGAAACATAAATTACACCAACATATGCGAGAGTAAATGTAAGTTCTGCGCCTTCTATAGAGAAAAAACTGACCCGGACGCTTACGTTCTCGACAAAGATGAAATATTTTCAAAGATAGATGAGGCATTAGAGCTAGGCGGAACTCAAATTATGCTACAAGGAGGGCTTAACCCCGACTTAAAAATAGACTATTACACAGATTTGCTTTCAGCTATAAAATCAAATTACAAGATACACATCCACTCCTTTTCCCCCCCGGAAATTGCTCACATCTCTAAAAACTCAGGACTTTCACTAAGAGAAACTCTTTCGGAGTTAAAGAAAGCGGGGCTTGATTCTTTACCCGGTGGAGGTGCCGAGATCTTAGTTGACCACATTAGACATCAGATAAGCCCAAACAAAATCGGAGCCGAACTCTGGCTTAAGGTTATGGAAGAAGCTCACAACGTTGGTCTTCGAGCAACCGCAACCATGATGATGGGAAGTTTGGAAACATTGGAGGAAAGAATCTCTCATCTCTCCAAATTAAGAGCTCTGCAAGATAAAACAGGAGTTTTCAGGGCCTTTATCCCCTGGACATTTCAACCCGGGCACACAGAACTAGGTGGGGAGAAAACAACGGGGGTTGAATATCTAAAAATGCTTAGCGTCTCGAGGATATTTTTAGATAATTTTGAGCATGTGCAGGGTTCATGGCTTACCCAGGGCAAAAAAATTGGGCAAATTGCTCTTCATTTCGGGGCAAACGACTTGGGAAGCATAATGATAGAGGAAAATGTCGTCGCCTCAACAGGCGTCTGTTACAAGATGTCAAAGGACCAGATAATCAATATGATTAATAAAGCGGGTTTTATCCCGGCCCAAAGAAACACCAAATATGAAATTTTAGAAACCTTTAGTTAATTGTAAGTCCGTGTTCACTTAATCAATGCTTCTAAGTTAAAAATTTACACTTGGACTTCTGCGAAAAATAAAAAACTTTTACTTTCAACAAAGAACAGGCAGAAGCACCTTAAGCAATAAAATCCTCGCGGTAAGTTTTAAATATTTTCTTTTCATATCCCATTTTTAGCAAATATTTGATGGCCTCAATTCCTTCTTCCCCAAGGTCTATACTAAACCGGTTTACATAAAGCTCTATATGTTGTTTAATAACATCGTCCTCAAGCTCCTGCGCATATTCTTTTATATACTCCATTGATTCTTCTCGATGTAGAAATGCATATTCAACGCTTTTTTTAATACAGGAATCAATTCTTCCGATAGTTTCTTTTCCCAAGCTCCTTTTGGCAAAAATTCCTCCAAGCGGGATGGGCAATCCCGTTGTCTCCTCCCACCAGTTACCAAGGTCAATCACCTTAAATAAACCCTCTTTTTTGTAGGTAAATCGACCTTCGTGGATTATGACTCCGGCATCAACAATTCCTTCTTTTATGGCAGGCATTATCTTCTCAAAACCCATCTCTACTAAATTTTTACATTGGTTATTGTATAGTTTAAAAAGCATAGCAGCAGTTGTATGCTTTCCAGGTATAGCTATTTTTTTATCAGTGAGTTCTTCTGGCGCAAAAGGATGATGGGAAACAAGCAGCGGCCCACAACCTCGACCAAGAGCACTTCCGCTCCTAAGAAGTACATAATCGTTTACAAGATGGCCAAATGCCTGGTATGAAAGCTTGGTAACGTCGAATTTACAATTAAAAGCAGCTTTATTTAACGTTTCAACATCAGCAAGAGTTTCGACAAAATTTAACTCACAATCATTTACCTTTTTCTTCATTAGCGGGTAAAAGATAAATGTATCGTTTGGACAAGTAGAAAAACCAATTGTGATGGGTTTCATCAAAACACCTCAGGTAAAAGTTTTTTTAAAACCCTTGTGCCTTTATCTATCGCCTCATTTAATTTCCATTTTGACTTGTCACGATCTTCAACCATATTACTTACGCATCGAAGCTCAATCATAGGCACACGGTAAAGTTCACAAATACGGGCTACGGCTGCGCCCTCCATATTTTCACAAATAGCGCCAAATTTATCCCGCAAGAAATTTCCTCTTTGAAGTGTTCCACTGCAAGAATTTACAGTAACGAAGTTGCCAATTTTGTAGGGTATTTTAAGAACATTTAACTTGTTTTCAACTTTATCAAGCAAGTTGTTTCTTAAATTAAAGATGCGCTTGTTCTTCAGGGCATCATCGGTAAAATATTCCACCTCATTGCCCATTGCAACCCCAAGGTCACCAAAGTACTCCTTTTCAGCGAGGCATATGTCGAGAATATCTACACCCGTGTTTGAATATGCTCCCCCGACACCAAACAAAATCAGACCTTCCACTTCTCTTTCTGCAAATAATCTTGCGAGCGAAATCGCACTTTCCACCATTCCAACGTTAGTGGTAAGAAAGTTGAAATCCCTCTCAAGCTCTTTGCTCTTTCTTAATTGGCCTATCTCTATCTCCGTAGAACTTACAATAAGATACATATAATGGCATTAAACTCCAGTTTGTTATTTGCGTCAATCCTTCTATGCTTTTGTTTGCCACTAAACTTTACTATAAGATTCGAGCTTCAGCATAGGTTTTCAGAAGAACAAAAGAAATTTAACCCAGCGAGTTTTATCCTCGCCAGAAGAAACACCAAATATAAAATCCTGGAGACTCTCAGTTAGTAAGTAAACTACCACCGGCCACAGGGCTGGTGGCTTTCCTACCCCCGATGCAGGCGATATCATTGCTATAAGGGACCTTTTGGGATTAATTATTCACTGGGAAGAGAAAACCGAGTAAAAAAACAGAGTCATCGTTGCAGGGACCCTAAGATACACTGAGCTCAAACCGCACCTATAATTACCCAACCGGTTATCCCTAAACGTTTCCAAGATGGACATGTTTTAACTTCTTAAGTGCAATTTCCTCGGCCATCCTCAATGTTTTAAGAGACGTCGGCGGTTCCGAGTATTCAAGATAAGGAAAATAACGGCTAAAATGCAAGGGGGTTTCCTTGCCAACTTTAGATGCTACCCACTCAACAAGCTTTTCAATCTCCTCTCTTGAATCATTTAAGCCCGGAACTAATAAATTAGTCAATTCAACGTGACATTTTTTACTGGCAATTTCAACAGTGCGCAACACCGGAGCGAGCTTTCCACCAAGTTTTCTGTAAATCTCATCGGAAAATCCTTTCACGTCGATATTCATAGCATCAATATATGGCAACAACTTTTTAAGAGGTTCTTCATTAACATAACCGTTGGTGACCAAAACATTCTTCAGTCCGTTTTCGCGAGCAAGCTTGGCGGTTTCATAGACATACTCAAACCAGACAAACGGCTCATTGTACGTATATGCCAAACCAATATTATCATTTTTAAGATAAGCTAAGGCGAGGTCAACCGCCTGTTTTGGAGACAAAGAATCGGTCACCCTGGAGACAACCTTCTCCATATCCTCACCGGGGAAAACTTCACGAGGTTGAGCAATTTGCCAATTTTGACAGAAGGGACATGCCAAATTACAGCCAATGCTTCCCAAAGATAAAATCATTGTTTTGGGATGAAAATGATAAAGCGGCTTCTTTTCTATGGGGTCGAGATTGCAAGAGCAGATTCTACTGTAAGTCAACGCAACAAGAGTTCCGTCGATATTCTTTCTGATACAGCATATCCCTGTTTTACCAGGAGAAATTACACATTTATGGGGACAAAGAAGACACTTTACTTTCTTATCAGGCCTCTTTTCATAGAATTTAGCTTCCATGAACCACGCCCCCTTACCTCTCGATACAATTATAACGTAAGTGCCCTTAATAAGACTTCAATTTTTCAACACAGGCATCAACTATAGATAAAACTTCCTTATGATTTTCATTCTCCACTTTTTCGTAAGACCAGGCAACTCTGTGCCAGGTATTTGGCATTTAACTTTACCCATTACCCTATACCAACCAGTCGGTAGTTTCTTAGTGGGAAGTCGGCAGTTTGCCGGCCAAATTACTGATTTTACTATATTCCATATTCTATACTCTATATTCCATTCACCATCTGCTATCTGCCCCGCCAAAGGCGGGCAAGCATCTGCTATCAGCTATCTAGTCGGTAGTCCGTAGTCTGGAGTCGGTAGTTTGTTGGCTAGATTGCTGGTCTTACTATACTCTATACTGTTTGGCGCGCTCGACGGGATTCGAACCCACGACACCAGGCTCCGGAGGCCTGTGCTCTATCCACTGAGCTACGAGCGCATAAAACCAGTTAACAATAAGTAGTTGGTGGTTAATAGCAAGTGATGGTGACCGTTTCTTCTATCTTTACTACTTATTTATTATGCTCGTACAATTAATTAAAATAAATTGCTCTCAATTAACTCAAATAGGTTCTTGATTACCAAACAATCAGGGTCTTTGGAATTTAAATCACTCTTGCGACTAATAAGAACCGGCATAATGCCAACGTTTCTCGCACCCAAAACATCGGCATAGTAATGATCTCCAACATGAACAACTTGAGCCGGCTCAATTCCTATTTTTTCGAGCCCAAGCTCAAAAATTTCGGGTTGAGGTTTAATGCTCCCGACAAGAGCTGAAGAAATTATAAACTCCATGTACTTAGAGAGACCGAGCTCTTGGCAAAGCTCAGGCAACCTTCTATCCCAGTTTGAAATTATCCCAAGTTTAATCCCCTTCGATTTAAACTCCTTAAACGCGGGAACAACATCTGAGTAAGACTTCCATCTCTCTCTCCTCCCAAACTCATCGTAGATTGCTCGGGCTATCACCCGAGCATCGCCGTCAACACCCACTTCGCGAAGGAGAAGCTCGTAAAAGTCCTCCCACATAGTAACGGCCTCTTTTTCGTTCATCCAGAAAGAGTCATCTTTTTCATATCTTTGCTCATAATATTCATCGGCCATTTGCAAAGCCCTTGAAATCTCATCCAAGCTTGCCTTGTAACCATATCTGCACATAACCTCAAGACAAACTGCCCCAACAGAAGGATGGGGATATAGTAACGTATTCCCTGCATCGAAAAAAACTGCTTTATAGCCCATTTATTCGCTTCCCGCCTGTTCTCTTTCGGCTTTTGCCCATCTTCTCAAAAGATACGGCTTCATTCTCTCAAAAATGCTCGCCACTCCCCCGACAACAGCATCTGCTAACTCCTCAGAAACAACACTCGCTTCTAAAGCAAAGGCAGCCGTTCTTCCGTAATAAAGAGGTATTAAGCTCATCAATATTTTATCTTCATCTCCATCAAAACAATACGCAACGGCAAAATCGTAAACTATTCTTGCCCATAAATCGGCAGGAAAATTAAAACCGTCGTTCTTAAGCCGCGCGAGATGATTCACCTGGCGAAAATTCCTATCGGAAAGAATCTCTTTCCATAATTCTCTATACTGGAAGCTCCCTTGTCTAAATTTTTCAATCAACTCAGGGGTAGCCACCTTTATTTCTTCAAGCTCAACAAAGTGGAACTTGCCTATAACTCTTACTTCCGTACTTGCCTTAACCAGCTCCCACTTCATTTTATATCTTCTCATTAAACTAAAAAGGGTGCCGGTAACCTGTTTAAACATCGGGCTAATGTCTTTACCGGGGTCTCTCGCATCGTGAACCTTGGCTCCAAGAGATGCCTGGCAAATCCTAAACCCTTCAGTAATAGCTGTGGTGGTCATCCATATATCTATACCAAATCTTGAAACATCGGTGTCATAATTCCATAAACGCTGATGATTAAGCGCGGTGATTAATCCACCGGAGAGGCCAAAATCGCCTCCGATTGGCTGTCTTATCCTTAAACCATATAGAGCTTGAGTAAGCGGGTAGACAAGTGAATTTGTTATCGTGGCGTCATGCTTATCCCTTAAATAATAAGGGGCAACATAGCCATAGCTGTGAAGATAGATGGGTTCAGCCAACGCTCTCACCCAAGCGGGAGTTATGCTACGAGTATCAGCATCCATCGTCAAGCACATCTTTGCCCCTAATCTTTCCGAAATCTCAAAAACGGTTCTCAAAGCGCTGCCTTTCCCCGGTATCCCCTTGTAACAAGTAGTAATCTTATCTATTCCGTCTGCAACGGGTGTTTTTAAGAATATTTCACGCGTCCTATCTTTAGAGCCACCATCCGAATTAACAATAACCGCCTTAAGATCGGGGTAATAAGTAGTCAAACCTTTTCCAATGGCAGTCACAACTTTGTTAATCGTTCTTTCGTTGTAATAACTTGGGATTCCAACGACAATATCGGCCCTATCTATCTTCTTAACTTTTGATGCGACTTCTTCGTGAAGAATATCTGATTTCATAAGCAACTCCTTTTAGAAATTTTAATAGCTACCTTATCTCCTTCTTTTAAGCCAAAAAAACTGGCAGCATTACCTCCATTGATAGCTAAGCTAAGATAATTGGTAGAGTCAATCAAAACTAAAGAGCTACAAGTTAAAACATCCCCGAAGGTACGACAAAAAGGTATTACCGCACTTTCCTCCCGCCATGAAATTTCAATAATTGCCCCGTAAGATAAACCCAGTTCAACCAATTTTTTGCCTGAAATATTTAAATGGATTGTCCCAAATTTATCAATATCTACAATCTCACACTCAATTTTGCCTTCTCTTGAAGCAACCGTTTCTTTCCATGGCGCCTGGCTCAAACTATTACTTGATATCTCGACTCCAATATCCTCCAAGTTTACACCATTAGCCAAATGACCGGCGACAGGAGCAAATATATCTCTCGCATGAAAAGTAGGGCAAGTAGGTTTGAGGATATATTCATCATTGCTAATTTCAATTGCTCTAGCCACTCCCCCCAGTCCTTCCGCTACAGGAATTAAGAGTCCGTTGTCCGGCCCAACCAGATAATCGCCGCGCGCAACTTCTAAAACGATAGAACGTCTTTCGGTACCAACTCCCGGGTCCACGACCGCCAAATGGACACCTAGCGGCATAAAGGGAAGACTGGAAGACAGAACAAAAGAAGCTTTTTTGATATTGAAATTTGGGATACCGTGACTTATATCGATTATTTGAGCACCCGGCGCTATATTTAAGATGACACCCTTACAAACGCCGACCCATCCATCTTCAAAACCAAAATCCGAGGTAAAACTGATAAATTTCTTCATTTCCATTAATCTTAAATTAACAGAGAAAATTTGACAAGGAAGAAGTAAAAAGGAGAGGTGATAATTTACTTAAATGGTTATTAGTATTCAATTGTTACCGTCCTAGTAGCAGAATCCCAGCCAATGCCCTCTTCATCAATGCCAAGTGAAAAGACGATGTGTCTACTTTTTAATTAGTAAATTTTCTAAATCAATCCTAACCGATATTCTTTCACTTTTGACCTAAGGGCCTTCGCGCCCCCAACAAACTTATCCAACTCTACCCAAAAGCTCTTGCTATGATTCTTTATTTTTAAATGAACAAGCTCGTGAAGGATTACATAATCAATTAATTCGTCTGGCAGATACACCAGTTTCATATTAAGATTGATGTTGTTTTTGGAAGAGCAACTGCCTAACCGGGTCCTTTGATTCCGAATAAATACCTTGTTATAGATAAAACCATGTTTCTCTGCCAGCTCATTTAATCTATTGATAAGCATTTCCTTTGCTTTAACCCTGTCAATACTGATAGAGTTGTTTAAAAAAGAGATGTGCTCCTGCTCCACCTGTTTCATCTTATTCAGATGCTTTTGTATCCAGGTGACTCTGGAATAAACAATCTTCTCAGCTCTTCTGAAGGATAAACCATAAGGAATTGCGACCCGAACCCCTTTAAATGGCTTTACTGTAATATTTAAATGTTTGGCCCGCTTACTTCGCTCAAAAAGCACGGGGCCTATGCCATCAATCTCAATGGTTGTGGATTTAACCATTAGAAACATCCTTTCCTCCTCCCTCAGAATAACGTAAAATCGCCATTTAGATAATAGAAATTATTAAAAGGGTAAGGAAACGAAGAGGCCTTTGGATTCGTTTGCAAAAACTCAGGTTCTAAACATGAACTAATACTTTAGCAAAGGATAGTTTACCATTCGAAGCTCGAATTCATAAAATTAGCCCTTCTTCACTCTTACGAGTTACGGAAGGGCATTCTTCGCCTCAAGTATGATAAATTGGCTTACCATGAGCGAACAAAGTGAGCCGAATGGTGGCGCATACGGGGCTCGAACCCGTGATCTCCGCCTTGAGAGGGCGGTGTCCTAGGCCACTAGACGAATGCGCCACTAACTGCACTTTTACTTCCAAAGATTAACCCAATTTTATGGAGGGATGATATCTTGAAAGAAATTACAACGAAAAGTATAACTTTTTAAAGAATAATTGACAACTTCATTCGTCCTCGATATTTAAACGGAGCTCATAGTAAATCCAGTTCCTTAGATTTCAAAATTTCTTTAGTCTTTCTTCTTTTTTAAGTTCCTTTGACTTTCTTCCAACTCTTTCTCTTTTCTATCATGTTCCGTCGAGTGCTTATTTAAAAAATAAGCGGCTGCCAAGGCCGACAGCAAAACTGCTAAAAGCAATAAGAGATTGAATAAATCAACCAAGAAAATTCTTATCGACTCATATCCTCCACTCTTTGCCGCCTGGAACATGCCAAACGCACCTAAGAAAATTATTGCTATACTTAGAAAAATACCGACTCTGAACACATAATTTTTATAGCCATCGCTCACATTAAATCTCCCCAAAAATACATAATTACTCGCTAATTATACTTTTATTTCAAAGCACTTTTTTCTATTTAAACTCTAATCACCTTTATGCTCTCAGCTTTTCATTTTACCACTTTATTAAACTTGGACTTAAACACCTAAAACTATTGAAACTTACTGAATATATCCTTTTGGGAAATTCCATCGAGAAAAGTTGTTGGCTCTCACGAGGAACTCCTAAAAGAGAAATTTTTAAATTTGCCAATCAGCCAGATAATTATTAAATGAGATTTTCCACTTATGACATAATTAAACCTTTTAACTTCAATAATAACCACTTGCTGATTTTCTCTTTATTTTGCTATTGTTATAAGCTAACTTTATCGCAACATTTTAAATCTTAAGCTCATTTATATTAACAGAAAGGGGATTTTCATGAGTTCTAGCTTTTCCAAAAATCGAGGTTGGACCGTCACCCTGGCAGGTACTGGAATTAACCTGGCTCTCGGTGTCTTATATACTTGGAGCATCATCGCCAAAAAAATGACAACTGACTGGGGTTGGTCTTCATCAAACGCTTCTATGCCCTACGCGATTGCCTGTGGTGTTTTTGCAATAATGATGGTTTTTGCCGGTCGCGCGCAGGATAAATTGGGTCCGCGCATTGTCGCCTCCGTTGGTGGCGCCCTAACAGGCCTTGGCATGATTCTTGCCAGTTTTGCCACAAAAGGTAATATGACCTTGATGATTTTTGGTTTTGGAATTCTAGCGGGCACGGGCATCGGTCTTGGATATGCTTCTGCAACACCAGCGGCAATCAAGTGGTTCCCGCCAGCTAAAAAAGGTCTTATCACGGGGATAGTGGTTAGCGGCTTTGGTCTTGCTTCCGTTTATATTGCTCCCGTCACCGAAGCTCTGTTGAAGAATTTCGGCATCAACCAAACTTTTTTGATTCTCGGTATCGCTTTCTTCATCATAACAGTTGGATTATCTCAATTTTTAAACAATCCCCCATCTGGATACATTCCTGCCGGTATGTCAGCTTCTTCGGCTTCAACCACGGCTAGCTCTAAAAAACACGAGTATGACTGGCACGAAATGATTAAGACTCCCCAATTCTACTTACTATGGTTAATGTATGCCTTCGCTGCATTTGCGGGCCTTATGATTATTGGTCACTTGGCCAAAATCTCCGCTGCTCAACTACCCGGTGTTAATCTAGGATTCCTCTTGGTTGCCATCTTGGCCATTGGTAACGCTTCCGGTCGAATCATCGTTGGCAGTGTTTCTGATAAACTAGGCCGTACCCGCACAATGCTTCTGGTTTTTCTGTTTCAAGCGCTGATGATGGGGGTCTTGGCCATATCAACCACATCAATCCTTTTAATTGTTTCCGCTACTTTAATCGGCTTTAACTACGGCGCCAATTTATCATTGTTCCCCGCAGCTACCGCAGACTACTTTGGCACTAAGAATCTTGGCGTCAACTATGGCCTAGTCTTTACAGCCTGGGGCGTTGGAGGCGTATTCGGCTCACTGGTTGCGGGAAAAATTGTCGATGCTACCGGTTCTTACTCAACGGCTTACTTGATTGCAGCAGTTCTTTGTATTATTGCTTCAGGAATAACCTTTATTACTAAAGCTCCAAAGGAAGTCTGTGCTAAAGCATAAGCGGTAGGGACTACATGAACCACAAACTAAAATATTATTTTCATATGAATTTTCCAGCTAGATTTCGCCAAAGCGATAGAGTAATTTCATTTTTCATTGAGGATTAAAGAATGTTGGCTGGGGAGGAAGGATTCGAACCCTCGCAACGGGATCCAGAGCCCCGTGTCCTACCACTAGACGACTCCCCACTATAACCAAGTATAAATATTATCATAAAATTAAGTTCCAAGTCCTTCTTGAGATTGCCGCGTCGCCTAACGGCTCCTCCCGCCAGAGGCGGGCAGGCATAATGACGGGGAAGTGTTGCTCTAATCTCTCTACTTGATTTCTACTGAGTGTTGATATTGAAATTAATGGTAATTCATTGAAACTAATAGTAATTTATGGTAACTAACTGAAATTTCCACCAATTACCACTTAATCTCCACTTAATTACAACTTAATTTCTATTTAATCCTTACCCCTATCCCCTTTACCCATTACCCTCTCGCTCTTCAGTTGCCTCTTGTGCCAATTCTATTCTCTTTAATGTCTTTTCTTTTCCAAGCACTTCAATTGTTTCAAAAAGCGGAGGGCTTACTGTTCTTCCGGTTACGGCAACCCGAATCGGTTGAAAGACAAGTTTCGGCTTTACATCAAGCTCTGCAGGAATAGAGCGCAAGGCGGCTTCCACATTCTCGGTATCAAATTTTTCAAGTTCCTTTAACTTTTCATGCGCGGCTTCAAGCACTTTCGAAACTTCCGGGTTCTTTAATACCTTATCTGCTGTTTTAGGATCAATTCCAATCTCCTCTTTAAAGAAGAAGTCTGTAAGTTCCAAAACATCTGTTAAACACTTTATCCGCTCTTGCACCAAAGCAGTTATCGTTTTAAGATTACCAATCCCGAAATCAGAGGGTTTTGCAAAAAAGCCGGCATCAACCCAGATTGGAATCAGCAAATCCATCAACTTATCAACCGATAATTCACGAATATAACATCCGTTCATCCACTGAAGTTTGATATTATCAAAAATAGCGGGGTTTTTAGTAATTTTATCAAGTGTAAATTTTTCTATTAAATCTTGGACTGAGAATATGGTCGTCTTCTCATCGTAAGACCAGCCCAAGAGAGCAAGATAGTTTAGTATCGCCCCCGGCAAATAGCCATCTTTCTTATATTCCTCCACCGATGTGGCTCCGTGGCGTTTACTTAAAGGTTTTCCATCGGAACCCAAGATCATCGGCAGATGAGTAAAGACCGGAACTGATAAACCGAGCGCTTCATATAGAAGAATTTGTTTCGGTGTATTTGTTAGATGGTCAACACCTCTTATTATATGTGTTATTTTCATGGCGGCGTCATCGATAACGGCAGCGAAATTATATGTTGGAAGACCGTTTGCCCTGACGAGAATGAAATCCTCTAAAACAGTATTCTGAAAGACAACGTCCCCTCTTATGGTATCCGAGACAATTGTTTCCCCTTCTTTCGGGCAAGCGAAGCGGATGGCACATTTTCGCCCTTCCTCTTCATAATCTTTTTGCTCCTTTTCAGTAAGTTTTCTGCACCGACCATCATAGCCCGGAGGTTTGCCCGATTTTAAAGCCAACTTTCTCCGCTCTTCTAATTCCTCCGGGCTACAATAACATTTATAAGCCATCCTCGCCTTAAGCAATTCAGCAACAGCTTCTTCATAAAAAGACAGACGTTCCGTTTGATGATAAGGCCCATAGGAGCCCCCGACCTCAGGGCCTTCGTCCCAATCCAGTCCCAGCCATTTAAGAGACGAAATGATTGCACTAGTGGCCTCTTCCGTAGAACGGCTTCTGTCAGTATCCTCTATCCTTAAGATAAACTTGCCACCGTGATGCCTGGCAAAAAGCCAGTTATAAAGAGCAGTTCTTGCCCCCCCGATGTGCAATACTCCGGTAGGGCTCGGAGCAAAACGAACCCGTATTTTTTTACTCAAAACAATCACCTTTAAACCAATTATTACAACCTAAACAAATAGTTCACGCTGCTTGTGGATGCTAAATTACCTCATATCTAACCATGTGTCGTCAAAATAAGATAACACAACTCAAATAATATTGACATGTTGGCATAGACAGTTCAGGTCTTTTATAAAATTTTCAAATTTCATTTTTTTTACCGAGAATCCACAACATCTTGTATGTTGTCACAATTCTCTTGACATATTTTGTGTTTAAGCTAATATTGAAAATAACTTAGACTGGTTAGGAGGAGCGCAGATAACTCACTGGCCAAGATCGGGGATATTGATAATTTTCTTCTCCATTTTCCTCATTTCGAGGATGGTGGAAGTTTTATTTCCTAAATTATGTTCGGGACTAGGCGGTCTTTATATTGGGCCCCCTCAGATTAAAACAATTTCGTTCTTAAAAATTCATCCAACAACACATTTGATAGCAGTAGCCCGGTAAATGAATTGTAACTACAATTTATTGCTCAGCGCAAAACATTTCGCAAAATGGAGGATGAGAAGTGGAAACGTTTAAGCCGCAAAACGAGTGGAGTCAATATAAAGTATGTGGAGATAAAGACGCTCGCGAAAGATTAATTGTACAATACATGCCACTAGTTAAATACGTAGTTGAACGAACGGGGAGAACGTTGCCTTCTGATATCGAGGAAGATGACCTTTTAAGCTACGGAATTATTGGTTTGATAGATGCTATAGAAAAATTTGATTATAACAGGGGAATTAAGTTCGGAACATACGCAATACCCCGCATAAGAGGAGCTATCATAGATGAACTGAGAATAAGCGACCACGCCCCTCGCTCTTTCAGACAAAAAGCAAAAAAAATGATGGGAGCATATGCAGAAGTAGAAAAACGCCTGGGACACGCCCCAAAAAATGAGGAAGTGGCCAAAGAGCTTGGTATGGATATGAAAGATTTTAATAATTTGCTTTGCGAGATAAGCAAAATATCGTTGCTCTCGCTTGAAAGTTTTGTAATTAAAGATGAGGGATCTAAGGTTACTATAGGAGAAAAGCTGAAGAACAAAGAGGCAGATAGACCTTCTAATGCCATAGAGCTAAAAGATATCAAGGATGCTCTTGCAAAAAGTATCGAACATCTCACGGAGCAAGAGCAAATTGTTATAGCGCTCTATTATTATGATGGGCTTACACTGAAAAAAACGAGTAAAGTTTTAAATCTCTCAGAATCAAGAGTATCTCAAATACGCACAAAAGCTGTTTTACGATTGCGAGAACAACTAGACCATTTACATAAAGAAGATGCACTTTAGAAAAGAAAGAGGACTATTTAACATTTACTCTCTTCTAGCACCTGGTAAACAGTTGTAACCAACGTATCAGTATCAAAGGGTTTTTTAAGATATCTTACCGCTCCTAGTTGCAATCCTTTAAACTCCTCAGCTATATAACCTAAGGCGGTTAGCATTATTATCGGTATATCTTTGCTCTCAGGTTTTGCTTTTAACTTTTCACATACCTCCCAACCATCCATCTTCGGCATGCTTATATCCAAAATTATTAAATCGGGCTTATCCTCAGCGACCTTTTTGAGAGCTTCTTCCCCATCCCCGGCCCCGATTACCTTAAAACCTTCATTTGCGAGTTTTAATGTAATCAATCTAACTATGTCTACTTCATCATCTACAACAAGAATCTTTTCTTTTTCCATAATAACTCTATCCCCCTCATAGCTAACTACTCTACTACTTTATATATCTTTACAAGTGATATTCTTCAAAAAAAAAAGTTTTCCTGCCACATCCCGCTAATTAAAAAATTTTTGAACAAGAGTTTATATTTCCATATCGCATTTACTAATAATGGGGAAGAAATATGAAACAATTTACTGAAATTAGAACCAGCAACGCTCAGTTTGCACACTTGGTAAAGACAAAACAATTGGAATTCCAAATTGGGGAAATGGTCATAACTATCAAGTGCACAATAAGAAATTCCAAAATATTTGAAGTCATCTCCTTTAAACAGTATGACAAATTTATCATAGAAACTGAAGTAAAAATAAGACATCGGCTTATAGGAAAACATGACAAAAATTTAGATAGCCTTTTAAGGCCGATAAAGAATGAAACAAGCCAACTGTGTGGCCCACTTGAAGAATATAGATATATCAATGACTTCAAGGGGGTCATTGAGAAAGGAATGGGTTTTCTGGGAGAGACAGGTTTTTTAAAATTTGCTTGATGTCCAATTTAATTTTTTACACAACTTTTCCTCGAATACCGACCCACTAAACCTTCCTCAATTTATTTTTGGCTTTCCTTAAAACTTCTGTTTCGCAATCTAAAAGTTGCATGGCAAGACGCGGCGGGAGAACAGCGGTTTTTAAACAACCATTTTCTTTGCAGATTAAGAAACGCATGTTCTTATGAGAAACTGCCCTCCATTTTAGCTTGTACTTCTCCCCGCCTCTTAAAAAATCGAAATAAGAAAACTTCTTTGCTATTGAATCACGGATTGCTTCACCTGTAAGAAATGTCCCTATACTTAAATGCTCCCAACGTGGATCGAATCCACCAAGATAATAATAGAAACGGCCATCGTACTCGAAACCATATAATGAAGCCGCCGCTTCATCGTCCAGCTTCAAAAGATATAAGGCCAACCAACCTTTCTTATAAAAATGACTTGCTATATCAGAATGAAAAGCTCGATATCGCTTGCTCCAAAAAAGCCCCGGTAATTTTCTTGCTCGCCATCTCTTCTGGTGAAGATTAAAAAGAACATTCATCCCAAAAACAACGTCATCGGCTCTTTCGTTTAAGTTGTAGATATCGACCTTGTGCTCTTTAAAAATACGTCTGGAGCAATAACTTAAGTTATGTCGAAACTTTTTACTTAATGTCCCCGCAAGCTCATCCCAATTGGATGGCAGTGAAAGCGTGAGTGAATCATCCTGAAAAAGTCCCACCTCCCCAAAACCACTCCCTTTAATTAAAGATTTAAAGAGATCAACATAGGGCAAATCTTCCGGTAGTTGTTGTAAGTCCACAACGTCCCAATTTACATATGTTGTGGAAAGATGTTTGAGCAACTCCTCGATAAACCTTTCTTTCTTTTCAGGCAAGACAATAAATCCTCCATAATCTGAAGGACCGGTTCCTAAAAGAGAAAGCACCTTAATTGGCAATCCATAATATGACTTACTCAAGCAAAAAGGAGCTATGCCGACTAAATCCTTCTCCGTAGCAACTAATATATATAACTTTTTATCTCTAGCATAATATTTCCACCACGACCATTGCCATTCCCAGGTTTGGAATATATTCCCTCCGCTATTAGCAAGCAAAGCACCCCATCTCTCTCTAATAGCTTCAAATTCTTTTTTGGTAGTAATGACATCGATTTTCATTTCTCTTTGTTCCCCCAAAAAAACAAAAAGAAGATCAAAAATTGATCTTCTTTTTAAAATCTATGTAGGTTTTTTTGCTAAACTTCCTTTCCGGTCACCCCAATATCTTCGTTATGTTTTATAAAGACCGGACAATCTTCGCAACTCGAATAAACCTTACACAAACAGCCATTTCTCTCTTCCCAGCAATTCTTCCTCTTTGCGTATGCCGCACAACTCATATAGTGACTTGCGGGGCAACCTTTTAAATCCCAACAATTTTTCATGATTACTCTCTCAAAATCTTATTACTTCTTAGTAGAATAACTTGCCTTGGCCTCTAAAATTCTATTCCTTAAATCATCTTCGTCTTTAACAGCCGTGTAATCTATATCAAGCTTCCTTATAGCATTTATTGCAGCTCTTACAATTTCAGTATTTGCTAGTTTGTGCCCCCCGGTGACTTTAGATTTCAGACTATTCTCCTCAAGATAGCTTACCATATCGTCTGGCATAGTTATTGGCACTCTGATATAATTCTCTTTTCCCACAGTCTTCTCCTCCTAAGATAGCTTTACCCTACCGCAACTTTTAGTAAAATTAGTTCATACTAATATTTCTTTTAATTACTCAATATAGCGATAATCTCTTATTAGGTCAACCCTTGCGAGAAGGAAAGATTGTTGCATTAAGCTAGATATTCCCCCACAGCAACAAGCCGCAGAGCAATATTAACATTCCAACTAAAACCAATACATTAAATCCAATATCCCTGGTATAGGAACGAATAGCATCCCTCGTGTCTTCAATATCCATCGACGTAAAAATAGCTTGTTCAATACTGCCAAACTTTTCTTCGGAAAGCACCATCATCATCGCCACAATCATTCGGCGCACCCAACCGAACATCTCTCTAAAAACACCACCAGTTATAACTCTGTAACTGAGTTGCATCCTTCTATACTCAAAAAAAGCCTTTTGAAGAACGGGCTCCATTCTTTCCTCTTGAATAATATTTTCCACGCTGTGACTCAACTTAGCCAATCTACTCAGACCAACCATGCTTACATCGCGAATTTGCTCCTCTCCCTCTCGTAATTTATCAAATGGGAAGATGCTGGAAGCAGATATTTCTTCCACCTTGGGGCCTGTCTCTCTTAATTTAATTAGAGCAGATAAACTTATTTTACGAAGTTTCTCCTCTTCCGCCAGCAATTCTTCAAGCGAAATTGACCTTGAAGTAGCTTCCTGGCGCAGTTTTTCTAATTCCTCTTTAGCTATTCTCTCGCTCGCTGCTTGAAGTTTAAAACCAGCCCTTTGCATTCTTATTAATTTTTCCTCACCCACCTTATGTTCTTTAACCAACGCTCTCTCGGAAAGGAAGAGCAATCTGCGCAGCCAATAAACATCCTCTTTGCTAAGTTGTTCGGGACTGGCCTCCATGGTAGCTACCGCGTCCCTCAATGTATCCAAATTCGTCTTGCTTAAGTTTTCATAGATAACTAAAGGTTCCTCTATCATCCTGAAAACTTTTCTCAAATGATAAAGGTCTGTTCTGTCTAATCGTTTTATTCCCCGGTCCAGTTTCGACACAGCATCTCTAATAGCTCTTAACTTCTCCAGCCTTTCCTTCTGTTCGTTTAGAGCATCTGCTAATTTTAAAACTATCTCTTTTCTTCTTCCCTCTTCTCCTTTTAAGAGATATGTTGCAACCCTTCGACGAGATTGTTTTATTAAAATGCCCAATTTTCCGGGAAGAGCAAGAAATCCAGTTGCCAGCTTCAAATACCAGTATTTTACCGAGGTCCATTCGGGAACCTTAACGTGAAACCAGCCCAATCTGTAGCCCAAAACAAAGAACATTCCACCACCCAAAACAGCCATTCCTCCGCCCAAAAGGTTGTGTAACACCTCTGGGTTACCAAAAATTGATAAATTTCGAGGGTCATACAAGAGAGGGATTGTAGAGCGAATACCCTCAGGCAGATGAATATTATAGAGAATATGATAAGCATGAGAGCTAGCGTCATAACCAAAACCAGCGAGAGCTGGTCCTATAAATTTCTCTAACATCCAATTTGGCCTTAGTCCAATAAATAGTATTGCCGCCGAAAGAGTGACTAACACGATTCTCATATAAATAGGTTCTGATTTCACATCCTTAAATTTCTCGGGCCGTTTCCATATGAAAACAAACAACCACATCTTAAAGTTGGAGCAAAAAGTACCAAATGCCGTTAGCATAAAGAACATCTCGGCCACTAAAAGAAGTGGGTCACGTTGTGAAAACGAAGAAAAAACTGCAGAATGTTCCCATGCCTCAAAAATGGAGTGATGAAGAAGGGTTTTGCTGGCAAAACCATTAAAAAAGGGCACACCCGCAATTCCAAAAACCGCTATTAGGCAAGCAACCGCTACAAAGGGCATATTCCGCCACAGACCACCCAGTTTATACATATCAAGTTCACGCGTTCTGAAATAGACGGCGCCCACACATAAAAATAGCGATGCTTTAAAGAGAGCGTGATTGACTATATGGTAGAGACTCCCCGCAAGTCCCATTGCTCCTTCCGCTCCAAGATAGGCGGCACAACCGAGACCAAAAACGATATATCCCATTTGAGAAACGCTGTGATAGGCAAGCATCCTTTTGCAGTTGTGCGAGAGCAAAGCGTTAACCACGCCGAAAAACATGGTTATGACACCAAGCCAAATGAGTGCATAACCTAAACTGGTTTTTGTCGTCCATTGGGCCGCTGCGTGAACAACAGCGGCCTCAGGAGACTCAGCCGCCATCGGAGCATAAAGAGTGTTTACCGCTCTTAAAATTCCATAAGCTCCTGCCTTTATCATAACTCCCGAAAGCAATGCGCTAGCTGGAGTCGGGGCTACAGGGTGAGCTTCGGGTAGCCAAACATGTAGAAAGAAAATTCCCGCCTTAGCCCCAAAACCCATAATAAATAATGTGGCAACTATATAGCGCAAGTAAGTAGGCATGGCCTTTTCCAGAAGTTCCGCCATGGGTTTAATATCCACTGTGCCAGTGTAGGCAAACAAGAGAACGATCCCAGCCAAAAGCACTAAACCAAATATCATACAAAACCATAGATAAAGCTTACCAGCGTTTAAAGCTTGCTCATCTTCCTCGTGGATGACGAGCATGGTAGAAAAAATTCCCAAAAGCTCAAAAAAGACAAACAAGGAGAAGAAGTCTGCAGCAAGTAAAACACCCAAATCAACGCCCAAAGTTAATAAAGAGAAGATTGCAAATCTGGTCCTGGCATGCTCGTGTGACATATAGCTTATTGCATATATAGAGCAAAGAAACCAAAGGAAGGAAGTAATGAGTGCTATGGTTAAACTTACGGGGTCAACCCTAAACCCCGCTCCCAGAATTCCCTTAATGCTGTATTCTATCCCTTTATAAAAATGCCCACCAATATGAACACCGTTTATAACGGGTCCATACATAAAAAGAAGTAGCACAAAAGCGATAAAGGTCGTTGCAACCGTAACAGCGTCACGCAATTTCTCTTTTTTGCCCACCAGCCCAGCAATAATCGCTCCGATGATTGGCACCATGCATACTATGAAAGGAAGGACAGCAACACCGCTAACTTTGCTTGTTAAAGGCATTACTACTTCCAAATGACTCATAAACTTCATCCCCCGATTAATTAATTTTAATGATGAGCTTCATCGTGTCTACCAAGAACACCATAGAAAGTCACAAGAGCTCCGCTAATAAACAACAGAAGCAATCTCAAAAAACCTAGTAACAAAAGCTCATGGTAGTCCATCATCGTATAGCTAAGAAAGAATACCAAAAACACCATTCCAACAATTGCATATGCTACAAACAAACTTTCTTTCCCGCTTTGGCCATACTTTCGAAATTTAACTGCATACTGCAGAGCCATCCCTAAAATGGCGAAAATGAAAAACCACTGTACATAATAGGTGACGGGAGTTCCGTGATGTTCTTCTTCGGCATGCCCTTCTTCTACATGCTCCGTAGCAACTTCCTCGACATGATCATGTGTTTCGGTTACCTCTGAACTAGCAAAAACCACAGCAGTGAATAGAAAAACAATAGCCACTACAAGGGTGAGCACAAATAATTTTTTCAACAATCCAATACCTCTCAATCAAAGAATGTTACTTCACGAAAAAGCTCACAGCAACCTTTACAATCGAAAGCGGAAAATATCGCAAATCCGCAAATAACCCAACGATAATAACTCCCATAGCTCCAAGAACAACGGGAACCACCATAACCCTCGGTGCTTCTAACTGTTTCTTGCCCTTTGGGTCAACCGCAACCGCCGCATGGCCACCATGTTCTTCGCCGAGCACTTCCTCATCGGATTTCTGGAAGAAAGCGGTATAAACGATGGGAAGAAAATATGCTGCCCCTAAAAGCGAGCTTATTAACAAAACAATTACGAAGATGATCTCCCCGGCCTCTAAGGAGCCTATACAGAGATACCACTTACTTATGAAGCCCACAAGCGGAGGCACCCCTATCATACCCAATGCAGCAATGGTGAATGCCCCCATAGTTATGGGGAGCTTTTTCCCAATGCCACGCATCTCGCTAACGTTCTTTTTGCCGGTTTGTTTAATAATAGTACCTGCACACAAAAACAATGTGCCTTTCATAAAAGCATGATTTACGATGTGAAGAACGCCACCCCAGACGCTATAAGTTGTCAGCAGAACGGTACCAAGAATAATGTAACCCATCTGCCCAATGGTGGAATAAGCCAATCGTCGTTTCAGATTATCTTGGTCTAAGGCAAGGATTGATGAGACAATAATGGTGAAGGAGACAATATAGGCCATAATTAACCCTGTCCCCAGCTCTTGTACTAAGGTAGGCCCAAAGACATTTAAAACGACCCTCATTATTCCGAAAGCGCCTACGGCAACCATTATGCCGGAAAGTATCGCGCTAAAAGGAGCGGGGGCTATCGGGTGAGCATCAGGAACCCAACCATGAAGAGGCATAACTGCCGCCTTTACGCTAAAACCAATCATGTAACTCCAGAAAAGGATGAGCAAGGGAACTCGACCGTGCTCCGCAAGTGAAAGTATCCCCGCTTGGCTTAGTGTTAACGTTCCCGCCAAGAAATACGTATAAATGATAGCAAATAGAACAAACGACGAGCCCACCAATATATATATCATGTACTTTTTACCTGCAGCCAATGCATCGGGAGTTTCCTCATGAACAATAAGAGGATACGTGGATATGGAAAATAGTTCGTAAAATATCAGGTACGTAAAGAAGTTCCCTGAAACCGCAACTCCCACAGTCCACGCAAGGCAAAGAGTCAAAAAGCTAAAATACCGTTTTTGAGCATGTGCCCCCTCCATATAACCAATTGAATGCATGCTCGACAGGAACCAAAGCGTCGCCGCACCCAGCGCCAGCACCAACCCTAGCTGGTCAACCCGAAGGAACATCCAAATTCCCGGGACAATCATCATTAAATGAGTTTCAAAAATTGTTCCTTTTAAAGAACCGGGCAACATCAACAGCACAATAAACAGTGTGACCGCGGAAGCTGCAACAGCTAACCAACCTCTCCAACAATCGTACTCCTTCCCTAGTAAAAAAATTGTAATTGAGAACAATACAGGGATAGATACAGCCAAAACTGGAAGAATAGAACTTACTTCTTCATGCATCTTAGACACCTCCAAATAAGACTCATCTTATAAATAGCCTTCTTTGTTTATAATCCAAAAAATCCTGTCACGGCTCCACGAGCTAGCGCTAGAGGAACAAACGGTAAATCCGCAAATAGGCCTAGGGCAATAACATAAAGCGCACAGATAACACATGGAACAAGGAGCGTCCAGTGAGCTTCATCTGTCTTTAAGTTTCCATCTTGCGGCTTCATAAAATAGGCCCTATAAACAATCGGCAAAAAATACGCGGCATTTAAGAAAGAACTCAACAACAAGATGACCACAACTACCATTTTACCAGCATCCAGCGCACCTAGGCACAGATACCACTTACTTATGAACCCAGCCGTTGGTGGAAGTCCCATCATGCCAAGAGAAGCTATGGTAAAAGTTGCCATGGTTAGCGGCATCTTATGCCCTATGCCATGCATCTCGCTTATATTTTTCTTATGTGTCTTTTTATAGATTGCTCCCGCTACAAAAAACATCGTTATCTTCATAAATGCCTGATTTGCAATATGAACAATTCCTCCCAGCGCTCCATCTGGAGTCAAAAGAGAGACTCCTAAAACAATGTATGAAAGCTGACTCACAGTCGAATAAGCAAGCCTCTTTTTTAACCCATCTTGCATTAGGGCCATCAAAGAAGCACAAATTATTGTAATCAATGCCGCCCACATTAAAACACTCGCCACATCCATACCCTCTAAAGCCATATCTTTCAATGTTGATACTCCAAAGATGTTATAAATTATCCTAGTGATTCCAAAAACACCAGCTTTTACCACAGCTACTGCATGCAGCAAAGCGCTAACGGGTGTAGGCGCAACCATAGCACTTGGCAGCCAGCCATGAAGGGGCATAATTGCCGCCTTTACACCAAAACCGAGCATAAACATAGCAAACATTGCAGCCAGGAGACCAACCCCGTTGCTTATTGAAAGGATACCCGGCTCAGCAAATGTTACTGTGTCGGCCAAATAAAAAGTCAACGCCGTAGAAAATAAAATTAAGGAACCGCCCGTGAGAGTATATACCAGATATTTTCTACCAGCCCTCATCGCTTCGGGAGTTTCCTCGTGAATTACCAGTGGATAAGTACAGACTGTCAACATTTCATAGAACACAAAGAGAGTAAATAGGTTTCCGGCAAAAGCTATTCCTACCGTGGTCGAAACACATAAGGCAAAGAAGGCGAAGAACCTTTTTCGTGCGTGCTCCCCTTCCATATAACCTATAGCATAAACAGTAGTTATAATCCAAAGAGTTGACGATACCATCCCGAAGAACATGCCCAAACCATCGACCCTCAAAAGAAAACTAATACCCGGGACAAAAGGGATAAGCTCAGTTACATAAATCTTCCCGGCCAATGAACCCTGAAGCATCGAAAAGACAACAACCCATTTAACAATGGCAGCTGATATACTAAACGATCTTCTTAAAAAAGCATTACCTCCGCGCCAAAAAATTAAAACGGCGCATAAAATTGAAATCATCGGCGCAAGCAAAGGTCTGATATCATTGACAATCATCTTATAACCCTCCTTTACCCCCCAGGGGGAATATACGTCGGCGGTAAACCAAGTATTGTTGCCGCAGCCGGTTTTATGACCGCCAGAGGCAGATAAGCAAAGACGCCAAACACTAAGCAGCTTATTGCTAGAATCACAATTGGTATCAACATACTTAAAGGAGCTTCATCCACTTCGAGGATGGGCTCAGCGGGCTCTCTGAAAAAAATCGCATTGACTATCTTTATGTAATAGGCAAAGACAAATATCGCTCCTATCAATAGAGCGGCTGCCCAAATTCCCCGACCAAATTCTATGGCTCCGAGAACAATAAACCATTTACAGATAAATCCTGCCGTTGGGGGAATTCCCGCGATTGAAAGAGCTGCGATAGTTAAGGCCCCACACGTGATAGGCATCTTCTTCCCTATTCCTCGCAAATCACTCAATTTACGAAAACCGGTTTTATAAATTATGGCACCTGCACATAGAAATAATGTTGATTTGATTATCGCATGATTAAAGATATGGATTAATCCACCAACCATGCCAAGATAACCTCTCTCTGGCTGAGTGAAAGAGATCAAGCTTATACCCATAATGATGTAACCAATATTAGATATGCTCGAGTAAGCAAAAATCATCTTTATATCATCCTGGAAAAACGCAAAGAAAGCACCTACTAACACGGTAATCGCCGCAAGCCAACCCATAAAATTGGTCACGGTGGTAAAATCAATAGCGCCTCCCAGTCTGTATATTCCATAAATAACCCGTAGTAACCCCACAATGCCAACCTTGATCACAAGCCCTGAAAGCAAGGCACTGACCGGCGAAGGAGCCAACGCGTGAGCATCCGGGAGCCATACGTGTACGGGGAACATGGCCGCTTTCACGCAAAACCCGACAACAAACAGACATAGAGCCATATATGATGTTGCAATTGGCTCAAATTGTTGCAACCTAAGAGCCATATCGCTCATATTTAAGGTCCCCGTTACATTGTAAAGAAGAGCAACTCCAGCTAAAACACACATCGAGGACACGGCTCCCATGACCAAATATTTGAAACTTGCCATAGCGGTAAGTTTTTCCTCGGTGATCGCAATTAGAGCATAGCCAGAGAGTGAGAGTATCTCAAGAAAAACGTAAAGGTTAAACATATCCCCTGTAATTGAGAAACCAACCATGCCACACAAAAGAAGCAAAACCAGAGTGTAATATACGGGTAATTTTTCTTCCTTAATATCATGTTCAATATACTTTTTCGAATAGAGAATAATGAGAGCACCCAAGACCGTCATTAAGAAGGTGATGGAGGAAATATAATCGAAGTAAATCTCGATGCCATAAGGAGGCTCCCAGCCACCTAGCCAGTAACTTATCGGACCTTTTGTGTACAGTGACCAAACAGCACAAGAAGAGAAGAGAAGAGCCAAGAGAGAAACAAAGAAGGCCCACCAGAAAGAAAATTTCTTTTTCGATTTACTAACTATAGGAGTAAGAACAGCTCCGGCTAGAAAAGTAATTACCATAAGAACGGGACAATGGTGCGCAAATTCTGCCATCTTTTACTTTAACTCCTTTAACTTATCTGCATTTAAAGTTCCGCATTGCTCGTATAATTTAATCATCAAGGAAAGTGCCAATGCCGTTGTACTCATTGCGACAACAATTCCTGTAAGAATAAGAGCTTGGGGAATAGGATTAACAAAAACTGTTTCGGGGCCTACCCCTTCCCCAAAGATAGGTGCCTTCCCCCCGGCTATTGCTCCACTAGAAACTATAAAGAGAAATATCGATGTCTCCATAATATTCAGTCCCATAAACTTCTTAATCAGATTTGGTTTTGAAATTAAGGTATAAAGACCGATTATAAAAAGCGTCATAGCCACCACATAATTAAAATTGACATTAAGCTTATAAAATAATTCACTCACACTCATTCTTTTTCCACCTTTTCCATCGCTAAAAATATTGAAGAAATTGCCGCTCCGCCTCCAACGCCTATGCCTATTTCAACCATGATAAGAAGTAAGTGACGGACAAAGTCTTGATAGGTGTGGGCAACGCATGGAAGCAAATAAGTCAAGAAATTTTGACCGCAGAATATAGCGACCATGCCCGCAATAAAAAAACTAAGTGGCCCGGCACTTTCAAACAGCACTCGGTACTTCAATGATAACTTTTTGGCTACAAGAGCAAAGCCAAAAGTTAAAGTGATGATGATAACACTCGCTCCCAAAATAGCCCCGCCTTGAAATCCCCCGCCCGGGGATTCGGCTCCATGAAGAATTATGTAGAAGGCAAATAAAATTATAAAAGGTGCCAAAAAGCGAACGACGCATTTGACAATGACACTTTTTTCAACAGATGACACTTCCGCCTTTGACGTATGACGGAGAATATTTTCCCTACCCAAAACAGCTAATACACAAGTGAGAGCGACAAAAATTACCGTAACCTCTCCCATTGTGTCAAATCCTCTGTAATTCAAGATTATACCCGTTACCAGATTGTGGGCGCCCCCTTCTTCAACCCCCTTTTCAAGATACCGTGGGATAATATGTGTATTTGTTGGATTTTCGGGACTCCCCATGGGAGGTAAAACTATCACGGTGTATACCAATAAAATCCAGAGTAAAAACAGGGCAAATACTACTAGACCTTTCTTCATTCGTCTTCCCTCCGAACCGTGCGACTAATGGTAATTAAAAATAGAACGGTAGTAACTCCAGCACCAACAGCCGCTTCCGTCAAAGCCAAATCGGGCGCACTTAATTGTTGCCAAACGATGGCCATGGTAAAGCTATACGCTGAGAAAATAATTGAAGCCCCAAGCAAGTCCTTAGTGCGAACTACCCCAACTGCGGTTACCAGTAAAAACACGAGGAGTATGACATCAAGACTACGTAACATTTTCGCCCTCCTCTTCAGGGAAGACAGTTGGAACGCTCTTCCGCCAAGGCGTAATACCAACTTTATAGGCCGCACGGGAAATGGCGTGACCCGTCGTTGAACTCATCACCATAACCAAAAAAGCCAAAACAATCATTTTAAGACCATTTACAGAAAACCTTTCATAGATGGCAAGTGCAAAGAGAATGGACCCGGCACCCAAAGTGTCGCATTTCGTGCTGGCATGAAGACGAGTATAAACATCGGGCAAACGAACCAAACCCAAGGTCCCAACGAGAAAAAAGAATATCCCGAGACATGAAAAGATGATTACCAGAGTGTTTATTATGATATCAAGCACTGGGTAGCCCCCCTATTTCAAGATACCTAGACACCGCTACCGTAACAATAAAATTAAGTAGCGCGTAGACAAAAGCCGTATCGATATACATATGTTGTCCGAAAATATAAGCTACGAGTACGAGGACGACTAACGTCTTCGTTCCCACTATATTAATCGCTACTATCCTGTCGGGAAGGGTGGGACCCACAATCGCTCTAAAAAGGCAGACGAAAGCATTCGCAATCAAGATTAATCCAACCACAAGAAAAAAGTTTTGCACTTATTTTCTCACTCCTTTGAAAACCCATGTAACCATATCCTCTAGCTTCCGTTCCATCAAGTCTTTTGCATGTTTATCGGCTAAGCAGTGTATAAGAAAATCTCCACTCTCATCGGCATTAATTGTTAATGTGCCCGGCGTAAGAGTTATTGAATTTGCCAGCAGTGTCTGAGGGTCTTCATCCTTAAGATGACAGTGATACTTAACAATGGCGGGTTCTATAGGTAAACGTGGGTTTAATACCCTTTCCGCCACGTCTACATTGGCTTTCATGATTTCAATCAAGAGCCAGACCAAGTACAAAACGAACCTAACCAGAATCGCAGGGCTTCCTTCCAAGTTACTAATATTCTCTCTTAATAAAACATGCGCTCCGTAAGCGACCAGGAAAGAGCATACAAGCCCAAGAAGCAAGTTTAAAAATCCAAGACTTCCTGTAAGCACTAACCAAAAAATAAAGAGAAAAAGTGCGGATTTAATAATTCTAGGAAATGACAATCGCTACCTCCACAAAAAACTTATTTAACTTTGTGTAATTTATCACATGCTTACCATATACTTTACTTAAGCGCCATATTCTTATGTGAAACTTTTTTTCTCAAAGAATTTAGAGCTGTTTTACTCTTCTTTCCCTTCCTCGACTGGGAAAACCAGGAGAATTGAATCTCTGTGAACAGCTGCATAGCCCTGTTCGTAAAAGACCTTATCTTCTACCGAATGCATTACCTTCACATTCGTAAGGGGGAAAAAATCATGAGTTTTGACGTTAAACATATCGGTTAATCTACTTCCGGGGATGATATACATATCTCCCTCTATTCTATAGAGCGAAGTGCACATCATAACCCTAATTTTCTGTTTCTCGGTATACACTCACAATCCTCCTTAAAAATTATCGACATTACTTTCCATGCTCACAAGTCCGGTTCCTGCCACTCTCCTTCGCTTTATAGAGAGCTTCATCGGCCCTGACTACCAATTCGGTATCATCACTTGCATCAACCGGGTAAACTGCCACACCCGCACTAATTGTTTTTTTGACAATTGGCTCCTCAAAATCACCCTCAAACTCAGCCAACTCAACACTTTTGCGAATCCTCTCCGCAGCCTCTTTGGCCTCTTTGCCTATATTGGGGAGCAGAACAGCAAACTCCTCCCCTCCGTAACGAGCAACGATATCGATATCCCTAACTTTTTCTTTAATAATTACCGCGATATCTTTGAGAACCTTGTTGCCTTTTTCATGGCCAAACGTATCATTAAAATCTTTAAAATAATCTATATCTATCATGATCAACGCAAGTGGAATTTCATACCGTTTTGAGCGCTTAATCTCCTCATCTAATCTATCCACAAAGTAACTATAATTATAAAGTCCCGTTAACCTATCGTGGACAGAAAGTCTTTCTAACTGTGTTTGCTGCCTCTTTTGTTTGCCAGAAATATAACCCAAAATCAAGCCCGCAATCAGGAAAATTATCGTTCCGATGCTTATCTCATATCCAAGAACTGTACGATTTTCTATTAAGCCAGCCCCAACACCGGTGTAAAACCAGAAAGTTAAGATTCCTGCGCTCATTATCCCCACTATCAAACCGCCAACTAAGTTATAAGTTATGGCAGCTATAAATATTGGGATTATATACAGATACCAATACAAGTTAAGCTGACCCGTAAAATTAATAAATATGGATACAAAAGCAAAACTTATCAAAATTAAAAGAAAGCTCGCGAGGTGTTCCCCTGTTCTCAAAAGTCTTACCCTCCTCTATATCTCGACTATAAAATGTTCTTTATAAATATCTATGACCAAATATTAGACATAATTATACTTTATCCTCCACAAGTTTTCGAAAAATTTCACAAATTTCTTAAAAATTTTGTTGATTCCTCAGGTGAAGTAACATTTATCATAATTCCCGACCCCATCTCAAAACCAGCTTGGATGGAAAGTTTAGGAAAAATCTCAACGTGCCAATGATAAAATTTTCTCGTATCTATTTTCTTTGGCGACGTGTGAATATAAAAATTATAAGGGGGGTCATTTAGCCCCTTATAGACTCTCGAAAGTGTATCCTTCAATATAAAAGCAAAGTCCTTCTTCTCTTCCAGAGAAATAAACTCGAAGTTGGCCAAATGTTTTTTAGGAACTATCCATGTTTCAAAAGGTTGCCTGGCCGCATAGGGAGAAAAAGATAAAAAATGCTCACTCTCAGATATTACTCTCTCACCCGACTTTAGTTCTTCGGTTAAGATATCGCAGAATATACATCGCCCTTTCTTACCAAAATAACTGCTAGCACAATTTATTTCCTCGGCCATAACCGGTGGAATCATCGGCATTCCAAAAAGTTGTGAGTGAGGGTGCTCAAGAGATGCACCAGCTTCATTCCCGTGATTGACAATGATAAGAAGGTGCTGGACCATAGGGTCATCCTTAACAGCTAACAAGCGCGAGCAATAAGCTTCTATTACTAATTCAACCTCATCATTAGTTAAGAGAGCTAAACTTTTAAAGTGATCGGAGCTGCTTATTATAACCTCGTGAATGCCTAGCGCCGGTTTGTGAGAGTAAATTCCCAGCTCTTCTTGCTCGTTAACCTGCTCACTATTGGACATAATAGACGTAGCAGATACCCGAATTTTTTGCTCATCTTTTATAGTAAAAGCGGGAAATTTATTGGGAACCACCCGAACTCTCCAACCCGAACTATTGGGCTCAGCGCCTTCAGGTCGAAAAGCCAGTACCTCGGGTGGAGTCATCGCTTCATTACCATAACAGAAAGGACAATTAGCTCTCGATTTTGATGGCTTCCTTCGTTCTTGAGCAAAACTCTCCGGTCTTTTTGCACGCTCAGTGGCAATCACCACCCACCGACCTGTAACAGGTTCTCGACGTAATTCAGGCATTTAAATAACCCCCAATCTGGCTTATGGCTGATAGCGTATAGCTGATGGTCTTAACTTTGCTCTACAATCTATGAGCTGTTAGCCAATATTCTTCTCAATTAAAAACTGAAAAATAAAAACGATATAGAAAAATTTAAAATGGTACAACATTCTTAAAAAAATTATCCCAAGCGCTGGTCTGACGATAAAAACTTTTTTAATTCTTGATTACCATGTCTGCCGACAGGCAAGTGGCTTTTTCCCTTTCTCGTGAAACCAGTATCTGGCATTCTTCACTTTTTCGTAAAATCAGTATCTGGCATTTAACTATGCTCTTACCTTTACTTCTGCTCTGCTTGATGCCTCGCACTCTCTGCCTTTAACTATCAGCTATTCGCCATCAGCTATATGCTATTTGGTCGGGATGGGCGGATTTGAACCGCCGGCCTCCACGTCCCGAACGTGGCGCTCTGCCAAACTGAGCCACATCCCGAAAAATCAGTTTATAGTCCACAGTAAATGGTTAATAGCAATTCTCAAAAATTAAACTATCAACCATTTACTGTCAACTTTTCTTACTCCTCGCCCTTATTTTCATCAGCTCTCAACCATTAGCCACCAGTCATTTAAATTAAAAAGTAAAAATGTAAAATTAAAAACTACATAGAAAAATTTAAAATGGGAAACCCTTTAAGATAATGTTTATCGTTAGACCAACACCTGTCTCTCCAGTAAGCTGGCTTGGAAATCATTTTTATTTCTTCATTACCGTGCCTATCGTACCTGTCGGTCTGTCCCCGATGGCGATCGGCAGGCACAGCGTTACCCTATTAGTGGGGAGTCGGTAGCTTGCTAGCTAGATTGCTGGTTTTATTACACTCCATACCCTGTTTGCCATCTGCTATCAGCCATAGGCCATCAGCTTTGTTGACTTTTAACTTTTCCTTTACCCTTCTTTTTCTATATGCTATCTGCCATAAGCCATCTGCCACTACACTAACCCTTTTTGCTGTAACGTTAGCTTGAAATCATGCGGATTCGCAGCTGTATTCAAAGCATCCTCTAATGTAATTTTGCCATCTTGATAAAGCTTTTCTAAGCTCTGCTCAAACGTTATCATACCGTAATAATCTCCGTCTGTAATCGCTTCCTTAATTTTTGAAGTTTCCGCCTCTTTTAAAATATACTCCCTGATAGTAGCAGTATTGACCATTGCCTCAACGGACAGAACTCTGCCCCCGCCCACTTTGGGTAAAAGTCTAAGAGAAATTATACCTTTTAAGGTTGCAGCAAGCATTATTCTTATCTGGTTTTGCTGATACGGAGGAAAGAAATCTATTATACGATTTATGGTCTCCGTTGCATCAATGGTATGGAGAGTCGAGAGAACTAAATGACCAATCTCTGCAGCGCTAATAGCTGCTCTCACTGTTTCAATATCCCTCATCTCGCCAATTAGAATTACATCCGGGTCTTGCCTCACCACACGCTTTAAGGCCTCTTGATATGATTCAGTATCTATCCCAATTTCCCGCTGATTGATAAAGCTCAGGTTATCCTCGTGTAAAACCTCTATAGGGTCTTCAACCGTAACTATATGAGCCCGCCTTGTTTCATTTATATGATTTATCATAGCTGCCAATGTCGTAGTTTTTCCGCTACCTGCCGTTCCGGTAACCAAAACAAGTCCTCTTGGCTCATCGGCTAACTTTCTTGTCACGGGGGGAAGTCCCAAATCATCAACATTTAAACTCTTTCCAGCAACAACCTTTCGAATGGCTATGGCTATATTTCCTCTTTGAAGTGAGATATTGACTCTAAAGCGCCCAATGTCAGACAAACTATACGCGAAGTCAAAATCTTTAACTTCTTTGAGCTTGGAAAATCGTTCCTCACCCATAATCAAATGCACCATCTCTTCAACATCAGAAGCAGATAAAGCGGCACCATCGGCCAAAACAAGATTGCCTTGTACTCTAAAACAAGGAGGGCTCCCCTCTTTTAAATGAAGGTCAGAGGCATCTTTCTCGACCACATCATTCAACAAATTACTCAATAAATCAGTTACTTTCACAACCATCTCCTCCGTTCTAAACGGATTTTAGCCAAGGAACCTTTTAAACTTTCCAAAACTCTTTTTGAATATCTCTAACTTTGTCAATAATACCTAAATCTAACTTGTCAAAAAAGGCGGGTAAGCCGTGTGGATCTTTGATGTTTAAACCAAGGTTGCCCATCTCATTCAAAGTAGCAGCAACTGAATAAGAAAGCGCCTTGAGTTCATATCCTCCTTCCAAGGAAATCAGGAGCTTGCCATCGCAAATCTCTTCTGCAAGATTTAAAACCTCTTTGGTAAGTTTTGAAAATCCTGAAACAGTTAAATTTAAACCCGTAAGAGGATCCGCAAAGTGACCATCATAACCTGCAGCAATTACTATTATTTCCGGTTTAAATTGGGAAGCTATCGGGGCTATTAAGTCCTCAAAAATCTTAAGATATAACTCATCTCCCGAACCTTCCCGCACGGGGAAATTGACCGTGAAACCCTTTCCTTTGCCCACCCCCACTTGGTCTAAATAACCCGACCCCGGGTAAAAGGGATACTGATGAAGTGACATGTAAAGCACGCTGGAGTCATCATAAAATATTTCCTGGATACCGTTGCCGTGATGGGCATCCCAATCTAAAACCAGAACGCGAGAAACACCACGATTCTGAGCATGTTTAACTCCCACAGCGATATTGTTGAAGAGACAAAAACCCATGCCTTTTTGAGATATCGCATGATGGCCAGGTGGCCTCAGTAAACAAAATGCGTTATTTGCCGCCCCGTCTAACACCCTGTCAACTGCCGTCATAACCGCCCCGGCTGCGAAGGAAGCAGCCTCATAAGAGTCAGAAGAGAGTACTGTGTCAGAATCAAGATGGCCTCCACCCTCCGAAGCCAAACCTTCGACTTCTTTAAGATAAGAGACTGCATGAACCAAAGCAATATCCTCTGGCGAAGCTTTTTGGGGCCTAATTTTAATTAGTTTAGAAAGAATATTTTTTTCCTCAAGAATAGATAGGGTAACGCTGAGTCTTTCGGGTCTTTCGGGATGTTCAAAACCCGTGATGTGTTTCAAATAAATTGGGTCATAAAGCAAAGCTGTTTTACTCTCCAACTATCCTAACCAAAACCTTCCTGGGGCGAGATCCGTCCAACTCAACAAAGAAAATACTTTGCCATGTGCCCAGTTCTAAATTACCTTTGCTAATGATTAAATTCAAGCTATTTCCTAAAAATGAACTAACAATATGTGAGGCCGCGTTGTTATCTATCGCATTATGAGCATAGATCTTACCCCATGGGATAAGATCTTTAATGGCTCCTTCAATATCTTTAACAAGACCAGGCTCGTTCTCATTTATTATTAGAGCCGTAGTGGTATGCGGAGAATAAACTATTGTGGTACCCTTTTCGATTTCGCTTTCTTGAACTAATTGAGAAATTTGCGAAGTGATATTCAGAATCTCAATAGATTTATTGGTCTGAATTCTTAGAGTCTTGTCGAAGAATTTCATTTTGTCATCTGCCTAGGGCCGGCAAGCTCCTGCATAATTTCGTCTACTGCTTAAGCTGCTAATTGAAACAACAGCCCCGCGATGAGGAGCATGAATAAAGTTCCCCCCGCCCACATATATACCGACGTGGTGAATTGGCCTACCGAAAAAGACCAAGTCTCCCGGCCGAAGCTGGTCCCTGCTCACTCGCGCTCCGCAACTGTACTGAGCTCTGCTTGAATGAGGAAGACTGATACCCACCTGAGCATAGACATACATGACAAGCCCGGAGCAATCAAAAGCATTTGGCCCGGCGGCTCCCCACCTGTAAGGACAACCCAAGTATCGCATAGCGATATCCACAACAGAACCATTGGGGGCACCCGGTGCTCTTGAAACAGCAACTCCTCCACCGCGCACGCTGCCAATCAATTGTGCGCGACGAGAAGCTTCCGCTCTCTCTAAGTGGGCAATTTCACCTTTAATTTGGTTATATAAAGTATCTCTCTTTCCAACTTCCTTTTCAATGCTGGATTTATTCGCCTTTAACTGCGCCGCAAACTTCTCTTGCTTTGCTTTCTGGGTTTCAAGCTCTTTTTTGCAGTCTTCAATCTTAGCTTTCTTCTCCGCAACCGTTTCAATAAGCTCTGCGTCACTTTTACCTATTCTAAATATGATATAAAGCTGGGTGGTGAAATCTTCAAAGCTCTTGGTGTCGCAGAGAACCTCAATGAAATTGATTTCTCCGTACTTATAAATTCCCTTTACTCGCAAATTGAGGATTCCCCTATACTTGGCTAAATCCTCAGTCGCCTCTGTTAGACTATTTTCATTTGTCTTTATTTCGCTCTTCGTTTTGTTTAGGAAATAACACGCCTCATTGTATTTTTCGGCAGCCACGCTCAATTTTTCGTCAAATTCATCCAACTCTTTCTTAAGCTCTTCGGCTTTTTTTTGCTTACTGCTCAAAGTGGTTGGGGCAGCAAGAACAAGAGTTGAAAAAAATAAGGTGAAAATAGTGAGGGCTACTGTAAAAACCGTGAGACTCTTCTTCCCTTGCATTCTCATAGTATTTAAAATACCTGTCTCCTCCTAGAAAATTAATTAAAGTATCGTAGCATATACTAGAACTTTTATCAATGTTAACCACGTATTCCCAGAAACTTCTTAACCCCATCGAAAACAGCTATCGCTATCGTTTGGCGAAATTTTTCGTCCCTGAGTAGCTTCTCTTCCTCTGGATTGGTTATAAAAACCGGCTCCATCAAGACAGCGGGCATCTTCGTCTCTCTTAAAACCGCAAAATTTTTTCCATGAATGCGATCATCTGGTCTCTTAAGAGAAGCGAGTAACTCTTCGTGAATAACACTCGCCAAACTCTTGCCATCTTTAGAAAACTGATCGCCAGCAGCAAAATAATAAGTGCTGGTACCCTCAGCCTTCGAATTTGAAGAGCCGTTAAGATGGAAACTTAAAAAAATATTTGCCTTAACTTCATTGGCCAGGTTGGCACGCTCAGACAAATCGATGCAACAACCTCGTTGCCTGGCATAAATAACCTCAGCTCCCAAGAGCTCCAGCAGATTTCCGAAACGAAGACCCAAATCTTCGCAAATCTCGCTTTCCTTAAGCCCGGTTGGCCCCACAGCTCCATAATCAGGTGGATACCCGTGGCCGAAGTCCACCATAACCTTGAGGTCTTTGAAGACCGAAATGGAAGAAGCGGGCTCGACTTTTTCTTCCCATGGAAACGCAACCTTAAAATCCGCGTGCAAAATCTTTCTCAAATTGTGGAAAATATCTAGGGTAGATGAACCCAATATGCCATCAGGAAGCAAACTTGCATTTTCCTGGAACTCCATCAAGGCCTTCTCGGTAGTGGGGCCATATATACCGTCGACGACTCCCGTTGAAAAGCCCAACCTGTTTAACCATTTTTGAAGCTGCTTCACATCGTCTCCACGCAGATAGGGCGTCTTTAAATAGAGGAGCCTGTCTCCCAGTCTATAAGTTGCTCCGACAAGCTCACGCCAGGTATCCTCACCAACTATCCCGTCCGCAACAAGGCCTCTATCCTGCTGAAACTGCTTAACTGCACTATCCGTACAATAACCAAATATTCCATCAGCACCCGCCAGCCCGAGATTATACCCCAGCAGAACGAGTTTGGTCTGAATATCCTTTACTCCCTTGCCTTTACTGCCTTTTCTAAATAGCTTCATAGTTTCCCTTAATAGTTTTTCTTAAAAGTATAACCAAAACAGCTGCCAGCCACCAGCCTCCAGCTACCAGCGGAGAGCTTGGAGCAGAGAGTAGAAAAAATAAGGGTAATGGGTAGAGGGTAAAGTAAAAAATGGAGAATAAAAATTGCCAAAAAAAGTGGGGATGTGACAATCTGTGTTCGCGAAAACTTTTTGAAGCAGTTGAACCGGTTTTGAAGCTTAACTATTATTTATAGACATCTCTTCTATGCCCTACTCGAAGCACCAGGATGCCGTCTACCGTTTTTGTATATATAACACGATAATCACCGATTCTATACCGGTAGAGCCCTTGAAAATTACCTTTAAGTGGTTCTCCTTTCTCTGGGTTGTTGCTTAGGTCATTTTCAATTTTACTCAAAACCTTCACGGTTTCTGCTTTGGCTAATTTTTTGAGGTCCCGTTCTACAGAGGATTTATAGATTATTTTATAAGTCAAGCATTCTCCTTAACTCTGAACTCTTGATAATCTTGTCATTCTTATCAAGAAGTCGATCGAGAGCTATCCGATAATCACTGTATTCTTTCAAGTAAGTCTCAATGGCTTCACGGACAAGAAAAGTCTTTGGACGTTCCACGGCCGTAGCCAGGTTGTCTAGCTCTTTGACTAATTTTTCAGGCAGTCTAATCGAAATAGCAGTGGACATTTTATCACCCTCCTTTTGCTACTCTTGTAATACATGTATATCATTGAGTTACAAGTATGTCAATATCTACCATACTTGACAAAAAATAATCCCAATTTAAGCTATCAGCCATAAGCCCCGCCAGCAGCGGGCAGGGAGAAATATAGGCCAATAAATCAGTCGAAAGTCAACCGTTACGCTAGTCAAGAGTCAATGGGATAGCCCTCAGCCTCCAGCTACCAGCCACTAGAAAAACCAAAAGAGCTTTTAAAAATTTTGGTTTTTAAAACTCGAGTGAGTTGTTTTGGTCGACTTACCTACGTCACACAGACATATGAACCCGCTATTTTGTTTTTCTTTAGACTATTTCTTCTTGGGCTTTAAATATCCCGTGGCTCTTGCTAGAGCGACTCTGAGCACGCCATTTTATTTAAACGCCATATCATTTAAAAACAGCCTCCAGTCCCCAGCTGCCAGCCACCAGGAAAATAAAAGCTTTTTATTGATTTTGGTTTTAAAACCCGGGTGGGTTGCTCATAAGGTGACTGTGCAGGCGACCGTTAAGTGAATAAGACTCGAACATCTGCGGCACCGTGCCTACCGCCGTGCCTGCCTGCCCTGCCTACCGGCAGGCAGGGCAGGCAGGTCGCCAACGCTCCTCGCAATGACAATCCCTTCGTTTTCTTGGACGAGTAAGAAAATGAAGGAGTTACATCCTCCCTTTCCACTTCCTCCCCAGTAAACAATTAATGGCTAAGAAACTTATGATGGCAACAATAGGGAAAAAGATAAGCCACGTTCTAACCTCGGCGTAGCTCCAGTAAATAAGATGTTCAAACTCGTGAGCAACAGTCTTCAAAAAATCCTTCGTTGAGGGCTCGGCGGGATTAACATCTAAATATAACAGCTCCATTTCATTACCGGTTTCACTCCTAAATCTAGGGAGTGAATCCTCCGCCCAAAAATACCCGGCAATATAACGTTGATTCCTTTCTTGCAAGTCGCACTCATCCCTAATATCCAGAAGAAGCAGAGTAATTTTTCCTTCATTATCAAGAGTTGACAGAAAACGATTTCTAATTTTTTCCTTATGGGATATTTTCTCATCGAATTCGGTCTTTAGACTATTTATCCAAAAATCATCGACCTTTTGCCCTCTCTCAACAAAGATATAGCAAGACTTCCCCACCGCCTTGCAGGTGGCACTTAAAGCATACTCCTTACCTTCAACACCGGTTGTAAAACTTCTTGCATAAAAAGTTTTCTTATCTCCAACCTTATATAGAGAATTTGCTCCCGACTCGGCAACACCGCCAGCTAAAATAACCGGCTCACAAAAATAATCGGAAACAGATGTCGGCTGAGCATAGCTCAAAAGGTCAAAAACTATCTCCGGCAAAAAGATGGAGCCCACCAAAACAAAAGAGAGTAAAATTATTAGCGTTGGAGCGTCCAAAGAAATTTTAAACGTAGGTAGATGTATTCTCTTTCTTAAAGATTTAACAAAAGGACGTATCCTTTTTCGTAAGGACTTAACGAAATTTATTTTTTCCCTTAAATAATCGGCAAATCTATTATAAGCGTTGAGCACATTTTGCCCCCCCTTTAAACCACAACCCTCATTATCTCTTCAAGGGAGGTTACGCCCATCTTGACCTTTTCTAATCCATTTTCCCTTAATGTTTGCATTCCTTCTTCTATTGCAACTTTGCGAATCTCTTCCGTCGATTTTTTCTCGACACAAAGCTTCGCTATGGTCTCGCTCACAGCCATCACCTCATATATACCCACTCTTCCCTTATATCC
Organism: Actinomycetes bacterium; assembly: GCA_030614255.1. Classification (GTDB taxonomy): domain Bacteria; phylum Actinomycetota; class Aquicultoria; order UBA3085; family Oleimmundimicrobiaceae; genus JAUSCH01. The sequence continues at coordinate 90,089 of JAUWKI010000002.1, forward strand.
CGTATCGAGACATTTTTTACATCCCTTTGCGCGATAGACAGTTACCTCTTTACCATCTAAGCCTATGTCAGCAAGCGCTTTCCCCGATAGCTTGTACTCCTCCTTACAATGTTTGCACAACTTTCTAGCTAACCGCTGTGCCAAAACACAATCTATTGAAGAAGAAACCAGGAAAGGCTCAAGGCCCATCTCGGTGAGTCTAGTGAGAGCAGAAGGCGCGTCGTTTGTATGAAGAGTCGAGAGAACCAGGTGGCCCGTTAAGGCAGATTCAACGGCAATCTTAGCGGTTTCTAAATCTCTTATTTCACCCACCATAATGATATCGGGGTCACATCTTACAATCGACCTTAGCCCCGTAGCAAATGTAAGCCCCGCCGCAGGATTTACCTGAATTTGAATAATCCCCGGCAGGCGATATTCAACAGGGTCCTCCACCGTAATTATCTTCTTTTCCGGAGAATTAAGCACATTTAGGGTGGCGTAGATGGTCGTAGATTTCCCCGAACCAGTCGGCCCCGTGACCAGCAAGGCCCCATATGCTTGCGAATAAGCCTCTTTAAACTTTTTGAGCGTACCGGGCGAGAACCCTAAGTCTTCAAGGCCCAAGCAAGCCTGGCTCTTGTCAAGAATCCTCATAGTCACATTTTCTCCATAGACAGTTGGCAGCGTTGCCACACGTAAATCAATTTCTTTGCCCCCCGCACTCACAGTGGCACGCCCATCTTGGGGCATTCTATGCTTGGCAATATTCATGTCGCTCATTATCTTAAGGCGCGAGACAAGACCCGCCTGAACCTTCTTCGGCACTGTCATGATATCGTGAAGAACTCCGTCTACTCTGAATCTAACTTGGAAATTTTTCTCCTGGGGTTCGATGTGGATATCGCTCGCACCCTGACTCACCGCATCTGCAATTATTTGATTGGCGAGCTTGACAACCGGTGCATCGGGAACGGCTGCTTCCGGTTCTTTTTCTCTAGCTGTCTCTTTTATTTCAATTACGGCTTCTACAGCATCTTCCACGGAGGAGCTTCTTGCCAAAAATTTATTAATAGCCTCGTTGATCTCCGAGCGAGTGCAAACAACCGGCTTTATTTCATACCCCGCCATAACTCTTAAGTCATCGATGGCGTGAATATCAAGAGGATTTGCCATCGCAAGAACCAACTTTCCTTCTTCATAACCAATTGGCAAAGCCATATGTCTACGGGCAATTTTTTCAGTGACAAGACTAGCAGCGTGAGAGTTAACCTCATATTCCTCCAAATTGACCACCGGCAAATTCTTCTGTTTAGCCAGAGCTTTTGCTATCTCATCTTCAGTCGTTGCGCCAATTTCGACTAAGGTATCACCCAGTGGTTTGCCGCTTACTTTTTGCACATCCAGTGCCTCCATAAGCTGCTGGGGAGTAATTATGTTCCTTTTTATCAGGATATCTCCTATTCTTTCATGTTCCCAAGCCACAGAACCCCTCCTTTTTTATCTGCCTGTCAATAGTCGCGGAGTGAAAGTACATACCTTGTTCTTTCTCCCCCTCTTTGCCTTATATAATGCCAAATCGGCCTTTCTAATCAAATCATCAACGGAGGCCGCGTCACAAGGAAAAGAGGCCACTCCTAGACTTATTTTGACAGATGCGTATATCTCCCTTTTTATTAAGAAATTGTCAACAACTTCAATTTTAATCCTATCCGCCATTTCGAAAGCTCGCTCTTTATCAATTTCGGGAGAGATTATAGCGAATTCATCGCCCCCATAGCGAGCTGCCATGTCCATCTCACGAGTATGTTTAGTGAGCAAATCGGCGATGCTAGTTAACAAAATGTCTCCTTCAAGGTGACCGTAGGTGTCATTAAAATTTTTGAAATCATCTATATCTATCAACGTAAGAGAGAGAGAATGGTGATAACGGTCCGCCCTCATGATCTCATTCTCAAGGGTTTCGCGAAAATGCCTGTGATTATATATTCCTGTTAAGCCATCCATGATTGCCAATTCTTTCGTCTTCTCATGCAGCTGTGCGTTATCTATTGCAACCGCCGCTTGGGTTGCGAAAATTGACACTAACCTCACTTCGCTTTCGGTAAATTTTCGAGGCCTAAAGTCATCAACATAAAGAATCCCGACTATTCTGTCCTCGGTAAATAAAGGAACCGCTATAAGCGATTTAATACCCTCAGCTAGTAGCACTTGGTTGTTGAAAATCGCTTCCTCCGAAGCATTCTCAACTACAAAAGGTTTTCCTCCTTTTAAAATTGCATCCGTCATCCCACCTTCTCTAACCTTCCACTTAAGCGTCCTACTTAAGAATTCCTCACTAAATCCCTTGGAAGCCCTGATGTTGAGCTCTCCTTTTTCTTCATCAAAGAGCGCCACGCTGCCAGCAGAAGTCCCTGTTTCGGAAATTGCAGTATTTAAGATTAAGTCGAGAATCACATCAAGTTTTAGAGTGGAGCCTAACAGTTTGCCAACATCTAAAAGCGTAGATAACTCCCTAATTCCTTCCTGTTTTTTGTGAAGAAGACCGGATAAATAATTGGTGAGATATATGATGAGAAAGAATACGATGATTAGCTCGATAACCATCGTAATTACAAATCTTCCATCAAGGTAAAGGTCATGAGAGAGAGGATGTAATATGGTCAATCCATGATGGGGGAGTATGGAAAAATATTCTAATATAATAACTGAAGTGCTTAAAGTTGAAGCCAGAGCGGCTTGCAAATAACTTGCTCTGATTGAAAGTAGAGTCCCAGCAGTAATCATGTGGAAAACATAAAAGAAAACAAACGGACTTTCTATCCCACCAGTAAGATACATAACAAGAGTAAGGACCACCAAGTCCACAGATACTTGTATATTAGCAAGTCGCTTGGCCTTAAGTTCATCATCCTCAACACTTAGCGACTCCGTATAGAAAGCATATGCTAAATTGCAACCGGCAACAAATGCCACTACAAGACAGTAAGGAGTGGCTGTAAACTCCAATGGCTCTAGTATTTTCGCCACGCAAATAGCCATAAAGGCGCATGCTACCACTATCCATCTCAGCTTAATAAGCCACTGGATTCTCTCAAAAATTTCAAGTTTGCTCTGAAAATATCTTTTCATGCTTAAGCCCCTTTGTTTTGTTAATTTAGATATCGGCATATATTCCCAGGGACTAAAGGGTAATAAAGAGTAAAAAGTAAACAGTCCCCAGCCTCCAGCTGCCAGCCTCCAGGAAAATCAAAAATAAAAAAATAAATTTAAATTTTCATAAAAATATTTGTAGTTTATAAAAGGAACTATTTTAAATAAGTAGAATTAGACTTTAAGTAAAATATTAGTTTAATGTAATATTACCTTAAAGAGGAGGCCTGTTGGAAAAAAATGCTTGGGGAAATATTCCAATCTGCGCGATAATTCATAAGTGTTCAATGGGAGTTATGGAGGTATGCCCAGCGTTCAAGATCTCAAAACCGTGCTGGGAAGTAGAAGGAACGTCGTGCAACACAGAACATGAGCAAGAATATTGCATTGACTGCAAGGTTTATAAACTATTCATAAAGAAAGAAAAGTGCTGGGAAGTTAGAGAATGTGAAGATAGGTTCCGTAAAGGTTGCGAAGCTTATAACAATGGTAAAAGCTGTTTTAAACTAAATAGAAATTGTTCCATTCACCACCCAGAAAGGGCGATTGTTTGTGACGGCTGTGAAGTTTGCCAGTATTATCACTATCAAAAAGATGAGTACATTAAATCTTGGGAAACACGCTAAACCGCTAGTTTTAAAGCAAGCACTTTCCAATTTACCTGCCTGCCCTGCCTGCCGGTAGGCACGGTAGACACGGCAATCTTTAATTTATACTGGCGGGGGCGTGTGGGAATCGAACCCACCCAGGACGCTCTTAACGCCCCACCGTGGTTTTGAAGACCAGGCGACCCACCAGGACCAATCCGCCCCCATAATCAGCTGCCAGACACCAGCTGTCAGCAAATTAAAAAATAAAAATGTAGAACTATATAGAAGAATTTAAAACGAAAAAATTCATAAAGATAGCATTTAAAATCATTTTTATTTCTTCATTACCGTGCCTGCCTGCCCTGCCTACCGGTAGGCAGGGCAGGCAGGTCATTCTTCACTTTTCATTTTACATTTTACATTTAACCTTACCCACTACCCCTTACCTTAAACTTTCCACTTTCAACTTTTAGCTACCTCAGCACCCTATCACTTCCGACTCTTCGGGTTATTTTTTGCGAGTCAAAATATTCAAGTAGGGGCAAAGCATACTTCCGAGTTACCCCCAAAAGATCCTTAAATTCCGCGGGACCCATCTTCTCGTTTTCCTTAAGAAAATTAATTAATTTATCTTTGGCTCTACTAATAGCATCATTATAGTAGAAGATATCGTGTTTTATTCTCACAACATCACCTTCCGAAGTCAATATTCTCAAGTACTCTCTCAGTTCATCCACGGGGATGCCAAGATTATTTTCTAACTCATTTAGAGTAAGAGGAGCAAATTCACCTTCTTTTAATTTAGACAATATCTTCTTGAGCTTGCCCTCCTGGCCCTTACTTAATTCGGTCTTTACTTCAAAGTGACGAATCGTGTCCCCTTCCAAAATTACCGACTTGGAAGCGACTAATTCTCCAATTAAAGTATCGGCTTGTTTGGAGGAAAGATGAGACATAACTTGGGCCCTTACTACATCTTTTTTCGCCCCGGGGCTCAATGGATTTTCAACATGATATTCCCTTAGATAATTAAGTATTACCTCCTTTAGTTCCTCGTACCCCTCTTTAAAAATATAAAGGGCACTATCCCCCGCCCCTATTGATAATATTTCACCCTTCTCTAAAAGCGATTCCAGTATCATATCCAACTCGTTGCTCAAAAGCTCATAGTGCATGATAATATCATCTTTAGCCAAGGGCACCTTTGAAAATTCTTTAAAGATGAGTCTCGCTATATCTTCAGATTTACCTTCCTCTAAAATTTTCAATCTGGAAATCACATTGGCCCTAAAACGTTTATGTCTGTTGGGGTGACCGTCTATAATCCTTCCTCCACCTATGGTATGAACAGGGGAATATTGCCGGACTACATACCTGTCTTCATACTTTGGAACTATTGGAGCTTCCAACTGAAGTTGAACAAAGTCACTTTCTCCGGGACACAGCTCATTTCTGTTGAGAAGAATCACCCTGCCCATAACTTCGTGTGTGGCGTGATACACCCTAACTCTTGTCCCGTTTTTAAGAGGCTTTGGCACATCAGATAAGAGATGGAACCTGCTATCAAATATGTATGTTGGGCTAAGGTAGTCGGGGGGAAGTATCGTGTCGCCTCTCTCTATGTCTTCCCGATTCACTCCGGCAAGATTAATAGCCACGCGTTGACCCGCATGAACTGTTTCAACCGATTCATCGTGCACCTGTAGATTTCTAACTCTCGCATTAAGCCCATCCGGCAAAATTACCACTTGATCTTCCATAGACATCTTCCCGGACCAAAGAGTGCCCGTAACCACGGTACCAACTCCCTTTAAAGAAAAAACCCTATCTATGGGTAATCTATAGGAAGAATTCAAGTCTTTCTCAGTCACCTCTCTGGCAACCTTATCAATCTCTTCCGTTAAGTGTTTTATGCCTGTACCTTTAATGGCAGAAACAGGTATTATCGGGGAATCCTCAAAATGAGTTCCTCTTAGGGTCTCCTTGATATCTTCTACTGCCAACCTAAGCCAATCATCATCTACTAAATCAGTTTTTGTTAATGCCACCACGGCCCTCTTTACACCCAAAAGATTAGCAATAGCAAAATGTTCCCTTGTTTGTGGCATCACCCCATCGTCGGCAGCTACAACCAGGAGAACGAGATCCATCCCGGTTGCTCCAGCAAGCATATTCTTCACAAATCGTTCGTGACCAGGAACATCAACTATCCCAGCGATATCTCCGCTGGGTAATTTGAACTGGGCAAAACCGAGGTCTATAGAAATTCCTCTCTTTTTCTCCTCAATCAAACGGTCTGTGTCTGCTCCTGTTAAAGCTTTTATGAGAGTAGTTTTCCCGTGATCGATGTGGCCCGCTGTTCCAATAATTACATGTTTCAAAAAACCACCTCAAAGACAATAATTTAAGAATCCTAACTTATCGTCGCCAAAACTCCAGCAATTTCACCTATTTCCTCAGGTTGGATGGTTCGTACATCTAAAAGAACCTTATCCTCGCGAACCCTGCCCAGAATTGGTGGGTCGGACTTTCTAAGTTTGCTTTCCAGTTTAGACGCAGACAAATTTTTTGTGGATAGCGCAACGATTGCCGTTGGAAGTTCCTCGAGAGGCAAAGCCCCACCACCGACCATCGAGACATCCTCGATAACTTCTATTGAATACTTCGTGCCAACTTTTTCTTTGAGTTTCTTCGCAAGCTTTTCCGCCTTCTTTTTCAATTTGGGAAGCGGGGCTAGAATCATGCTAAGGGTGGGTATTTCTTCAATTGCCTTGGCAGGGTCAAGATATAATCTTAAAGTCTCTTCCAGTCCCGCAAGCGTTAGTTTGTCAACACGTAGCGCCCTTGCCAATGGATGTTTTTTCATCACAGCAATTAATTTTTCCTTACCGATGATTACTCCGGCCTGGGGTGCACCTAAGAGCTTGTCCCCACTAAATGTCACTACATCAACGCCGGTCTTAACGGATTCACACACCGTCGGTTCGTGAGAGAGACCATACTTTGACAAATCAACGAGGACACCGCTACCTAAATCTTCCATGACGGGCAATTTATGCTTTTTACCCAAAGCCACCAAATCTTGAAGTGGAACTTCAGCAGAAAAACCCACAACCCTAAAATTACTGGTGTGGGCCTTTAAGAGAAGAGCCGTCTCTTCCCCTATTGCCTTCTGATAATCCTCAAGATATGTTTTATTGGTCGTGCCAACTTCTTTTAAGATTGCCCCGCTTTGGCACATAACATCAGGTATCCTAAAAGACCCACCAATTTCCACAAGTTGCCCTCTGGAAATAATCACCTCTTTGCCCTCAGCAATTGCGCTTAGAGCTAAAAGAACCGCTCCCGCGTTGTTGTTAACAATCATGGCCGCCTCAGCACCAGTCAAAGAGCGGAGTAAATCCTCCACGTGGGAATGCCTGCTTCCTCTTACTCCTTCATCCAGATTAAATTCAAGATTTGAATAGTTGCTCGCCACACTAAGTATGGCATCAACGGCCAGCGGAGCAAGGATTGAGCGACCGAGATTCGTGTGTATAACTACTCCCGTCGCATTTATCACCCTTCTCAAGCTTGGAGACATGACTTCTTTAACCAGTTCATGGATGAGAGGCACCAGATCGTCTGGCTCCAGCGATATGCTCCTCAATTCATCTTCTTTCTTGGTCGCAATAATCGTCCTTCTAAGCTCATTAATTACCGTGCGGGTTGCATTTACCATCACGGTGCGAGGATAATTTAAGATTAAATCCTTCATGGCAGGAAGCTCTAAAATTTCATCAATGGGGGAAAGCTGTCGCAGATATTTTTCCTTCTCCATCACCTTGTTCCTCCTTCAGTTCCTCTAACAATAAAGACATGCTCTACTTCTTCACCCAAAAACATTTTCCTGCTAATCACCTCAAGGAAATGGTAAAATAAATAATACCATAAGTCGACCCTTGTTGCATAAAAACGAATTTGAGGTAAATTCACGGAATGGGAAAGCGATTAGAAAATCTAGAAAACCGCCGCAAAAAGAGAAAAAAGGGGGTCTTAATTGCACTTTCGATATTTGTTCTTTTCTTCGGCGCCATCTTCATTTACTTTCAAAGCGGTTTAAAAATCTTCACACCCGAATCGGAAGAAATCACCAAAAAAACAGACGAAATGGACACCTCGGACAGAGAAAATCCCTCTCCTAATAACCCCATTAAACCCATTCCAGAAGAAGAGGTCTCCGTCACCGGCCCCAAAGAGCTCACCATAATTGCCGTAGGAGACATACTTTTAGACAGGCAAGTGGGCGCTATGATTAAAGAACACGGTATAGACGAGCCCTTTTTAGATGTAGCGGATATATTATCCAGCGCGGATATAACTGTGGCCAATCTTGAGTGTCCTCTTTCAACGAGAGGCACAAAGGCCGATAAAGAATACACCTTCCGAGGAGACCCTGAATCAGCACTGGGTCTAAAAAACGCCGGTATCGATATCCTGTCATTAGCAAATAACCATTCCCTGGATTTCGGAACCGAAGCCTTGAAGGACACGATAAGTACCCTTAGCGAGCAAGGAATTCGTTTCTCAGGCGCTGGAATAAACTCATCAGAAGCGTTCTTGCCCGCAACAATGGAAATAGATGAGAAAAAGATTTCCTTTCTAGCTTTCTCATACATAATCCCCAACGGGTTTTTTCCTTCTTCGACACAAGCAGGCATCGCATATGCAAGAGCCCCTTTTGAGCTCGTAACTCAAGGCATCAAGGGAGCAAAAGAAAACTCAGATTTTGTTATCGCCTCCTTTCATTGGGGGATAGAATATGAAGACTATCCAATACGGTCGCAGATAGAACTGGCACATTTAGCCATAGATGCCGGCGCTGACCTCGTAGTCGCTCATCATCCTCACGTAATTCAGGGAATAGAAATTTACAAAAATAGACTCATTGCCTATAGTCTCGGAGATTTTGTATTTGATCACTATAGCCGCAAAACAGGTGAAGCTTTTATTTTGGAATGTAAAATCAACGAGAAAAAAACTTTAGAAGCAAAAGCTATTCCCGTTTATCTAACTTCAAATGGAAAACCTCAGCTGGTCGTGGATGATGAAGCCACCACCATTCTCGAAAGACTTAAAAAAATTTCCAAAAATTTTGGCACAGACATGACGATTGAAAAGAATGAAGCTATCATCGAAATCTAAAATGGTTGAGCAAGCCAGGACTTGGAGTGGTAAAATTTAACCAAGGAGGTGAATTTCATGGTTAGCGCATATATTTTAATCACTGGTGAAGCTGGTGAAGCTGGTGACATTGTCAAGCAGGCAAAAAAAGTCGAGGGAGTAAATTTTGTACACGCCGTAACCGGACCCTACGACGCAATCGCTTTCGTTGAAGCGCCCGATTTCAATGCCTTAGGTAATCTGGTGGTGGCAAAAATCCAAAAAATCAAAGGAGTAATCCGCACTCTTACCTGCATATTAGTCGAGCTGTAGTCAGCTTCCCATCTTATCTTTTTTAACCAAGACGGCAATCAATACAATTAACAAAACTGCTACGACATCGACTATAAAATCTTTGAAACTACAGTCACGCGTTGGAACAAAAGACTGATGTAGCTCGTCAAAGACAGCATAAATAACACTTGTGCTGATGGCCCAAAAAGGAGCTTTTACTAAGGTTGTTTTATGTTCACCAAATGCCCTTAAAAACAAGGCTCCAAGTACAGCATATGCAAAAAAATGAAAAACGTAATCGGGCAGAAAAGAAGGCATCTCCGAAGCCGATAAAGAGGAGGAGCGATAGATTAGTACCATCCATAAAACAGGAGGAAGCCAGACCAATAAAGATTGAGTTTTTGTTCGCTGAGGGGATCCGTTAGCCAAGACTCCCCCTCATCTTAGCTAATCTCAAAATCCATTCGTTTACTAGACTAAATTCGAGACCTTCATCGCTAACTATCGGCTCGCCTTCAATCCCGCTGGGTATCCGAGGAGTTACAAAAGCATCTTTCCCTGGCACAATCCCTTTTGTCAAAAGACCCATAACTATTTGAGAAGTCTGCTGGTAAGGAGTTAATTTTCCTTCAAAGTCGACCATTGCTTCCTTAAGCCCCAGACCATCAGGCGCAGAAGTAAGGGAAAATATGGCCTCTTTGGGCTCCTCTTGTATGGATACATAGGTTGAAGCATCAGGATGTTGCGTCATCATGGAAGTTGGTATCTTGCTCTTCATTGATTTCCCTCTTCTCGAATATTACAAAAATAAATGTACCTCATTTTCTCACTATTTGACAATTTTAAGAGCACGCCTCTCAACACGTATCATCCACAAAAAACAGGCTCAGGATAGCCTTCGCATCGTCATCACACCCCACGGGGAATCACCTAAAGAGAATCAGCACATCCTCTTTCTTTGAGTAATGACTTCTGCCAAATTTCTTGGGACCCCAAAACTTATAGGAGAAGTTCATCCCCTCATAGCTCTTTGGTCTCAACAAACTTTAATCTGCCATCCTGAGCTTAATATATTATTCGCTACAACCTCATTTTAACCTTCCTTATTTTCTTAGCCGAAAAGTCAACTTTTCATTATATTTTGACTCTTCTTAAATAAAGTATTATATTCTGCATTAGAAACTAACCCGAAGGATGGTATGCGATGAAAGAAGGTAAATGCCAAATCTGCGGCAAGAATACAGAGAAACTTTGGGTTTTAAATACAGCGATGTATGATAATTTGGAATTAGCAAAACAACGCATAAGAGCCGATATTTGCGAAAAATGCGCTGCGGACATAGGTGAGGTGGTGAATCGTTTGAAAAAATTTAGTCAAGAATCTAATTCAACCCGAATGCAAAAAGCTTTCAACGAAGCAATAACCAAAAAGAATGTATCTGAACCCCCTCAAAAGAAAACAGGGGCTCCCCAAGCAACAAAGGATGAGAAGAAGATTGAGCATAAAGCGGAGGAAAGATCAGAGATAAGACCTCAGAGAAGTAAAGGGTTCGCCCAAAATGAATTTCTCAGAAGAATTCATCACAGCCAAGAAGAAATTGAAATCTTGGGTATGGGAAATGAGGTTTGGAGGGGAACTCTTAACGCATACGACGACTATTCCTTAGTTTTAAAGACCAAACGCGGCAATGAGCTAATTTTTAAACACGCTATCAAGTCCGTAAAGCTGGCAAAAGAAGGGGCCTTTAATGCTCCTGTACGTTCAGTTTCAAAAATAAGCCCTGCTAAATCTTAACTATCTTACCTGAGATTTTATCGCAACACTCTTCGGTAGATTGGTTAATATCGAGGAAACCAACGGAATTTTGTGTGGTAAAAATTTTGTCCATGGCGCTTCCGGGGTTAAATAACAAAACACCATCGATATCCCGGTTGAAAGGCTCATGGCTGTGACCAAAGACGACACAGTCGACATTCTCAAACTCTTCTCTTACACGCTCAGGCAAACCAGCCGCGGGGCCTCGGCCATGTATCAAGCCAATTTTGCATTTACCCACTTTAACAACGGTCTTTTCCGGTAACACCCGCTTAGTCTCTGGAAAATCCATATTACCTCTAACCGCAATCGTCCGAGTTACCCGTCGCAAAACCTTAAGAGCCCGTAAATCCACCATATCTCCCGCATGAAAAATCATATCAACATCCTTAAAATGACAGCGAGAAATTTCTTCTAAGAGATTGAGTTCTTCGTCCGTTTTAACATGAGTATCGGAGATTACACCAACTCTCATTTTTTGTCCTTATTGATTGATTTTTTGGATTTAAGGGATCCCGTCAATGCCGCCTCAAACACTTCAATCACATTTTCAACAAATATAAATTTTAATTCTTTTCGAACCTGCTCTGGAACTATCTCCAGATCTTTCTTATTCTCTTTTGGGATAATTATCTTCTTCAAACCGGCTCTGTGAGCAGCAAGCATCTTCTCTTTAATACCTCCAACCGGCAAGACATGTCCACGCAGAGTAATTTCGCCGGTCATACCAACATCCTTTTTCACAGGAATCTTTGTTAATAGTGATACGAGAGAGGTTGCTATAGTAACTCCGGCCGAAGGACCATCTTTCGGTATTGCCCCAGCTGGAACATGAATATGGATATCGTATTTATCGTAAAAATCGACAGGAACTCCAAATTCTTTTGCTTTCGAACGAGTATAACTCAAAGCCGCTTGGGCAGATTCCTGCATAATCTCACCAAGATGACCCGTAAGAGTCAGTTTTCCATTCCCTTTCATAATGGTGGACTCAATAGATATTATATCCCCACCTGCCTCTGTCCAAGCCAGCCCTGTGGCCACTCCAATCTCATCTTCTTCTTCGGCTAGACCATAACGAAATTGAGACGGGCCCAAAAACTCAGATAGATTGTCGGAGGTTGCTTTAAAAGACCTCTTCTCTCCCCCCACAATCTTCCTCGCTATCTGTCGACAGATAGCGGCTGCTTTCCGCTCAAGGTTTCTTACCCCTGCTTCTCGCGTATACTCTTGTATCGTTTTTCTTATGGCCTCTTCTGTAATAGTTAAATCCTTTTCCTTGAGCCCATGGGCCTCATACTGTCTGGGCATTAGGAACTGCTGAGCAATCTTCAACTTTTCTTCTTCCGTATAACCTGGAAAATGAATGACTTCCATCCGGTCTTTGAGAGCCGGTGGTACGGTATCCAGAATATTTGCGGTGGTTATAAACATAACATCAGAAAGATCGAATGGGACCTCGAGGTAATGGTCACTAAAGGAATCATTTTGCTCCGGGTCGAGAACCTCAAGAAGCGCAGCGGTCGGGTCGCCCCTAAAATCGGCTCCAACTTTGTCAATCTCATCTATCATAAAAACTGGGTTGTTCGTCCCCACCTGTTTGATATTCTGGATTATTCTTCCCGGTAAAGCTCCCACATAGGTACGCCTGTGCCCCCTAATCTCGGCCTCATCGCGTACCCCGCCCAGAGATATCCTAATAAACTTTCGTCCAAGAGCTCTTGCAATTGACTTACCAATTGAAGTTTTACCTGTGCCCGGAGGCCCGACAAAACAGAGTATGGCCTCCTTCATCTTGTTTTTGGCCAGCTTACGAACGGCAAGATGCTCAAGCACCCGCTCTTTTACCTTCTCTAAACCGTAGTGGTCCTCATTGAGAATCTTATCCGCTTTTTCAATGTTCAATTTTTCCTTGGACTTCTTGTCCCAGGGTAAATCGATTAACCAATCGAGATACGTTCTAACCACAGATGCCTCTGCGGCAGCCGGGGGCATCTTTTCAAGCCTTTCGACCTCCTTAAGGGCTTTCTTCTCCACTTCTTCAGGCATCTTCGTATCAGCTAATTTTTCTCTCAATTCCTGGACTTCAGCTATACGCTCATCAGCCACCCCTAGCTCTTTTTGAATCGCTCTCAACTGCTCTCTTAAAAAATACTCTTTTTGAGTCTTAGTCATCTGCTCTTTCACTCTATTTTGAATCTTGCTTCCAAGCTCCAAAATCTCAAGCTCTTTAGCCAAAAAAGCAGATACTCTCCGCAGGCGCTCCTTGGGACAGACGGCCTCTAATATCTCTTGCTTGCCCTTGGTTTTTAAATTCAAATGAAAGGCCACAAAATCAGCGAGTCTACCTGGCTCATCAATATTTAAAGATGCTACTAAGACCTCCGGGGGGATTGGCTTTCCCAATCTGGCACATTCTTCAAATTGAGAGAGAAGATTTCTCATTAAAGCTTCGGCCTCAATATCTTTTTCGGTTGATTCTCCAACAACCTCAATCTTGACTTTAAAATAAGGGTCGGTTTGAATGAAATCTTTTATCTTTATGCGAACTTTGCCTTCTACAAGAGCTTTCGCGGTGCCATCCGGAAGCTTCAATTCCTGCATAATAACAGCAACTGAACCCACATGGTAAAGGTCGCCGGGAAGCGGGTCCTGCACTTCGACATCTTTTTGCACGGCGAGGGCCACCAGATGGTTTTCGCGCATGGCCGCCTCCAACGCATTTATGGAGTGTTCTCTTCCCACAAAAAGGGGAACTACAAGATTTGGGAAGATAATTAAGTCCCTCAACGGTATTAACGGCAATTCATTGGGAATTTCTAGACTATCCCTGGGATTATCTTTGTAATCTTTTGCAACCATCAAAGTCGTCCTTCCTATTTATCAATTTTTTTTCTATATTGTTATTGTAAACACTTCTCCAGATTACATAACATTCCTTCTCTTAATTTAACGAGAGGAACATGCTAACTATGAAGAACGGAAAAGGAAAGATAAAAAAGTTTACCTTTTTCTTAATCATTATAATTCTTTTCATCCTCGCTCATACACAAATTTCGCCGGCTACCGGTGGAGTCGAGCTAGGACTCATTTTCGACAAACCATTCTACGAGCCTAGCCAGAGGTTCTCTTTGTCAATTAATGTCAAAAACCTCTCAGAAGATACGCTCAGTAGAGCCAAGATTACCGTAACGATAAAAACGCCAGACGGCGAGGACGAGGTTTTCATACGCAATCTATACACCGGGAAAATTCTACCAGAAAAAACCAAAGAATTTAAGATAAAAAAGGATATTCCAAGATTAAGTTTATCAGAAGGAGTATACCCCGTAGAACTGGTCATCAAAAAAGGCGGTGAAGTTCTTGCCGAAAAACAATCTTTTCTTACCGTCCTGGACGAAGTAAAAATGCCCTTGGCCATCGCGCTGGTCTGGAACTTAAATGAGTCAGCGCACTTCAACCCGGAAGGCGTATTCCTGGACCACGAAATTCAATCAACTTGCAGCAAAGAAGGCATGTGTTGGCAACACTTGGAGGCCTTAAACACTCACCCTTTTGTAAATGTTTCAATGAACATCACCCCAATCTTTTTGGAGCAACTTCAAAACATCAGCTATGGTTATAAATTTCTTGAAGGGAACGAGATAAAAAATATCAAAAAAGATTCCAAAGAAGCTGAACGCGCAACCGAGATTCTAGAAGGATACGAGAGAGCAATCAAAAATAGGCAGATAGAAATCATCCCCGCTCCTTATTCTTATCCACTCTTAAATGAACTCATGAACGAAGAGTGGGGGAAAGATGATGCTTCACTTCAAATAGCTTTGGGCAAAGAGATAACCATGGAGACGTTTCACCTCTCAGAAGAACCAAGAGGAATGTTTAGTCCGGAGCTCGTACTCAACATGGCCGCAATTTCCTGCCTAAGCAGCGAGAAGGTTGAATATACCCTTCTTCGTAGTAGTCTCCCGTATTTTTCAACATCAAGTGAGTCTGAGAAAGTAACTGAAAGTATCAATATTTTTAAACCATACAGAGTCCAGAGCTTAGAAGGAGATAGATTAACTGCTCTATTTGCGGATAAAGAAATTTCAAACGCGCTGACAAAAACCGACGACCCCCAAGAAGCAGTGCAACTTTTAACTGGGTACCTGGCCCGAATCTACCTTACCGACCCTTACAAACAAAAAATTGTAGCAATAGCCCCGTTTGATTTGGGCTGGCAACCATCCTCGGAGCTTCTGGAAAATGTCTACTGTCTTCTTGAGGAACATTGGTTGAATCCCGTGACGCTCGAAATAGCATTTGAACTGGTCCAAGCACCTACTAAACCGATTGGGCTTGTAGAGTTGAGGAGAGAAAAAGGCTATATCCAAACAAAATACGATGAGAACATAAGAAGCACCCACACTAAATTGTCAGACTTCGAAAAAATGGTAGAGGACGATAACCCCCTCTTAGACACACTACACAAACAAATTCTTATAGCCGAAGCAACCGACTGGAGATTATCGAAAATTCCTGGGATTGCAAATAAGGGCTTGAGCTTTTTGACATACGTAAGTGAGACCATCGATGCCGAGCTGGAAAAACTAATGATTGGGCCTGAAGCAAACTTAGAAAGTGGTAAAGCGCAAGTTGTAATCGATAACGACACCGATTACAACTTCAAGGTATCAATAAGTTTAGATTCCCAAACAACGAAAAATGTGACCCTGTATCCAAAAAAGAACACAATTTCCTTGTCCGCAGATAATCTGAAACCCGGGCAAAAAACAAAAATTTATATCGGCAACGGCGAAAAAAATATAAAAGAATCGGATGTGACACTCGTAGAACCATCAACAACTAAGACCAGCTTCTTCCTTCTAGTTATAATTTTTGCTCTAATAGTAATTATAAGCGTGGTCATGGTTTGGGTTTTCAAAAGCAAAAAAGGTGAGGGTGAGAAGCTGTGAGGGAATGGCTCAGCTTCATAATTAAGATAACTTTAATCATCATAATCGCGGTCGTCATCTTAAATGATGTTGGGACAATTATCCTAAGTAATTGGCAAAGCTATACCGTCGCAGACGAAATTGCTATGGCAGCCGGATGCTGTTATTACCTTACCGGTTCTGTTGAGGAAGCTCAAAATGTTGCCGAAGATTGGGCTGTTCAAAGAGGGGTAAACTTAACTTACTTCGCCATCGAAGAAGATACCGTGACCTTAACCATAGAAATTCCCAAGAAAAGAACCTACATAATCCGTCACATTAAATTCCTGGAAAATATTCTCCCGACTACTAAAACTGTAAGTAGAGAGGTTGGCTCCAAATAAAAACGGACAATAGGAGGAAAAATGGAGAAAGAAAAAAAGACAACTGAGGAACCGAAACTTGAGGACATCATCGCCGAATTAAAAGTGATGGGTGTTCAACTGAAGGATGCGTTTAAGACAACTGTTGAAAGCGAAAAGGCAAAAAAACTGAGAGCACAAGTCGCAGATGGCTTCGATACTCTAACCGATGCCTTTGATAAATTCATCAAAGACGCCAAGAGCGGCCAGCTTGAAAAAGACATAAAGAAAGGCCTGTGCGACAGCATAAAAGCGATAAACGAGAAGCTTAAACAATATTCCGAGGCAAAGAAGGAAGAGGAAGGGGAGGAATAAAGCCTTTCTGTTTGCACTTTCTTTTGCATAGAAAAATATACAACATCTAGATTTATTTATACAAATATCCCCATATATTGTGGATAATCCTGTGGAAATGGGGACAACTAAAGAAATTATTGTTATTTCCACCCTCCCCCGCCAGAGGCGGACAGGCTGGTAGCTTTGCCAGTTGGCTGCTTCGCTAGTCAAGAGTCAAAAAAACAAGTGGCTGATGGGAAAAGAAGGGTAAAGGGAAAGTCAAACCAGCAAATTATCAACTCACTTACTCCAGAAATGAAGGAAAGAGCAATCAAAATGGCGAAAATAAGTGCCGATTCCATTTTAGCTGCATTTATGCATAAGAGCTGATACAATACTATGAAAGAAACTTGGGGGACCAACATGAGCGCTCCTAAAGAAGTTCTGGAATTAGTCGAAAGATTTGAAAGAAATAAAGAAGCATATCGGTCTGGCCAATACAATGAAACCCAACTTCGGCGCGAGTTCATCGACCCATTTTTTAAGGCGCTCGGTTGGGATGTGGATAATGAGAAGGGCTACGCCGAGGCATACAAAGACGTAATCCACGAAGATGCCATCAAAATTGGAGGTTACACCAAAGCCCCGGATTATTGCTTTCGCATTGGCGGGGCTCGCAAGTTCTTCGTGGAAGCCAAAAAACCTTCGGTTAATTTAAAAGATGACATAAGCCCCACTTTTCAACTACGACGCTACGCATGGTCAGCAAAGCTGCCTCTTTCAATCCTCTCAGACTTTGAGGAGTTTGCCGTCTACGACTGCAGAATTAGACCAATCAAAACCGATAAAGCTTCCACGGGACGCATAATTTATATTAATAATACAGAGTATTCCCAGCGCTGGGACGAAATTACCACAATCTTTTCCCGTGAAGAAATTCTAAGGGGCTCATTTGATAAATACGCCGAATCAACCAAGCGCAAACGCGGCACTGCCGAAGTTGATTCCATTTTTCTTAAGGAAATCGAGCACTGGCGAGAGCTGCTTGCACACAATATTGCCTTACGCAACCCCAAGCTTAGCACCCGCGAGTTAAATTTTGCCGTTCAACGAACCATCGACCGAATCATCTTCCTTCGTATCTGTGAAGATAGAGGTGTTGAGAACTACGGCAAGCTCATGGCCTTACAAAACAGTGCGCGAGTTTACAAACGTCTATGCGAGTTATTTCAACGAGCCGACGAGCGATATAATTCCGGGTTGTTCCATTTCCAAAACGAAAAAGATAATTTGGAACCGCCCGATAATCTAACGCTTAACTTGACTATCGACGATAAACCACTAAAGGATATAGTTAAAAACCTTTATTACCCTGATAGCCCTTATGAGTTCTCCGTTTTGCCCGCTGAAATTCTCGGTCACATTTACGAGCAATTTCTCGGAAAAGTAATTCGATTGACCCCCGGTCACAGGGCCGTTGTTGAGGATAAACCAGAGGTTAAAAAAGCGGGTGGAGTTTACTACACGCCTACTTACATCGTGGATTACATCGTAAAAAATACCGTTGGCAAACTACTCGAGGGCAAAACTCCCGGCCGAGTTGCTAAAATAAAAATCCTTGACCCCGCCTGCGGCTCCGGCTCATTTCTCATCGGCACTTATCAATATCTGCTCAACTGGCATCGTGATTGGTATGTAACCGATGGCGCCGATAAACACGCAAAGAAAAAAGTGCTTTACCAGGCCGGCGGCGGAGATTGGAAACTCACCACCGCCGAGAAAAAACGAATTTTGCTGAACAACATCTATGGTGTTGACATCGACCCTCAAGCCGTTGAGGTTACCAAGCTCTCATTATTGCTCAAGGTGCTTGAAGGTGAGACGCAGCTAATCTTATTCCACGAGCGCGCCCTGCCCGATTTGGGCAACAACATTAAATGCGGAAACTCCCTCATCGGCCCAGATTACTACGAAAACCAGCAGATGAGTTTACTCGATGAAGAAGAATGTTATCAAATAAACGCCTTCGATTGGCAAGCCGAATTCCCAGAAATCATGAAAAATAGTGGATTTGACACAGTAATCGGCAATCCGCCATATGTGAGACAGGAAGCCCTGGGCAAATTAAAAGACTATTTCAAACAGCATTATCAAGTCTATCACGGAGTTGCCGATCTCTACGCTTACTTTATCGAGCGTGGCTTATCGCTCCTTAAAAAGGACGGCATCTTTTCATATATCGTCGCAAACAAGTGGATGCGTGCCAACTACGGAAAACCACTTAGGCAATGGATGAAACAACAACGCATCGAAGAAATTATCGACTTTGGCGACTTACCTGTATTTCAAAAAGCAACAACTTATCCCTGCATCCTTCGAATTCGCAAGGATTCAACAAGTAAAACGTTTGACGCGGCTAAAGTAAAAACGTTAAGTTTCATCGAACTTGAAAATTATGTAAGCGAACATCGTTATAGTGTAAAACAAAAAATGCTCGATGACGGAGGTTGGTCGTTGGCAAACGAAAAAACCCAAACATTGCTCTCAAAGCTACAAAAAATGGGCACGCCGCTGGGTGAGTACGTCGAGGGTAAAATCTATCGTGGTATTTTAACCGGTCTTAACGAAGCTTTTGTCGTTGACTCTGAAACAAAGAACCGACTTATCTCAGAAGACCCAAAAAGCGCAGAATTGATAAAACCGTTTTTGCTTGGACGCGATATTAAAAGATATCAACCGCTTAGAAGCAACCAGTATCTAATTTTCACTCGTCGTGGAGTTAACATAAAAGAATATCCTGCTATTGAGCAACATTTAAGTAATTTCAAAGAAAGATTAATGCCAAGACCAAAGAATTGGAAAGGTAACAGTTGGGAAGGACGAAAACCTGGACCATATCAATGGTACGAAATCCAAGATACTATTAATTACTATGCTGAGTTTGAAAAGCCGAAGATAATTTACCCAAACATTTGCAAAAAACCTGAGTTTACAATCGAGAATTCTAATCAATACACAAATCAAAAGTGTTTCATTATCCCGCTAAACGACAAATATCTCCTCGGCATCTTAAATAGCTCTATAACATTCCTCCTCTTTAGAGAAATATTGCCTAAACTGCGCGGGGATTTTTATGAACCTAGTTATGTTTTCCTTAAAGATTTTCCAATCCGCCAAATCGATTTTTCCAACCCAAACGATAAAGCGCGCCACGATAAAATGGTTAAACTGGTGGAGCAAATGCTGACGCTACACAAACAACTATCAGCAGCAAAAACTGACCACGACAAAACCATAATCCAACGCCAAATCACCACCACCGACCACCAAATTAACCAATTGGTTTATGAATTGTACGGATTAACAGAAGAAGAAATTAAGATAATTGAGGAGACGTAAGAAATGCGAGTTTTCTCTGCTGAATGGATAGACCAAATCAAAAACCGCTATGAGCAAAAACCAAAACACCAAAGACCAGAAATCTACTTTGTTGCAACCAGCGATAAATATAAAGAATTACGTAATGAGGTTGAAGAATGGGTAGCCGATTTTCCAAAAGCCACTCAAAATAAACTAATTCCCAAGCTGCAATCATCCGAAAATTCCATCCAGAACACCTACCACGAATTAGCTGTTGGCAACATGCTTAAAAAACTCGGCTTTCAGATAGAATATGAAAAAAAAGTAGATGGCCTTACTCCAGATTGGTATATACAACCGAAAGACAAAACACCAGCTTTCATTGTCGAAGTATCTACGGTCAATCTATCTGAAGAAACGAAAAAATCGGATAAACAAGTAGTTGACTTACTTAGCAGGCTCAAACAGATTTCCGTCGGTGTTAATCTGAATATCAATTTTAATCGAGACAAGGTTGTGTTGGATCCAAAACTAAATAAAACCATCTCCAAAAAAGTGGGATGTTGGCTCTTAAACGAGAATCCATCTGTCGGTGCCCAGTTAGACTTAAATGGTGTCGTTTTTGAGATTATCCTATTTAATGATAAGTTTCGGAGGGTTCAACCCATGGGTGCCAGTTATGCATCTTTTGTAAACTCAAAACATTTACGTAAGAAGATTAAAAAAAAGATTTCCAGGTACAAAAAGCAAGCCGAAATGGGCATTCCACTTGTTATCGCTGCGGCTGCCGATCCCGAAATGGGATATGATTTTGAAAACTTTAAGGAGGCTTTAATCAAACTTAATACTAAAAAGGAATTGAGTGCTGCAATCTGGGTAGGCGAAACAGAATCTAGCGAGAGGGAAATTAAAGCTATTCACAATCCGGCTGCCATGAACCCTCTACCAAACACCACATTCGATAAGAAATAGTCCTAATTCTAAGCTATTACCGAATTATCGATAATTCGGTAATAGCCTGGTAATTGGTTGTTTAACTATGCCAGAAAGAATTGCGCCTTGAAACATAAGGTTTTTGTCCCCTAATCCAAAGTACATAAAATGGATTATAATAGTTTGCTTCGGACAAAGGCAAGCAATCTTTTTGCATCTTTCAGAGCTTTTTCGGCCTCAGATTTGAAAACTAATCTTTTTGAGAAAGATTAAATCTCATAGTCATTCCTTAACATTTTTGTTCTAATCTTAACATTTATGTTAAGGGTGTTTAATCCCCCTCAAAACATTAACCAATTCGTTACACTGACAACAAGCAACTCTGAGTAATGCGCAATCCAAGGCTTTCGACAGAAAAAAATCACAAAGAAATGATTGTAATTACTATCAAATGAAGCTATAATATATCAAGGTGATAAATATGAAATCGGTAATAGTAAGACTTGACGACGAGCTTTTTCAGGAGTTCGACCGATTCTGCAAAAAGCGAGGTTATGCCAAGCAAGGTTTAATTAAAAGACTTATTAGAGAGCTTGTGTTTAACGCCAGGGTCAAATCCCTTCCTGTGGAAGAACCGCTTCCTGATGAGTTAGAAGCACTTAAAGGGCAACAAAAAAATATTCTCGAGGATGAACTGGTAGACTGGGAAAGGATAAAGAGTGCCCTTTAAAGTAGAGCTCTCTAAAAACGCCCTCAAAAATTTAAAAAGACTTGACCAAAAACAGATCAAGCGATTAAAAGAAGCCATTGATGAAATTGCCGAAGACCCGCTAAAAGGAAATGTAATCAAATTAAAAGGTTACGAAGCTTTCAGAAAAAGAGTTGGGGAGTTCCGCATAATTTTTACGGTGAATTTTTCAGATTCTCGCGTCTTTATTGTAGATATTCTACCAAGAGGCGACGCATATAAGAATTTGTAATTACGAAAGAGGGAAGGAAGATTAAGAAATGGAATTTAACGAGGAAGGTAAAAAACAAAAGATTGACTTTGTCCAGCGAAAAATCTATCAGGCCCTCAAACACAGAGACCATCCCAAACTTCCTCTTGAAGTAGTCAAAGTCAGAAATGGTCATATTGTTGGATATCGGCGCCAACCTTATGGGGATTGGGATACTATCAAGGAGCCCTATTTGGAGAAATGCGTCAAAATCCAGTGCATTAAGAGTAGAAATATCTGGAAACTTTATTGGATGAGAAGCGACCTAAAGTGGCACGGCTATGATGAGTATCCATCATTAGAGGCAGCCATTAAAGAAATTGATAAAGACCCCGATGGCTGTTTCTTTGGGTAGTTTGTCATCAGCCCATCAGTCGATAGTCTCTTAGTCGGGAGTCGGGAGTTTGCCTGATACAGGAGCTGTGCTTGCAGCCAATTTTTAAGCTAACCAATAAATGCCATATCATTTTTAGGCAGAAAAATAGGTTGTTTGGGAAATAAGCCGAAGCTGTTTGAGCCAGGCTTATATCCGACTTACAACGTAGTTGGAAGTTTTGGCTTGAAAAGCCAAAGGTAAGGATATAGTTTAGCCTGACGAGTTCTGCAGGCGCCTGAACAACCGTACATTTTGGAGCCGTTTAAAAAATGATCGGCCGCCCTTCTTTTGCTTCGTTTTCTTGGGCGAGCAAGAAAATGAAGGAGAGTAAAGTTTCGTAATCAAGAGCCGAGAATAACCCACAAAAAAGAAACAACTAATCAAACAAGCAAAAATAAATCAACTGTTATGATTAAAACGAGATTGCTTCGCCGTGCCTACCGGCAGGCAGAGTCTCTGGTGAGAGCCACAAAAAAATAAATTCTTTGAGACAACCAAAAAAATAGAAAAAATACAATATATGGTGTTATTTATACAAATATACACAATATGTTGTGGATAACTCTGTGGAAATGGGGACAACTAAAGAAATTATTGTTATTTCCACCCTCCCCCGCCAGAGGCGGACAGGCCTTCATCCCCTCCCGTCAAGGGAGTAGGAAATTTAGCTATCACCCAATAGCTATTTTTGCCATAATTAAATTCTTTTCATTAAACAGTTTTATTTTATCCGTTTTAGCGAGGGGTAGAGGAGCCGGGGGTGAATGCTCCTCGCCAAAACACCTTATTATTCGTTGCTAATAAAGATATCGACATATTCTTTATATATGAAGGACTGGCCGTATTTTTTATCTTTATCTTTGGGCGATAGAATTCCCATTTTAATAAATCGCTCAATGACGGTTTGTGCTCCAGCACGCGTAAATCCTGTCCAAGTTTGAATAACATTATTGTTTACAATTGGCTGACTGTAAAGTTTTGGTAAAATAATAGCGGCGCTTTCTGAAGCACGTTTTCCTAATTTTTGAATTTTTGTCATATCTCTTTCTCGCAGTAATGTTATTTTATCTACGATATCAATAGCTTCATTGGAAATTTCAATCACGCCGTCAAGAAAAAAATCAATCCAATCAGACACATTTCCGTTGTGATATCCAAATAATTTTTCGTAATAGAGTTTTTGATATTTTTTAAAGAAAGACGATAAAAACAAGACAGGCCTTTCTAAGTAGCCTTCTTTCCAAAGATAAAAGGTGATTAACATTCTGCCGGTCCTACCATTACCGTCTAAGAACGGATGGATTGTCTCGAATTGCGCATGGATTATTCCTGCCTTAATTATGGTCGGTATAGTATCATCAGTATGTATAAATTTTTCAAGATCGTTGAGCGCTCTTTGCATATCATCAACAGGCGGGGGCACAAAGTGGGCGTTATCCGGACGAGTACCACCAATCCAATTTTGTGTTTTGCGAAATTGGCCTGGATTAGAAAAATGAGTAGAACGCGCTTTATGCATAAGTTGTTTGTGTAATTCTCGTATAAATCGAAGTGCCATCGGAAAATTATCCGTTGTTACTCTTTTTATCCCGTAATTAAGCGCTTGGATGTGGTGTAATATATCTTCAACGTCTTCTGGTATATTTGTTTTTATTTTTATTTCAGCTTCAATGGCATTAATCATTGTCGCCATTGTTCCCTCGATTTGGCTTGAGGAAGCAGCATCTTTTCTTAGATACATCAAAAGAAAAAAATCGACATCAGGCAGAAGTTTTGTAATACCATCAAGCTTACCGAGTAATCGAGTTGCCTTGTCGTTATTCTTTAAAGTTTTTGGATCAAAAACAAAACCTTCCTTCGGTGGAAAAGGATTTGGAACGAAGGCTTTAAATCCATCTTTTTGTTCAATGTTTGTGCCAATTTTAATATTTTTCATAGTTTGTTTGCATCTTTTATATAATGTATGCAAAGTATATAGGTTTGTATACATTGTGTCAATAAATTGTAAGCGTCCATAACATATTGGACTTTTGGGCTGGTATAAAGTTATTAACATAATAAGCGAGTGGGGAGAGCTTGTTAAGCCCTCTGTGTGCTTTTTCAGTATTGTACCAAATAAGGTATTTCATTAGGCCGAGGTTAAACTCGCTTGGTTCATATAGTTCATCCATATGCCAGCCGACGTGTTGTTCCTGGATGGTCCGATTGAATCTCTCAATATGAGCATTGCTCTTTGGGGATCTGGGGTAGTTGTAGAAATGGATAATCCCTTCATCCTCCAGATACTTATGGAAGAACTTATGGAACTCCTTGCCGTTATCCGTCTGAACTCTTCTTGCCTCAAAAGGAATGACCTCTCTTAGCTTGATCATGAAATCACGAGCAGAGGCGGAAGATAGGGTTTTGTAAGAATAGGCAAAGGCAAAGCGACTTTTAAGATCAATCGCGGTGATGATGTATCTTCTGATACCGAGAAGAAAGATCTCAATCGCATCGATCTGGAGAAGATCTCCCGGTGTTTTGGGTTTAAAGCCATGGGCCCGGAGTTTTTTAACCCCCTTTTTTCTCTTTCTAAAGATTAGCCTTCCCGTTTTGCCATTGATAGTAGTTCTGATGTAGTAATCGGGCAATCTTCCTTGCTCTTTAAGATCATGAATAATGCGGCCAATGGTCGATTCGGAGACGGTTTTTAGTCCCAGGGCGAGACAGAAAGCATCAGTTGGCGCTTTTAGGGTAGTCTTATCGACTCCGGGGTGCTTGAAGCGATATTCCTTAATAAATTGCACGATAAGAGGGTCTGTCTCTCTTCTCCTTTTAGTTTTAGGGGTTCGGGAGCCTATCTTAAGTGCGGAGAGACGGCCTCCTTCCTCTCTAAGTTTCTTTTTCCATAAGAAGATAGTCGATCTTGATTTGCCAAAAACTTTCTTTGTGGCATCGGGGCCGTATTCATTGAAGAACTCGATTATCTTTATCCTTTCAAAGATAATCTGCCTGTCCCGCTCACTCATATGAGTAATATTTGAGATGTAATTCATGAAGCGATTATATCCGCTTCTAAAGTAGCTTTGAATGTAGATCTGTTGCATTAAGACTCCTCATGGGAGTCCAATATGTTTCTGAACTTTTGCATAAATGTATGCAAAGTTTAATGAATTATCCAGCCACAGCAGAGCTGCTGGGTATTTACTTTTTAGATGAAAAATATATTTCGCCTAACGTATGGCGGATGAACGAAGTGCCTCGTCAGAGGCATTTGTACACCCTATATTTAACATGGTATTCCTCTGCAAGAACTCACTTCGTTATTTTTTCACATTCACGATATATACATATATCATATTTACCAAACATTTGTTCGATTATCAAGAGCTCTTACCAATCCTTATAAATTTTTCATAAATATATTACTTCTTTATTCTCCAATTCCAATGCAACTCCCTTTAAGAAAATGCCTTTTAGACAATGACCAACAGCTATTTTTACCATATCATTTTTTCCAGAGCTTTCACCACAATCAGATTCAAGCTCTATTCCGAAATAAATCAGCAGTTCTTCGAGAAATTCTATCTACTATCTCTCGTACTTCTGCTATTGCTTCAATTGCATCATAATATTCGCCCAACTTATCCGCTAATTCGTGAGGTATCGCCAGCGCATATTCAGTGAAAGCTATCTCATAAGATAACTGTCTAAAAGCTTGGTTTTCCAAACCATCACCACCTATAGAAGCATTGACCTGAGGGTGATCAAGATTGATAACGATAATTTTTGTATCTCCCTCATATCTGGAACGAGGAGCATCTTCAGTCTCGTTCCTGTAATCAATACTGAAACCGCCTCGGCGCGACTTCCTGCCTTTTGAACTAACGCGCGAGGAAGAACCAGCGCTTTGGCCAGATACAAAATCAAGGCCTGTCCTGGGCTCTTCTCCATCTCTTGGTAACCCATCACCAGACTCCCCATCTTTATGAGGTGCTCCAGCTTCCTGAAGGGAACTTTCTTCTTCCCCTTCACCAGGTAAAACTTCAGAGGAATCCTCGCCGCCAATCAAGTCTCTTAAAGCAGTAAGAGGTCCCACCTCATGACCAGCTGAAGCACTAGCTCTTGCAAGTTCACGCCGGTAAGCTTCAAAGTCCTCGTTTAAAACTTCTGCAATTTGTTGAGCTTGCTCACTTAACCGTTTTGCCTCTTCGCTCGCTCGTCTCTGCCTTTCTTCCTTAACAAGTTGTAAGCGTACATTTTCTATGCAATCTTGTAACCAGCTATATAAAACTCTCACAAGTTGATTCTCTGGGTTCAAACAGCCACTACGAGTATTATCAAAAGAAGGAATTGGCGAATTATCAAGTTCAAGTGCTGGCACATCAATCTCACCAAAAATATATTGAACCATTTCCTTTCCGCCAAGCTCAACTAGTGTAGTCTCATGCCAAATACCATTTGAAAGTATATCTATTCCATTTAACGCAGAGCTAAGTGGAGTTGGGGAAACTCTGATAATGCACACGACATTGCCAAGAGTATCTTTTAGATTACTTGGAACTTGAAATTGCTCCTCTCTTACAAAGGACTGTTCTTGATATTGGCACAGATGACCATTAATAATAACTGAGTGTACCTGTTGATGCCTTCCTAAATGTCTTTCCACATAATCAATTGAGCCTTTCACGTCAATGCGATTTCTCGACAAATTTATGTTTGTTATTTCAATTATTGTGCCCGGGCTTTCCACGGTGAACTCATCAATTACAATTTCTTTAACCGGAAATGGTTCACCTGTTCTAGCTTCTTCAATACCCGTACGATGCAGCTCAACAACATTTTTGAATCCATCTTTCACTGTTTCCACCCTTAACACATCCGCTATACCAAAAGCAGCACATTTGCCCGTACCAAATCTGCCTCTAACCAACCTGCCCACAGCCCTCTGAATATTTTCGCCATGCATTTGAAAAAAGCGCTTTAGATCCTCTTGGGACATACCAGAAGCATTGTCTTTAACCAGTATTCGATTTTTTGAAATTGAAACTTCGCACACAACAGGCTCACTATTGCGAGGGTTATCCAGTGAATTGGATACGTACTCCCAAACAACCTTAAGCACATTATTAAAATAAGCAGCATTTTGAAGAAAATCGCGTGCAACGTGGCTCGAAACTTCAATTGTCATCTTTATTACCTCCCTGATTTTCAGTCAAAAATCTTCCTCTTAAAAAAACCAAAAAATCTGCAATGTCTTTCTCCTCGCTGAAAAGATTCTCCAATTTCTGCATGCGCTCTCGAATCCTTGTCTTACTAAAGTATTCATTAACTTTTAAAAGTGAGTAAACATCATAAATATTTATGTCTTCCTTTTGACCCAAAGAATATTTTTGATATGCCTTGCTTGCTAGCAAATGTTGCTTTTCGCGATTGTAATAAAATTCTCTATTGCTGCGCGACTTAGACTTTAAAGAAGCATCGCTTTCAATTTTACTCATTTTTTTTAAAATATTTTTTGCTTCTTCCGCGCCTTGAGAGGTAAGCATCCAACTTTTGTTCGGCATGCGTCTAACTAACAGACCATGTTTTTTCTCGCTAGCGTCTTCGAGCGAAAACCTCACTAAAGCTTTATCTATATTTTTAGGATACTTTCTCCAACAAAATTTTCTAGGTTCCAGATTATAGGTCTCGATTGCTATGTCTTCGAGATCAACAGACTTTACATCTCCACTTAGATTTAACAAAGCAACCAAAACCCAGTCCATATTCCTCATGCTACCCACTCTCCTTATTATTAAGTACTTCTAGTAAAGCCGTTTTCGTTCTTGGGTCAAATGTAATAGTTATTGCTGTGTCTTCGTAAAATTTCTCGGCTCTGAACCATTTACCAGCTCGTGAAATATAATAATCCCCGACTTTTAGTATATAATTGTTCTCCCCTGTATCTCTTCCTTTCCAAAGCCCCACAAGACCAAGTTTTTTACCCCGCACCGGAAGCAAGCCATTTCTCAGTGTGGCAGCATTCAACTTATACTCCAGCCGAATCTTGCCATCACTATTATACGAGATTGCACGTACAACCTTTCCACGCTTTTCTTGTCTTCTCATGGCAGCACGAACGTCACTCAAACCGAACCTTGCCCCGACTTTACACACCAACCCCTCACCAATGAGCAAAAACAGACCAGAACCATAAATTGCTAATTGAGCAGTAACAGAATTAACGTTCATGTCAACTAACTTATTTTGAAGCTCAGCAGTCGGCATAATAGGACCCATATCATCTATCAAGCTTATTGCTTTTTTCTCCGCATCACTAAGTAGATTGGCATCCTTGGCGGATTTTGAGACGAACCTCACAGCATCCCCTTCTAAAATTAATGAAGAATCCAAAGAGATTATCTTTGAAAGAATTTCCGGTGGAGGGACCACCTCCACACGACGAATTCTTCTAAGCGCTTTATATATATCCTTTAGGCTAAGCTGAGAGCAAACTTGCAGCATCCTATAAATCCGTCTTAGTAAAGGATTCCAGCGTTTTCCTAAGTCAAAAGGCTTCATAAACCAGCCATTCCCAAGATCATATTCGGGAAACATTTGTTTGGCTATAGATACAAGCTGTTCATTTGAAAACGAGAGCTCTTCTTCTTCAAGGAGATGAAATAAGCCTTTAACATTCACTACACCATTCCTTAGTAAAACTTTTTTGATTAGCTTAGCTGCTTTCACAACTTTCTTGAAATCATCCTCATTTAGAAACCAAACTTCGAGATCACGGTCAAAATGGAAGAGAATATTTTTGCCAAATGGGGTTCCTGATAAATTAGCTAGCGCTGTTAGCTCCTCTTGAAAGGAAATCAGTTTCTGCGCAATCATCTTCCCCGCTAATTGTTCATGAAAAATCCAGCCTCCAGATTTTTTTATTTCGTTTTCGAGATAATGCACACCAAATATAAAGCAAGTTTTACTTTTTAATCTTGCTTCTACCCCTTTAGTGGCACGAGTCTCAATTTGCCGAATCCGCTCTCTCGTTACACCCATAAAATCTCCGACTTCTTGAAGAGTTTTTTTTCCATGTCCATCCCAACCCCATCTTTTCTTTAGTATAGTTATCTCACGTGACGAAAGCTCCCCAAGAAGAGCTTCAAGTTCACTAGATATCCCAGGATAAGACTGCACCCATTCATCAATTTTCTTCAAGGCATCTTCTATTGAAGCAATAAATCTAGGTGAAGGAGAATAAATTGTATTTATTGCTACCGCTAGCGGAATAGGATTCCCTGAAAATGAAACTCTAAATCTGAAATCGTTAGTTAAAATGGCTCCAAGAAAACTAGCTTGTTTTTCACAGATTTCTTTTGCTTTAGACGAGATACATTCCTTAAGTAGTTTGCTTTCATAAGTTTGAACCTCTTCTTCATATTCAATAAGGTCATTAATATACAAAGTGAGTGCTACGATTACCTCAACAAATGTTTTTATGCCCATGAATCTAATTCTCGTTAAATCATAAACCGAGCATGCCAAAAGCTCTCCTATTCTTTCAATGCTCGAATTTTTTAAACAATTTCCGGCCCTTTCTGACAACTCAAGAGTACTAATTGGCAAAAAAATCAAACTTGACAGTATCTTATAATTGCCATTTAATAACTGTTGCTTACGAATTTGGGATAGATGCTTCCCGGTAGGTACAAACTTCCACACCCTGAACTTATCTTCTATCAGTAAACTAAGATCGCCATAAATGGTATTCAGCTCCCTGTTCCGAATGCCAAATTTCGTACATTCTTGTTTCCCAAGTCTCAAAAATTGACCAAGAGTTGCTATGCCCCCTGCTTCTAACCGACTACTGTAAGAAGGAATCGCTTGTTTGATATTTATTGAATCCTTTGCAAAAATTTTAGAAGCAGGGTCGCCAGATGTTAGTTTCGGCGATTCTTTTATTAAAATACTGTTTTCATCTGTAACCGGAAAAATATGAGGCAGACTTGGATGTACACCCAAATCGACAAGTGCTAAATGAAGATACAGCTCCGTAAAAGTCTTGGCGCCAAGATTCTTTATTTTTGCGATACCACTGATAAAACTATACGAAAGAGTCCCAACGGTAAAAATTCTATTTCTACGAATAATATTCGAAGCGCGCACAGAAAGCCCTAAGTCCACTAATGGAATTATCTCAACCTCTACTTTTAGGCCTTCGTAGAAAGGGCGAGGGAAAGAGGAAAGAGTAATCATTTTAGTGCTTACTACATTAATTAACGACAATCGAATTGCTTCAATATCTTTTAATGAAAAACAACACAACTTAACTAGATCACCATTGTTGTACCCATCAAAATTGGCCAGCTTTACAAAGCCATTTTTCACAAGACACCAAATTATTTTTGGATTAAGATTTAAACTATCTACCCTGTGGTTAAATGCTAATTCTAAACCTGGTGTAACAAGTGGGGACGCTTTTTGCATAAATACAAAATGCATTTCCATTTCTATATCCCGCTCCTTGAATATTAGAGCTTGAATTCCTTTTTTCTGTTTCTCTTAAACCTAGCCCTTGCTACTTTTAATTCTTCCTCAATAGCTAGAAATATTTTTTTTACATCTTCATCTGTGTAATCATAAAAACTCCTATTCGCACAATTGCTTAATATTCGAAGTTTTTTTAAAATCTCGTTTGTTCTTAATGTTGCGAGTCTTTTAAACCTATCCTTGGGAGTTTCATTCTTTTTATTAGTTGAACCGCTCATCTTTGCTCCCAATGTAAAATAAGAATATTTACTTTTTAAATGTTAACTCATTTACAAAATAATGTCAATAAAAAATTATATAACACTTATATAAGTAAATACTAAACAATAGAAAGTGAGCTACACCAAACAACGATGAGATGATATGGGCAAACAATTTGACCTATTTACTATATCGTTTTTAGGCATAAATGCTTTTTCTTCTTAGGTTCTTAAACACCTCGTGGCTCTTGCTAGAGCGACTCTGAGCACGCCGTCAAACGAGTGAGGCTCGAGTAGCAGCGGCAAATCGCGTGCCCAAAGGGTAAATAGCGATTTCGCTCTACGAGAGTAGGCGAGTAGGCGCGCGCAAGCAGAGTCTCAGGTGAGAGCCACAAAAAAATAAATTCTTTAAGGCAACCAAAAAATAGAAAAAAATACAATATATGGGGTTGTTTATACAAATATACACAATATATTGTGGATAACTCTGTGGAAATGGGGAAAACTAAAGAAATTCGGGAGTCTATTAGTTGGAAGTGCGGAGATTTTTAGTTCATTGTTCGTAGTTCATAGCTCATTGCTTTGCCATAAGCAATAAGCTTTAAGCTATCTGCTGCTTATGAGATTGCCGCACTCCCTTTGGTCGTTCGCAATGACGAGAAAGAACTGTTCCATACCCCATACTCCATACTCTATATGCTATCTGCCAATTGCCATATCATCCCTCATTTCATTCCCCTTGGGTCGGACTTCGTCTCGGAGGACTCCAGTCTGAGAGAGACCCTCCGAGGTCAAGACCGGGATGACCCTGCCTCAGGCCTTGGGGGAACAAAGGGTCATTTTTAGGCGCAAACAGGCTTTCTTCTTGGGTTTTTAAATACCTCGTGGTTCTCGCTAGAGCGACTCTGAGCACGCCGTCAAACGAGTGAGGCTCGAGTAGCAGCGGCACCGTGCCTACCGGCAGGCAGGAATCGCGTGCCCGAAGGGTAAATAGCGATTTCGCTCTGCGAGAGTAAGCGAGTAGGCGCGCGCAAGCAGAGTCTCAGGTGAGAGCCACAAAAAAAGAATTCTTAGACAAATAAGAAAATGAAGGGAGTAAAGAGTCGTGCTGCAAAGATCGAAGGAGCAAGTAGGCGTGCTTACTCGTCTACTTGCTTCTTGTTTTTTTCACACGCACCGCACACACCTTAAGCTCAGGAATTTTTGATATCGGGTCAAGTGCAGAGTTGGTAAGCATATTTATCGGAGACTCCTTGAAATGGAAAGGCACAAATATGGTTCCTTTTGGAACGCGATGAGTTACACATGCTTTAACTTTCACTCTTCCGCGACGTGAGGCAAGCTCGACCCAATCATCGTCTTTTATCTTAAACTTTTTGGCATCCTCGGGATTTATCTCAACCCTGGCCTCTTTACAAACCTCATCAAGCCCCATGGAATGCCTGGTCATCGTGCCGGTATGAAAGTGATATAGAAGTCTCCCGGTAGTTAAGATAAACGGGTATTCTTTATCGGGTTCTTCCGCCGGCGGTCTGTATTCAACAGTGTGAAACTTGCCCAATCCGCGAGCAAATTTTTCCGTATGAAGAATCGGTGTCCCCGGATGCGTTGCATCTGGACACGGCCACTGAACACTTTCTCCGCTTATTCTCTCAAACGTTATTCCGCCATAAGTTGGGGTGATGTCCGCAATCTCCTTGGTGATCTCGGCAACCGTAGTGTAGTCCATGTCATAACCCATGGCCTTTGCCAAATCGGAGATTATCAGCCAGTCCGGTCGGGCGTTGCTAACCGGGGTAATAGCCCTTCTTACCCTTTGAACTCGCCTCTCGGTATTGGTAAATGTTCCATCCTTCTCGGCGAAAGTAACTCCCGGCAATACAACGTCGGCTAGTTCAGCTGTCTCAGTTAAAAATATGTCCTGAACAACCAAAAAATCCAACTTTTCAAAAGCTTTTTTCACATGACTTAAATCGGGATCCGAAAGCATAGGGTTTTCGCCCAAAATATAGATGGCTTTAACTTCGCCACGCAAAGCGGCATCCGTCATTTCGGTAATGCTTAACCCGGGCTTTTTCGGAAGTTTTACTCCCCAAATATCTTTACATTTATCAATAATTCCCGAATCGCAGACATTTTGATAGCCGCTTATACAGCCGGGAAGTGCTCCCATATCACAAGCACCCTGGACGTTGTTTTGTCCCCGAAGAGGGTTAACTCCGGTTCCGGGTCTTCCGATGTTTCCGGTAAGCATAGCCAGATTAGCGATGGAGAGGACATTATCAGTACCGGTTGTATGCTGGGTAATGCCCATGCAATAGAAGATTGCTCCATTCTTAGCCGAGGCAAACAGTCGTGCTGCCTCCCGCAGAGAATCCGCTGGGATGCCGGAAATCTTCTCGACTTCCTCGGGTGTATAATTGGCAACTACTTTCTTTAATTCTTCATAACTTTCTGTCCTATTCTCGATAAACTTTTTATCTTCGAGGCCCTCTCCGATTATCACGTTCATGAGGCCGTTTAAGACCGCGACATCGGTTCCCGGTTTTTGAGAGAGCCACGTATGAGCATATTCAGTCAGCCGAATTTCTCTGGGGTCTATCACAATAATCTCTGCGGCGAAATCGGAGACCGCCCTTTTCATCTCGAGAGCAACTATCGGATGATTCTCGGTGGTATTCGAGCCGATAACAAGAATCACATCGGCTTTATATATGTCAGCGATGGAATTTGTCATCGCCCCACTCCCAAACGCTTTGACCAGACCGGCCACCGTTGGAGCGTGTCACAACCGGGCACAATGGTCGATATTGTTTGTGCCAATCACCGCCCTCATAAATTTCTGCATCAAATAATTTTCCTCGTTGGTGCACTTTGCCGAGGAGAGCCCCGCAATCGCATCGGGACCGTGTCTCTTCTTTATCCTTGAAAACTTGTCTGCAACAGTTTTAATCGCCTCATCCCAGGAAGCCTCAACAAGCTTCCCATCTTTTCGAACCAACGGAGAGGTAAGCCGGTCGGGATGATTCACAAAGTCGTAACCAAACCGCCCCTTTGCACACGTGTTCCCCTTATTTATACCGCCCTCGACATCGGACGAAACGCGAACGATTTCACCATCTTTAACTTGAAGCTCGAGCTCGCAGCCACAACCGCAGTAAGGACAGATCGTCTTTACTTTTTCTATCTCCCAAATTCGCCCCTTATACCTGCTCATCTTCTCAGTTAAAGCTCCTGTTGGACATGTAGATATACACTGCCCGCAAAGCTCGCATTTTGTCTCAATGAGCGACCTGTCATAAGGAGTTGTTACTACGGCATCGAAACCTCGATTTGCAAAGGTATATATTCTATCCTGTTGAACCTCTTCGCAGATGCGAACACAGCGACCGCAGAGGATACACTTATTTAAATCTCTCTCAATCAAGGGGTTGTAATCTTCAATGGTATAGGTGTGTCTTTCTCCTTCAAAACGGTTCTCTTCTATCCCCAGCTCATAAGCTAAATCTTGCAGCTGACACTGGCCGGCACTCTCACAAGTTACACAGCTCAACTCATGGTCGGAGAGCAACAGCTCAACTATAGTTCTCCTTATTTTATAAAGTGGAATCGTATTTGTCTTTACGACCATTCCATTGGCAATCTCAGTTGCGCAAGCGGGTAAAAAGTTTCTTGCGCCCTCAACTTCAACAAGACACACCCGACAAGCTCCGTAGGGTTCGAGCCGTGGGTCGTGACAAAGAGTAGGTATTTTTATGCCGTTCTCTTTGGCAACCTCAAGTATAGTTTGGCCCGATTCGGCCTCAATTTTTTTATCATTAATCGTTAAGCTTATCTTAGGCATACTTCCTCCACTTATTTTTCTCTTCTCTTCATAACTCGAGCCCCAAGCTCAATTAAGATGCAATCAATAAAGTCTTTAGCAAAATTGGCGATATCGGAGACAGAAAGAATTCCCACGACCTTTCCTTTGACAGTTACCGGCAGATATCTTATCTCCAATTCCTCAAGAAGTTTGGCGGCTTTTGCCGCTTCCATCTCGGGAGGAACCGAGACGACGCTCTCATACATAAAATCCCTTACTTTGGTTTTTTCTACATCCAAACCAGCAGCGACAACCTCAACCGCTACCATCCTGTCGGTAACTATCCCAAGAAGCTCTTCACCATCGATGACCAAAAGTGAACCAACTTTCTTTTTCTTCATCAAGTTTGCCGCCTCTTTAGTGCTAGCACCCGGAGAAATCGATACGGGTTTTCTGGTCATTATGTCTTTAACAATCATGGGAAACTCCTTTCAAAGGCCTACTTCGCGACATATATCGCGTCAAACGAACAGTGTTGCATACAGATGCCGCATTTTACACATTTCGTCACATCTATTTCATGTGGCTGCTTCTTTTCCCCTCTTATTGCCCCAACCGGACAGTGTTTTTTGCAAACCCCACAGCCCTTACAAACATTATCTTTAATAACGTAGGTGATGAGCTCAGAACATACTCCCGCTCGACATCTTCCCTCTTTAACATGCTCTTCAAACTCCTTGCGAAAATACTTAAGCATCGTGAGTACCGGATTCGAAGCTGTTTGGCCCAAACCACAGAGCGACGAAACCTTAACATCCTCTGCTAACTGCTCTAAGAGAACAACTTCTTCTTCACTACTTTCACCCCTTGTCATCCGTTGAAGCATCTCAAGCATTCGCTTCGTTCCAATGCGACAGGGGGCACATTTCCCGCATGACTCTTTCTGAGTAAAGGCCAAAAAGTATCTCGCCAAATCCACCATGCAGGAGCTCTTATCCATAACAACCATCCCACCGGAGCCCACTATGGCACCTGTTTTAGCTAGCGACTCATAATCTATTGACGTATCGAGAAACTTGGCCGGGAGACATCCACCAGATGGACCACCTATCTGAACCGCTTTAAACTCTTTGTCGTCCTTTACCCCACCACAGATGTCGAATATTACTTCTCTAAGGGTCGTCCCCATGGGAACCTCAACCAACCCACCATTTTTAACTTTCCCCGTAACCGCAAAAATCTTGGTACCTTTGCTCTTTTCTGTCCCAATTGAAGTAAATTTATCGACTCCATTGACAATTATCCAGGCCACATTCGCAAGTGTTTCAACATTGTTGATATTGGTAGGTTTGCCCCAAAGACCTGATTGAGCCGGAAAAGGTGGGCGAATGCGAGGCATCCCTCTTCTGCCCTCAATTGAAGCTATAAGAGCCGTCTCTTCCCCGCAAACAAAAGCACCCGCTCCTTCCTTTATCTTGACGTTAAAATTAAAGGAGCTATCAAGGATGTTCTTACCCAAAAAGCCTTTCTTCTTGGCTTGCTCAACAGCAATCCCTAACCGTTTAACAGCTAAAGGATACTCGGCTCGCACATATATATATCCCTCGGAGGCACCAATGGCGTAGCCGGCAATCACCATCCCCTCCAGAATGCTGTGTGGATCGCCTTCCAGAACACTTCTATCCATAAATGCGCCGGGATCCCCTTCATCGGCATTGCAAATTATGTACTTTATGTCACCGGGGGCTTTTCGGGCAAAATCCCACTTAAGCCCCGTGGGAAATCCTGCTCCACCACGACCCCTTAAGCCGGAGGCCTTAACCTCCTCAATAACCTTTTCGGGAGTCATCTCGCTTAAAACTTTTTTAAAAGCTTTATAGCCACCATGTTCAATATAGTCATCTATATCTTCGGGATCGATTAGACCACAGTTCTTGAGGACGATTCTGTTTTGCTTTTTATAAAAATTTATATCCTTATAAAGAGGAATTTTTTTGTTCGTCAGTGAGTCTTCATAAAGCAAATCCTCAACAACTTTGCCCCCAACCAAATGCTCTTCAACAATTCGGGGCACGTTCTCCACAGAAACTCTCGGGTAAAAAAATCCTTCGGGTTGAATAACAACGATTGGGCCCTGTTGACAAAAACCATGACAACCAGTTTGAACGATATCGATTTCTGAAATTTTTCTCTTTTTAAGCTCGCTCTTAAAAGCGGCTTTTACCTTCATAGACCCGCTTAGGACACAGCCAGTTCCCGTACATATAAAAACTCTAGTCTGTTTTCCTTTAACCATAAATTTCACCTAGTCCAGATAAGAATGGCAATAAAGAACCTCGTTTCTTAATATATTAACTGTCTTTGCGACATCCATTAATTCTTTGTCCAGAGGATCAGCAATCGCGGCATCCAAACCAACGGTCGCAAGCATAGCGAGATACGTCCTATCTAAAAGCGGTTTAGTTTCGACAGGAACACCATTCGATATATTGCTAAGCCCAACAACCGTCTTAAGCGGAGGGTCATTCAACTGCCTGAACATCTTTATTGCCTCGATTGCTTCCTGAGCTTGCTCTTGAGCAACGGCAATTGGAAGAATTAACGGGTCGAGATAGAGATCCTCCATTGGAACCCCTTTCTCCGCCATCTTCGCCATGATATCAACCGCTATGGCTATCCTCTCATTGGCATCACGGGGAATGCCTGTTTCGGTCATGGTCAACCCGATTACACAAGCCTCATACTTTGCAGCCAAACTCATCATTGTTTCAAGCCGATTTGGCTCACCAGAAGCAGAATTTATGATAGGTTGTTTCTTGCAAACCTTAAGACCTGCTTCCATGGCCTCAGCATTAGTTGTATCTAAACAAAGTGTTACATTGACCGCTTCCTGAACGGTCTTTACGACCCATTCCATCACTTCCGGGCCATTTTTGCGAGCTGGCCCAATGTTTATGTCTAAAATATTTGCACCAGCCCCAACCTGGGTCATCGCCATATCTTGAATTGGTTTCGGGTTACGATTTTTCATGGCGGGGCCTATGGTCATCGACATCACATTAATTTTCTCTCCAATTATTAACATCTATACCCCCAATGTCAGTTTAATGTTTTCTTTTTGGATCTCATGTTACGTATAATTTCTCGAGCCTCTTTAGGCGTTAACCGCCCATAGGTTTCATTATTTATTCTCATAACAGGAGCAAGACTACAAGCCCCCAGACATGCAACCGATTTCAAAGTAAACTGGCGATCATGAGTGGTTTCATCTTCCTCAATACCTAATTCGTCAGCCAACGCCTCTGTTATCTTCTTCGCGCCGCTTACATGACAAGCCGTCCCGTGACATACCGAAACCACGTTCTTGCCCACCGGAATAAGAGAAAATTGCGAGTAGAAAGTGGCCACACCGTAAAGCTGACTCAATTGAATCCCCGTGGCCTCGGAAATATAGTCCAAAACATCCTCAGAAAGATAACCAAATCTTTTCTGTATCTCTTGAAGCAACGGGATGGTCGCCCCGGTATAATTTTTGTACCTATCAATGATATCGGAAATTTCAGAGAGATTGAATTCTTCACCATTCGATTTCTCACATCTACATTGATGTGCCATCTAAACCCCCCTTTCCTGAAAATAATCTAAATTTCTAACCTACAACCGCTTCAAGTTTTTTCCGAAGAGAATCGATCTCTTCTACAAACATCTCATCGAGGTCATAGGACGATTTTCCTTCAATATCGGCGAGACGAACTTTTTGGTTCTCACTTATCCAACTAATTATGGGCAAATCCGGAATTTCTTTTCTTATCTTTTCTTCTACACAACCCTTCTCACTATCTCTAACCTTATTTACTACCAAAAAAATCTTCTCAATTCCTATATCTCTGGCAAGATTTCTTATCGACTTTGCCGTTTCTATGCTGCGAAGACCGGGCTCGACCACGATTACAAAAACATCTACGGACTCAGCTGTTCCCCTTCCCAGATGTTCAATGCCCGCCTCCATATCCATGATGACCACCTCATCGCGCTCCAACAGTAAATTCCTTAAAAGACTTCGCAAAAGAGCGCTTTCGGGGCAGATACAACCTCCGCCTCCTTTTTCCACGCCTCCTAAAACCAAAAGCTTTATGCCCAAAAGCTCTGTCCCCAACTTTTCAGGGATGTCGTCAACTTTAGGATTTATCTTAAAAAAACTTCCTACGGTACCTGGCTTCGCCCCGGTGCGCTCCTCAATCAACTTCTTCATCTGTGAAATTGGCACAATCTCCTGCTGTATCTTAGAAACACCAGCGATGGCAGAGCCAAGGTTAGCATCAGGGTCAGCATCAACCGCTAGAACCTTATAACCTTTATCTTTATATAGTCTGGCAAACGCCCCGGCGATGGTCGTCTTTCCAACCCCGCCCTTGCCCGTAATTGCTATCTTCATTTAAATCCTTTTCTTCGTCGATAGATAATTAAAAAATAAAAGTGAAAATCCAGCCCTAAAGGGCAACCCTTTAAACCAGCTTTCAAAATCAGCCCTTAAAGCAGCCACTAGCCGTTAGCCAAAAGCTAAAGCATAAAGACCAATAACTAATAGCTATCAGCCCCTTCACCTTCACCCCCACCTTAATCCTCCC
>JAUWKI010000025.1 GCA_030614255.1 Actinomycetes bacterium
CCTGGATTTAAAAAAATAAACTTAACAACGAGCTCTTTTTGATTTTCCTGAAGGCTGAAAGCTGGAGTCTGGGGGCTGAACTTTCTCCTTTACCTAACACCCTTTACCCTTTAAAATTAGTCTATGCTTTTAGAAGCTCTGCTTTTATCAATTTTCATAGGATGGTTAAGAGGAGGAAGTTTAAGAAGGTTTAAGGACTGGGATTTTAGAGTGCCCTGGTTGTTTATAGTGGCTTTTCTTCTGCAACTTTCTCTTCCTCAATTGGTTTCGGTTCTTAGTCTTGACAAGAGCTTCGCCTTTTATATTTTGGTTTTCTCCTATGCCTTACTCATAGGGGGAATTGTATTAAATAAGAAAAATAAGTATTTTCTGGTTATAGGTCTGGGTATTTTATTGAATTTTGTGGTTATAGCATTAAATAGAGGTATGCCCGTTTCGCTGGAAACCGTTGCAAAGTATGGCTCACCAGAAGCTGCGTTAAAAATAAAACAATCGTTTGATTTTATTCACATTTCGATGAGTAGTGAAACGCTGCTTAAATTTCTTGCCGACATCATTCCTATGCCCACATTATTGCCTTTAGGTATGAGCTTGGTTAGTGTAGGCGATCTTTTTCTTTCTCTGGGTATCTTTCTTGTAGTTCAAAAGCAGATGGTTTATATCGGGAAAAGAAGATTAGGAAAAAGAGGCAAAAAAACTGTCCCCCAAGAACGTTAATGAAAATTCGTTTTTCCTCGTCCCTTGTCGTCTTGAAGTATTTCGATTAAAATAAAAGCTCTGAAAGCCTGGCATCTGATACCTGATATCTGGCAGACCCGCACTGACTATTGGGCAAGAGCTGTGCTTGCATAATTTTACTAAACTCATTTTATAGGAGGAAGAAAGTGGCAGATGATGGTTTCTTAAATAAACAGATAAAAATAGACGACACGACACTTCGCGATGGTGAGCAGACGGCCGGTGTCGTTTTTTCTAATCGTGAGAAAATTAGAATTGCCCAACTTTTAGATGAAGTTGGTGTTGACCAAATAGAGGTCGGGGTTCCCGCGATGGGCGGGGATGAGAAGGAAGCTATTAAAAAGATAGCTAATATGGGTTTAAAGGCGAGCATTCTCGCGTGGAACAGAACTGTTGTTGATGATATTAAACACTCGCTTGATTGTGGTGTTTCCGCAGTTGCGATTTCTATCTCTGCCTCCGATATTCATATGGAGCACAAACTTCGCAAGGATAGAAATTGGGTTCTTGAAAGTATTAAAAAGTCAGTCGATTTTGCAAAAAGCAATGGACTTTATGTCTCGGTTAATGCTGAGGATGCTTCCCGAGCGGACTTTGATTTTTTAGTTAAGTTCGCAAAAGTGGCCAAGGAAAACGGGGCCGATAGATTGAGATATTGTGATACTTTGGGTGTTATGGAGCCGTTTAGGATTTATGATGTCATAAAAAGACTAAAAGAAGCGGTGGATATCGAAATTGAAATGCATACTCATAATGATTTTGGTATGGCAACCGCAAATGCGCTGGCAGGAGTTAAAGCTGGAGCTAACTGGATAAATACGACCATAAATGGGCTCGGTGAGCGGGCCGGGAATGCAGCTCTTGAGGAAGTCATAATGGCCTTAAAATGTATTTGCGGAGTTGATTTAGGTTTTAAAACCAAGAGGTTTAGGGAGATTTCCGAATACGTAGCCAAAGCTTCAGCACGAACAATCCCTGTTTGGAAGTCGGTGGTGGGAACCAACATGTTTGCTCATGAATCGGGAATTCATGCTGACGGAGTTTTAAAACATCCAAAAACTTATGAGGCGTTTGCTCCTGAGGAAGTTGGACTTCACCGCCAGATAGTTATCGGTAAGCACTCTGGGACACACGCCATAATCAACAAATTTCATGAGTATGGTATAGAACTCGATAAGGAAGAAGGCAAGGATATATTGGCCAAAGTAAGAAAAGTAGCGATTGAAGTAAAGAGAGCTCTTTTTGATAAAGAATTAATGTTTATTTACAAAGACTACAAGAAGGGGAAAAAGAAATAGATGGGCAAAACGCTGGCCGAAAAGATACTTGGAGAAAGAAGCGGAAAAGATGTTTGCGCTGGTGATATTGTAGTTGTCGATGTTGATGTGGCAATGGTTCAGGACGGGACGGGTCCCTTGGCTGTGCAGCAGTTGCAGAAGATGGACATGGAAAAGGCGGCAAATCCCGATAAAACTATCTTTTTCATAGATCACGCTGCTCCCAGTCCCCGCAAAGAACTTTCCAATGCGCATAAGATGCTTCGCGATTTTGCGAAAAAGACGGGAGTAAAGCTCTCCGAAGTTGGCGATGGTGTTTGTCATCAAATTTTAGTTGAATCTTATGTAAATCCGGGGGACGTTGTAATCGGTGCAGATTCTCATACATGTACTTCGGGCGCGCTCGGGGCTTTTGCCACAGGGATGGGCTCGACCGATGTTGCAATTGGAATTGCCTCGGGCAAAACTTGGTTTAAGGTTCCCGAAACTTTTAAAATTATTGTGAACGGTAAATTTCCCAAAGGGGTTTGCTCTAAAGATTTAATTTTACATATAATCGGTCTCATCGGAGCCGATGGCGCAACTTACAAAGCTTTGGAGTTTGCTGGCAGCACTATTCGACATATGAGCATGTCCGAAAGGTTTGTTCTCTCAAACATGGCCGTTGAAGCCGGTGCGAAAGTTGGTTTAATTGAGCCGGATGAAGTTACAAAAACTTATCTTGAAGAACGTGGGCGTGGAAACAAATTTGTCGAAATAAAAGCCGATAATGATGCAGTTTACGAAAGAGTTATCGAGATAGATGTTTCAATGCTTGAGCCGACTATATCTTTTCCTCACACGGTTGATAATACGAGGCCAATTTCTGAAGTTGATGAGATTAAAGTTGACCAGGTTTTCATCGGAACGTGCACGAACGGTCGCATCGAAGATTTACGAATTGCCGCTCAAATTTTAAAAGGCAAGAAACGTCACCCCGATACCCGACTTTTAGTCTGCCCCGCTTCTCGCGAGGTTTACCTAAAGGCGATGGATGAGGGTCTGTTAAATATATTTATTGAGGCCGGAGCCGCGATTATGAATCCCGGATGTGGTGCTTGCGTAGGTGTTCATCATGGGATACTGGGTGATGGTGAGGTTTGTTTGGCTACGCAGAACAGAAATTTTAAAGGCAGAATGGGTAATACGGAAGGTTTTATCTATCTCTCCTCTCCTGCTACTGCAGCGGCATCTACGATTGAAGGCAGAATTACGGATCCGAGAAAGTATATTTAGCAATAAAAACAAAGGGTAAAGGATAATGGGTGGGTTAGCTTCCAGCCTCCAGGATAAATATAGTTAGAGCAGAGAGTAAGAAATAAGGGTAAAGGGTAAGGTTAATGAAAAAGGGAGAATGAAGAAGTAAAAACGCCCTGCCTGCCTTGCCTGCCGGTAGGCAAGGTAATTAAGAATTAAAATTTTTTGAAATCATTTTAGAATTTTATCTTTTATGATTTGATTTTAAATTTTTCTATATAGTTTTTCCTGCCTGCCGGCAGGCACGGCATTTTTATTTATTAGTTTTTAATTTGAATTTATTACCGACTAAGAGACTACCGACTCACGGAGGTTTTATGAAACTGCGAGGAAAATCTCACAAATTTGGTGATGATATAAGCACAGACTTAATCGCTCCCGGTAGGTTGTTTCATTTGAGGACAAATCTACCGGAGTTAGCTAAGCATGTTTTGGAGGACGCGGACCCGGAATTTGCAAAAAAAGTTAATTCTGGTGATTTTGTTGTAGCAGGGAAGAATTTCGGGCTAGGCTCATCACGAGAACATGCCCCGACAATAATAAAATTGGCGGGTGCGGGAGCTATTCTTGCTCAATCATTTGCCAGAATTTTTTATCGAAACGCAATAAACGTTGGTTTACCCGCGTTGATCTGCGATACTACCAAAATTGACGATGGCGATGAACTTGAAGTTGATATAGAAGCTGGAAAGATTAAAAATCTAACAAAGGATATAACCATTGAAACTCCACCTTTGCCCAGAGCGATGCTTAATATCTTAGAGGATGGTGGACTGGTTAAGCATTTCAAAAAGCATGGGGGATTTAAACTGGATTAATTTGTTAGTTGATAGTCGGTAGTTGATAGTCGGGAGTTAAGATAAAATCTCAGGAGTAGGTTTGAAAAATAAAAAGGCAAACTTTGATTTTGAAAAATTGGAAGTGTATCAACGGGCTGTTGATTTTGCAAATATTGTTTATGAGATAACTAAGAATTTTCCTAAAAACGAGCAGTTTGGTATCGTAAGCCAATTAAGAAGAGCCTCATTGTCAATTTCTTTAAATATTGCGGAAGGAACGGGAAGATATAATAATCCTGAAAGAAGGCAATTCTATAGAATGGCACGGGCATCTATTCATGAGTGTGTTCCTTTACTCGAACTTTCTTTTAGACAGGATTACATAGATTTAAAACAACATGAGAAATTAAAACAAGAGTGTGTTGAATTGGCGAAGATGGTAAGCGGGTTAATAAACTCACTACCGACTCCCGACTAAGAGACTACCGACTTATGGAGGTTTTAATGCATACCATAACACTTATTCCCGGAGATGGAATTGGTCCTGAAATATCTGGGGCGATGTGTCGAGTGGTTGAATCAACCGGTATTGAGATCAAGTGGGAAAAAGTCGAGGCCGGTGCCGATGTTATGGAAAAATATGGCACACCTTTACCGGAGTATGTTCTAAAATCTGTTCGGAGAAATAAGGTAGCTATAAAGGGACCAATCACAACACCTGTAGGTACGGGTTTTCGGAGCGTAAATGTTGCTCTTAGAAAAGAGCTTGATTTATACGCCTGTCTTAGACCGGTTTTTTCTTTGGAGGGAGTAAAGACACGATTTAAAAATATCGATTTGGTAATCGTTCGGGAAAATACGGAAGACTTATACGCTGGCATTGAGCGGATGATTGATGAGGATACCGCGGAGAGCATAAAGAGAATTACCCGCGGAGCGTCTGAGAGGATTGCAAAGTTTGCATTTAATTATGCAGTAAAAGAAGATAGAAAGAAAGTTACGGCTGTCCATAAGGCAAACATCATGA
Source organism: Actinomycetes bacterium (assembly GCA_030614255.1). Classification (GTDB taxonomy): domain Bacteria; phylum Actinomycetota; class Aquicultoria; order UBA3085; family Oleimmundimicrobiaceae; genus JAUSCH01. The sequence continues at coordinate 5,118 of JAUWKI010000025.1, forward strand.
AATATAGCGATGGTCTATTTTTGGAGTGCGTGAAAAAAATTGCTGAAGATTATCCAAAGATCGAATTCGAAGATAGGATTGTTGACAATATGTGCATGCAATTAGTGCAAAAACCTGAGCTTTATGATGTTTTGGTCTGCCCTAATCTTTACGGAGATATTATCTCCGATTTATGTGCCGGCCTCGTTGGAGGGTTGGGAATAGCTCCGGGAGCAAACATTGGAGGTGAATGTGCGGTATTTGAGCCGGTTCACGGAAGCGCTCCAAAGTATGCCGGACAAAATAAGGTTAACCCCACGGCAATAATTCTTTCAAGCGTCCTCATGTTAAAATATATCGGTGAAGAAGATGCGGCAAGTAAAGTTCTAAACGCTACAACCGCAGTTATCAAAGAGAAGAAGAATGTCACCTATGATCTGGGCGGAACTGCCGGCACATCCGAAATGGCTGATGCGATAATTAAGAAGATTGTTGGTTAGTTAACTTAGTTTAGGTGAAACACGGTTCTAGTAAAAGATGCCATTTTAAAATAGCCGCCTGAATAGGCGGCTATTTTGTATTTAACTGAATTATTTTTTGATTGGTTGTGTTTAATTAATTTATATTTTCAAACTGGGAGATTTCCTTCACACCATTTTCTTTTTATAGTAAAATTATTGTTTACTAGCTAAAAGTCAGAAGATTTAAGGGAGGGAACTAGATTGAGAAGCGATATGGCCAAAAAAAGTTTAGCCAAGGCCCCGCACAGAGCTCTTTTAAAAGCTGATGGTCTTACGGATGAAGAAATAAATCGTCCGTTGGTAGCCATTGTTAATTCCTATAACGAGATAGTTCCCGGCCATATCAATCTGGACAAAATTGCCGATGCTGTTAAAGCCGGTGTTCGTATGGCAGGGGGAACCCCCATCGAGTTTTCGACGATAGGTATTTGTGATGGAATAGCTATGAATCATACTGGAATGAAATATTCTCTTCCCAGCAGGGAGATAATTGCGGATTCGATAGAACTTATGGTTCAAGCCCACGCATTCGATGCGATGGTTATGATTCCCAACTGCGACAAGGTTGTTCCCGGCATGCTTATGGCAGCCGCGAGAATCAACATTCCTACCATTGTTATAAGCGGTGGCCCAATGCTTGCGGGAAAATATAAAGGTAAAGATATAGACCTTATCTCCGTCTTTGAAGGAGTTGGAGCTTTTAAGTCAGGCAAGATTACCGAGGAGGAATTGGCCGAGATTGAAGAGCACGCCTGTCCTGGATGTGGCTCTTGTTCAGGAATGTTTACGGCGAACTCCATGAACTGTTTAACTGAAGTAATCGGGATGGGACTTCCGGGTAACGGAACGATTCCCGCTGTTTACGCTGAGAGAATTAGATTAGCTAAGAAGGCGGGGATGGCTGTTATGCTACTGCTTGAAAAGAATATAAAACCGAGGGATATTATGACTTTCAATGCTTTTCAAAACGCTTTAACTGTTGATATGGCCCTCGGATGTTCCACGAATACGGTTCTTCATCTGCCAGCCATTGCCAAAGAAGTAGAGGTTGATATAAACCTTGAAATGGTCAATGAGATAAGCGCAAAGACTCCTAATTTATGCAAGATAAGTCCAGCGGGAACGCATCATATGCAGGATCTAAACGAAGCTGGTGGAGTTCCCGCCGTCATGGCCGAACTCAATAAAAAAGGATTGTTGAACCTCGATGTTTTGACTGTTACGGGTAAGACGGTTGGTGAGAATATAGCTGCGGTTTCTAATCTCAATACTGAGGTAATTAAGTTGATTGATAATCCATATTCAGAAATAGGAGGTCTCGCTATCCTTTGGGGTAATCTCGCTCCGGAGGGCGCTGTAGTTAAGCAGTCCGCTGTGGTTTCTGAAATGATGAAACACGAGGGCCCGGCTAGAGTTTTTGATTCTGAAGAGTTGGCGGTTGAAGTAATCTTGGGTGGAGAGATAAAAAAAGGAGATGTTATCGTCATCCGTTACGAAGGACCAAAAGGAGGACCAGGCATGAGAGAAATGCTTACGCCCACATCGGCCATAGCCGGGATGGGTTTGGATAGCAAGGTTGCCTTAATAACTGATGGTAGGTTTTCGGGTGGTAGCCGAGGAGCAGCCATTGGTCATGTTTCTCCTGAAGCTCAAGAGGGAGGCATTATCGCCTTGGTTGAAGAGGGCGATTTAATAAAGATTGATATTCCCAAGAGAAGAATTTACCTTGAGGTGGATACGGAAGAGCTTGATAGGCGAATGAAAGGTTGGTCACCTCCGCCAATTAAGGTAACTAAAGGATACTTAGCTCAATACGCTAAGCTGGTTTCCTCAGCTAGCAAAGGAGCAGTAATAAAAAGGTAGTTAAAAGTGGAAAGTTAAAAGTGAAAAAGTTAGGGTAAGGGGTAAAAGGAACTAGCGACATAGAGATATAGTGACATGGCAACTTAGAAACCAAGCAGCCACGTAACTAAGGAACCAGATAACTACTGACTACCGACTAATAGACTATAAAGGAGTGATAATGTGAAATTAACGGGCGCTGAAGCACTTATAAAATCTTTGGAAAAAGAGGGAGTCGAAGTTATTTTTGGCTACCCTGGTGGGGCGGTTCTCCCAATTTATGATGTTCTTTACGACTCCAAAATTCGTCACATTTTAGTAAGACACGAACAGTGTGCCGCGCATGCTGCAGACGGATATGCAAGAGTTACGGGTAAGGTTGGTGTATGTATGGCTACTTCGGGTCCAGGAGCAACCAACCTTGTTACGGGAATTGCTAATGCTCAGTTAGATTCGATTCCAATGGTGGCTTTTACCGGACAGGTTGCGACGCATATGATTGGGACCGATGGTTTTCAAGAAGCCGATATAACAGGAATAACACTTCCTATAGTTAAACATAACTATTTGGTAAAGGACGCAAAAGACCTGCCCCAAATAGTAAGAGAAGCTTTTTATATTGCCTCTTCGGGTCGTCCTGGTCCCGTGCTTATAGACATACCTGCTGATGTTTCAAAAGCACAGTGTGTTTATAGGGAGTCTGCCCAGCTTAATTTAGCTGGCTATAAACCTACTATTAAAGGTCATGCTCGTCAGATAAAACAGGCAGCAAAAGCAATTTGTCAAGCGGAACGTCCTTTGATTGTAGGTGGAGGCGGCATTTTACGGTCTAGGGCTTGGGATGAACTTCAGAAATTGGTGAGATTGACAAGGATACCTATAACGACCACGTTGATGGGCAAAAGCGCTTACCCGGAAACAGATGACCTTTATATTGGCATGCCCGGTATGCACGGAACAAGATGTGCCAATTATGCTTTGACCGAGTGTGATCTTCTTGTAGCTATCGGCATGAGATTTGACGACCGGGTTACCGGAAAACTTTCAGTCTTTGCTCCGGAGGCATTGGTGGTTCACATCGATATAGATCCAGCGGAGATAAGCAAGAACATCAAGGCGAGAATACCGATAGTCGGTGACGCAAAGGCTGTTTTAAAACAACTTCTGGTTGCTGTTGAGAAAGAGAAACTGGAGGGCACCAAAGACATTGAGGCATGGAGAGAGCAGATTAATAACTGGAAGAAAAAGTATCCCCTTATTTATAAGAAAGATGGGAAGCTTAGACCCGAGTTTGTTGTGGAGAAGACCTGTGAAATAACTAAAGGTAAGGCCATTATTGCCACAGAAGTTGGTCAGAATCAGATGTGGGCAGCCCAATTTTATAAATGTACTAAACCAGGGTCTTTCGTCTCTTCGGGTGGTCTTGGAACTATGGGTTTTGGTCTTCCTGCGTCAATTGGGGCCCAAGTTGGAAAGCCCGACGAAGTTGTTATCGATATCGCAGGCGACGGAAGTGTGCAGATGGTCTCACAAGAGCTTGCGACAGCCGTTGCAAGTAAGCTGCCAATTAATATTTTTATTTTGAACAACGGCTATTTAGGAATGGTTAGACAGTGGCAGGAATTATTTTACCACTGCAGATATTCGAGTACTGACCTTGCAGTCGGAACTCCGGACTTTGTGAAGCTGGCGGAGGCATATGGCGCCAAAGGGATACGGGTTACCAAAAAGAGCGAAGTGGAATCTGCCATTAAAGAGGCGATTAAATCGCCCAAGACAGTGGTTGTCGACTTCGTTGTAGAAAGAGAAGAAAATGTGTTTCCGATGGTTCCGTCCGGCGTTTCCATCAGTGAGATGATTGGGGGTGAAATCGAGTGAAGCACACTTTATCGGTCTTAGTAGATAATGAACCAGGTGTGTTGGCTCGTATTGCTGGTTTGTTCAGTCGCAGGGGGTTCAATATCGATAGTCTTGCAGTTGGGAGAACTGAGGACTCCAAGTATTCACGGATGACTATCGTTGTTGATGGAGAGACACACTCTTTGGAGCAAGTAATGAAGCAACTACATAAACTCGTCAATGTTCTTAAAATAAATGACTTAGACCCTAGAGAGACCGTTGGAAGGGAACTGGTCTTAATAAAAGTGAATGCTCCACCTGCGACGCGTGCTCAAATAATAGAGATAGTCGATATCTTCAGAGCAAACATCGTTGATGTGGCCAAAAATACTTTGACGATTGAGGTTACCGGTGATACCAATAAAGTTCATGCGATTGAGGAGATGCTTCGTCCGTATGGTGTAAAAGAACTGGCCAGGACAGGTAAGATAGCTTTGGCAAGAGGATTAAAGAGTGAATAGAGTAGCAGATAGCCGATGGCTAAGGATATAGGGTAACGGGTAAAGTTAAGAGTAAAACTCTTAACTACCAACTAATAACTAAAAATTATTTGCTAGCTGGTAGCTGGAGGCTGGCAGCTGGGGACTAAGTCAAGGAGGATTTCTATGGCGAAGATGTATTATGACAAAGATGCCGATTTGAAGTTATTGAAAGGAAAAAAGATTGCGATTATAGGGTTTGGCAGTCAAGGCCACGCTCATGCTCTTAACCTTCATGACAGCGGTTTGGATGTTATCGTGGGGCTAAAGAAAGATAGCAAATCAAGAAAGGTAGCCGAGGGAGCTGGTCTTTCCGTTTACGAGCCGGCGGAAGCAGCCAAGAAAGCTGATATTGTTATGATGCTCGTTCCGGATCAAGTTCAAAAAGATGTCTATTATTCAGAAATTTGTAATAATTTGCAAAAAGGGAATGTTTTAATGTTCGCCCATGGGTTCAACATTCATTATCATCAAATTATACCGGAGACGAACATAGATGTTCTTATGGTTGCACCAAAAGGCCCAGGTCATTTAGTGAGAAGAACCTATCAGGAAGGTAACGGTACCCCTGCCTTAATTGCTGTTTATCAAAACTGTTCCGGGAAAGGCAAGGAGATAGGTTTGGCTTATGCCAAAGGTATCGGAGGCACCAGAGCCGGTGTTATAGAGACTACGTTTAAAGAAGAGACCGAAACTGATCTCTTTGGAGAACAGTGTGTTTTATGTGGCGGAGCAACCGAGCTTATTAGAGCCGGTTTCGAAACTCTTGTTGAAGCTGGTTATCAACCGGAAATTGCTTACTTTGAATGTTTGCACGAACTAAAACTAATAGTGGACCTTATATACGAGAGTGGCATAAGTGGCATGCGTTATTCGATAAGTGATACTGCTGAGTACGGCGATTTAATCGTGGGTAAAAAAATAATCGGGGAAAGTTCGCGCGCTGCCATGAAAGATGCTTTAAAAAGAATTCAAAATGGCGATTTTGCAAAAGAATGGATTTTGGAAAATCAAGCAGGCAGACCCGTGTTTAATGCGATAAGGAAGAAGGAAGCGGAGCATATAATTGAGCAGGTAGGAAAAAAACTTCGCTCTATGATGAGCTGGATAAATAAGTAGGACGATTTTATCTGAAAGACTTGCGGTTGCTTTAAGTATCAGATACCATTATTTTAAAAGATTGTGAATGGAGGCACAAAGTATGCAAAAGAAATATCTTATGACTCCGGGGCCAACTCCTGTCCCTGCTGAGGTTCTGCTTGCCCAGGCAAAACCAATGATTCACCATAGAGCCCCAGGATATTCTAAGGTGTTTTTATCGGTTTTGGATGGGTTGAAGTATGTATTCCAAACGAAAAACGAAATCCTTGTTTTTAGTTCATCCGGCACAGGGGGAATGGAGTCAGCTGTTACAAATCTATTTTCTCCCGGCGATAAAGTAATTGTGGTAAATATCGGTAACTTTGGCACAAGGTTTACACAGATTTGCGAAATTTATGGACTTAATGTCACGGAGATTGTTTATGAATGGGGAGAGAGAGCAAGGGTCTCAGATGTTGCTAAAGCTCTCGAAGCGGATAAAGAGATAAAAGGTGTTTTTGCAACCCATAGTGAGACATCTACGGGAGTTGTGAACGATATTAAAGCGATTGGTGATGCGGTTAAGGATACCGACGCTGCGTTTATAGTTGATACCGTGAGTGGTCTAGGAGCTCTGGAATTTAAGACGGATGAATGGCATGTAGATGTAGCCGTGAGCGGCTCACAGAAAGCTTTGATGGCACCACCAGGTGTTGCATTTGTGGCGGTAAGCAAGAAGGCCTGGGACATGGTGGAGAAGTCGACCTTACCCAAGTTTTATTTCAGTTACAAGAAGTCTCTGGCTGCGCTACAGAAGGCTACTCCACAAAATCCTTTCACGCCTCCAGTCTCTCTCATGCTTTGTTTGGATGAGGCGTTGAAAATGATACGAGAAGAGGGCCTTGAAAACATAATTAAGAGGCACAATGTCTTAGGGGAGGCGGCTCGTGCGGGTGTCAAAGCTCTGGGACTCGAATTCTTTGGAGCGTGTGACGAAACCTCAAATGCCGTGACAGCAGTAAAAGCTCCCGAAGGAATAGATGGTAAACAAATCGTAAAAATTATGCGCGAGCAGTTCGGTATAACCATTGCTGGTGGCCAGAGCAAGCTTGCGGGCAAGATATTTAGGTTGGGCCACCTTGGTTACTATGATAAATTTGACATTCTAGTTACGCTGAGTGGTTTGGAGATGACGCTTAAAGAACTCGGATATTCGTTCCAGCTCGGAGCAGGGGTATCCGCAGCCGAAAAGGTGTTTATGGAAAATCCTTTTTAGTGTTGTCTATGAGAAGCTTTAATTGTTTGGTCACGTCAACGAGGGGGATATATAAATGAAGATTTTGGTTAAAGAGAAAATTGCTGAAGCTGGTATAAAAAAACTTAAAGAAGCTGGTTTTGAAGTCGATGTTGCTCCACAGATGTCAAGGGAAGAAATGCTGAAGACAATTAATGAATATGATGGTCTTATTGTTCGAAGCGCAACGCGAGTTGATGAGGAAATTATCTCAAAGGCCAGCAACTTAAAGGTGATTGGACGAGCTGGTATCGGCGTTGATAATATTGATTTAAGTGCGGCGACGAAAAAGGGAATAATTGTTGCTAACGCGCCTCAAAGCAACATAATTTCGGTAGCTGAGCATACGGTCGCCCTTCTTTTGGCTCAATGCCGGTTAGTTCCTCGGGCCTGTTTATCCATGAAGGAAGGTAAGTGGGAGAAGTCAAAATTTATGGGCACTGAGGTCTACGACAAGATTTTAGGGATAGTTGGTCTAGGTCGCATCGGAGCTCTTGTGGCTTCACGCGCGCGTGGTTTGGGAATGAAACTGTTGGCTTATGATCCTTATGTCTCCGAAGAAAGATTTAAACAGATGGGAATAGAGGTGGCTGATAGTTTGGAAGATTTACTTAAAAAGTCAGATTTTATAACAATACATTTACCGAAAGTTAAGGAGACTATGGGGCTTATAGGCAAGAAAGAGTTTTCTATGATGAAGGATGGGGTAAGAATAGTTAATACTGCTAGAGGTGATATAATTGATGAAGAAGCTTTGGCCGATGCGATTAAGAGTGGGAAGGTTACAAGCGCCGGAATAGATGTTTATAGTGAAGAGCCGTATGTCGGAGGGCCGCTCACCAATTTGGAACAAGTTGTGCTTACGCCACATATTGCCGCATCTACCCGAGAAGCTCAAGATAAAGCGGGAACTATTACTGCCGAGCAGGTTATAGCAGCTCTTAAGGGCGAGTTTGTTAGCAATGCTGTAAATGTTGCTGTAGTTGCTCCCGAAATTGTAGATGTCTTTAAACCATTTCTGCCACTCGCTGAAACTTTAGGAAAACTCTTTGCTAAACTTATTGATGAGCGGGTAGGTTCTTTAGATGTTGAATATTCAGGGGATATTGCGCGCGGAGAAGGCGTGGAACTGCTTACCGTCGCTATGCTGAAGGGTGTTCTTGAGTCGGTTGTTCAGGAGCCCGTGACATATGTAAATGCACCTATCCTGGCTGATGAAAGAGGTATTGTTGTTAAAGAGAGTCGCACCAGTGAAATGTGTGAGTATATGAACTTAATTACATTGAAAAAAGATTCTTTAATCGTGGCGGGAACGCTGTTGAGCCCAGGTAAAATGCGTATAGTTAAACTTTTTGATTATGATGTTGACGTGGTACCCTCACAGTATATGCTCTTAATTCATAATGAGGATAAGCCGGGAATGATTGGAGAAATAGGAACAATTTTAGGAAATAATAATATCAATATCGCCAGAATGCAATTTGGTCGAGTAAAAGCAAGAGGCGATGCAATCAGCATTTTAAATGTAGATGAGCCAATTTCTAAAGAAATTTTGAAGAAGATAGAAGCCACTGATGGGGTCTCTGAGGCCAAATCCATAGTCTTGCAAATTTAGAGGTAAATATGTCAGATAAGATTTATATTTTTGATACAACTTTAAGAGATGGCGAGCAGTCGCCCGGAATAAGTTTGAGCGTTCGAGAGAAGCTAGAAATAGCTGAACAGCTTGCCAAGCTTGGTGTCGACGCGATAGAGGCCGGTTTTCCAATAACTTCTCAAGGCGATTTTGAGGCGGTTAAAAGTGTTGCCAAGCGGGTAAAAGGTCCGAAAATTGTGGCTCTTGCCCGGGCGGTTAATGCCGATATCGATAAGGCATGGGAAGCCATAAGGGCTGCCGAAAAGCCAATGATTCACACTTTTATAGCTACCTCGGATATACATATTGAGAGAAAACTGAGAAAAACGAAGGATGAAGTGTTGAAGATGGCTGAGGCGGCCATCAAGAGAGCCAAGAAGTATACTCCGGAAGTTGAGTTTTCTCCAGAGGACGCAACACGCTCCAACTTTGATTTTCTTTGCAAAATTTTAGAAGTTGTACTTGAAAGCGGAGCTACGGTAATTAACATTCCAGACACGGTGGGGTACGCGCTTCCCGATGAATTCGGAAAATTGATTCGGGAGCTCAAGCTGGCGGTTCCCGGTTTAAATGACGTGATTGTAAGTGTTCATTGTCACAATGACCTTGGGTTGGCGGTAGCCAATTCGTTGGCTGCCGTTAAAAATGGTGCGAATCAAGTGGAGTGCACTATAAACGGATTAGGCGAGCGAGCGGGGAATGCTGCATTGGAAGAGATAGTGATGATTTTAGATACGCGCTATCGGACCTTGGGCAAGAGAACAAACATTAAGACCGAGGAGATTACGAAAACAAGCCGCTTGGTTAGCACGCTTACCGGCTATCAGATTCAGTTTAATAAAGCCATTGTGGGCGCAAATGCTTTTGCGCACTCTTCAGGTATTCATACTGATGGTGTTTTGAAGGAAAGAATTACCTACGAGATAATCAGTCCCCAAAAAGTGGGGCTTACAGAGAGCAAGATAATATTGGGAAAGACTTCCGGTCGTCATGCTTTAAGACAACATTTGGAGTCCATGGGTTATTCTTTGAGCGCCGATGAACTTGAGCGAACTTTTAAAAGATTCAAAGAATTGGCCGATAAAAAAGCTGAGATTACCGATGATGATCTCGAGGCCGTTATGGCCGATGAAGTGAGAAGCGGCAAAGCAGAAATTTATAGCATTGATTCGCTACATGTTACGAGTGGCACAGGCGAAGTTCCCATCGCTACGGTGAGATTGATTAAAAATGGAGAGATTGTTGAAAAAACGGCCAACGGTGATGGGCCCGTTGATGCGGCTTGCAATGCCATCAGCGAAGCTACAGGTGTCTCAACTGAACTCCTTTTTTATAATGTCAGTGCCATAACAGGTGGATTGGACGCTCAGGGTGATGTAACAATCCAGCTTGATATCGGAGGAAAGAAATTAATTGGACGTGGTATTAGCACCGATATAATCGAAGCTAGCGCGAAGGCTTATTTAAATGCCATTAATAAATCGTTGAATAAATAATTGGTCTAACTTTAAATCGAAGTAGAAATAGTAAATTAGGTTTGTTAAAATTAATAAACCTGTTTTTACAGGTCTTAGGGCCTGTTTTTATATTTACAGGGAGATTAAAGGTTGTGGGAGATAAAGATATGGGAATGACTATAACCGAGAAGATACTTGCTTCTCATGCTGGAAAAGAAAAGGTAAGGCCTGGCGAGCTTATCAATGTTGGTTTGGATTTAGTTTTAGGAAACGATGTTACAGCTCCAATTGCAATTAGGGAATTTAAGAAGATTGGTGTTGCAAAAGTTTTTGATAAAGATAAAGTTGCATTGGTTCCCGACCACTATACGCCCAATAAGGATATTAAATCTGCCGAACAGGCAAAAATTTTAAGAGATTTTGCAAACGAGCAGCAAATAACTAACTATTTTGAGATTGGACGAATGGGAATTGAACATGTTCTTCTGCCGGAGCTTGGTCTGGTTCTTCCCGGCGACGCGGTAATTGGTGCGGACTCTCACACCTGTACTTATGGTGCACTTGGAGCTTTTTCAACCGGTGTTGGAAGCACTGATTTGGCTGCAAGTATGGCCACCGGTGAAGTTTGGTTGAAGGTTCCTCCGACCATTAAATTTATCTACAAAGGCAAGATGAATAAATGGGTAAGCGGCAAAGATTTGATACTTTATACCATCGGAAAAATTGGTGTGGATGGGGCGCTTTATAGGTCTATGGAGTTTGCCGGAGAGACCATAAAAATGCTTTCGATGGATAGCAGATTTTCAATGGCCAACATGGCAATTGAAGCCGGAGGTAAAAACGGAATAATTGAACCCGATGAAATAACCTTAGCCTATGTTAAAGAGAGGGCGAAGCGAGATTTTAAGGTGTATAAGAGCGATGATGATGCTGAGTATGAAAAAGTTTATGAGTACGATGTGACAAAGATAGAACCGCAGGTGGCTTTTCCGCACTTGCCATCAAACACTAAAGGGATTAGTGAAGTTGATAATATTAAGATAGATCAGGTGGTTATCGGCTCATGCACCAATGGCCGTATTGAGGATTTACGTATTGCTGCTGAGGTTATTAAAGGTCATAAAGCACATAAGAATATACGGCTTATAGTTATTCCGGCAACTCAAAAGATATACAAGCAAGCGATGAATGAAGGTCTTGTGGATATATTTATCGATGCAGAAGCAGCCGTAAGTACACCAACTTGTGGTCCTTGTCTAGGAGGTCACATGGGCATACTTGCAGAAGGCGAAAGAGCTTTGGCTACAACTAATAGGAATTTTGTTGGCAGAATGGGACATCTTAAGAGCGAAGTTTATCTCTGTAACCCAGCTGTTGCTGCTGCATCCGCGGTTTTGGGAAGGATTGCAAGCCCCGATGAGATAAATAAAGGGTGAGTTAGCCCCCAGCCGTCAGCTACCAGGATAAATATAGTTAGGGCAGAGAGTAAGAAATAAGGATAAAGGGTAAAAATATTTCTATCCGTTATTGAGAGTGACCCGCCTCTGGCGGGAAGCGTGGCAATCTCATAAGTAGTTTGGGCAGGTGGTGGGGCTGATGGCCAAATGAAGAATGGAGAATGAAAAAATAAAAACGACCTGCCTGCCCTGCCTGCCGGTAGGCACGGCGGTAGGCACGGTAATTAAAAATAAAAAGCTTTTATCCAAAGGATAATTCTTTGGGTTAAAAGCATTTAAGAATTTTATCTTTTATTATTAGGTTTACAATTTTAAATTTTTACTTAAAAACAGGTTTCTGACTGGCTGGAGGCTGGTAGCTGGCAACTGGAAGCTGATTTAAGGGGAGGCAAATTGATTTACCAAGGGAAAGTGCATAAATATGGAAGAGACATAGATACTGATGTCATAATTCCTGCACGGTATTTAAATACCTCCGATCCTAAGGAACTAGGCAAACATGCACTCGAGGGCCTAGATACAGAGTTTATAAATAAAGTTTCTCCGGGTGACATGTTGGTCGCGGAGGAAAATTTTGGTTGTGGCTCCTCAAGAGAGCATGCTCCGATTGCAATAAAAGCTGCGGGAATAACTTGTGTAATAGCTAAATCGTTTGCTAGGATATTCTATCGTAACTCTATTAACATGGGACTTCCGATTTTGGAATGTCCCGAAGCCGTAGATGGCATAAAATTTGGTGATAAAGTTGAAGTTGATACCAATAAGGGTGTAATAATGAATCTAACTACGGGAGATATTTTTAAGGCGACACCTTTTCCCGATTTTATTCAGGAAATAATGAAAAAGGATGGTCTGATAAATTACCTAAAAGATAAGCTTGGAAGTGGGGGAAGTTAATTGTCTAATAAAAAATATATGGTGGGCGTTATACCTGGAGACGGCACGGGCCCAAAGGTTGTTAGAGAAGGATTAAAAGTGCTGAGTGCTGCGAGCGAAAAATACGGTTTTAAATATGAGTTGGTCGAGTATGACTTTGGGGGAGACAGGTATTTAAAGACTGGCGAAGTTCTTCCCGACTCAGCCATTGAGGAGTTTAAAAAGTTGGATGTCATTTTTCTGGGAGCAATTGGTCATCCCGATGTTAAACCGGGGATTTTGGAGCAAGGTATTCTTTTAAGGACGCGTTTTGAATTGGATCAATACATAAATCTTCGTCCCGTCAAATTATATCCGGGGGTTGAAACGCCCATAAAAGGCAAAGGACCGGAGGATATTGATTTTGTCGTTGTGAGGGAAAACACCGAAGGTCTTTACGCTGGTGCAGGCGGTTTCTTAAAAAAAGGAACTTTCGATGAGGTTGCCGTGCAAGAAAGCATAAACACTCGAAAGGGCGTGGAAAGGTGCATAAGGTATGCTTTTGAATATTGCAAACAGCGAAACAAAGACAAAAAGCTAACGCTTTGCGGAAAAACCAATGTTTTGACTTATGCGTTCGATTTATGGCAAAGGACTTTTAACGAAGTTTCAAAAGAGTATCCCCAAATAAGCACAGATTATGCTCATGTGGATGCGATATGTATGTGGTTTTTGAAGAACCCTGAATGGTTCGATGTTATTGTAACCGACAATATGTTTGGTGATATCATCACCGATCTCGGAGCGATGATTCAAGGTGGAATGGGGATAGCTGCTGGAGGCAACATCAATCCGGAAGGGGTTTCCATGTTTGAACCAATAGGTGGTTCCGCTCCTAAATATACCGGTAAAAATGTGATAAATCCTCTGGCAGCAATTTGTGCTGTCCAAATGATGTTGGATTATTTGGGAGAAAAAGAGGCAGCTTCCTTGATAGAAAAAGGAGTCGTGAAGGTAACTAGCGAAAAATTAAAGAGTCTCTCTGCGGGAAAAATGGGATATACTACATCTGAAGTTGGAGATATGGTTGCCAACTTCGTTAGTGGGGAGTAAGTAGTTGGGAGTAAAATAAAAAATGTGGGTTAAGCAATAAGAAGGAGATGTTTATTGTTTAGGTTTATCAACTACCGACTAACGACTAGACAGGGGGTTTTTAAATGCCGATATCGGAAGTTGAAAAGATATGGATGAACGGAAAGTTGGTTGATTGGGCCAATGCTAAAGTTCACGTTTTGACACACGCTCTTCATTACGGTTCAGGGGTGTTTGAGGGAATTCGTGCTTATGAAACAGATAACGGCGCGGCTGTATTTCGATTAACCGACCATATTAAACGGCTTTTCCGCTCCGCAAAGATATATCGGATGGACGTCCCATATTCGGTTGAAGAAATCACTGAGGCGGTTAAGGAAACGATTAAAGCTAATAATTTAAAGAGCTGTTATATAAGGCCTCTAATTCATAGAGGATATGGCGAAATGGGGCTTTATCCCATGAAAGCTCCTATTGAGGTATCTATTGCTGTTTGGCCATGGGGTTCCTATTTAGGGGATGAGGGCATAAAGCATGGTGTAAAAACTTGCACATCTTCATTTCAGAGGATTTCACCTAATGCTCTCCCGCCTGCAGCTAAGGCGACTGGGCAATATATAAACTCAATTCTTGCAAAGCTTGAAGCGGTGGACCATGGTTGTCATGAAGCTATAATGTTAGATCATCAAGGTTTTATCTCAGAAGGACCCGGTGAGAATATATTTATTGTAAAGGATGAGGTAATTATTACGCCCCCGGCCTCCGCTAGCGTTCTTGAAGGGATAACTCGTGATGCGGTTATGCAAATTGCTTTTGATTTAGATTTTCCAATTATTGAGGAAAATATCGTTCGCTCGGATTTATACATAGCTGACGAGGCATTCTTTACGGGTACTGCTGCGGAGATTGTGCCGATTCGTGAGGTTGATAGAAGAGTCATCGGTGAGCCTGGTCCGATAACAAAGGTAATCCAAGATAAGTTTTTTTCAATTATAAAAGGTAAAGAAGAAGAGTATATAGACTGGCTGGAGATTATTTAGAAATTAAGGATGTAGGGGAAAGAGTAAGAATAAATGAAGAACGAAGAATGAAAAATGAAAAGCTAAAATTAAGAATTAAAAAAGTTTTTATCCAGAGAATAATCCAAAGGATTAAAAGCATTTTAGAATTTTATGTTTTATTATTTGGTTTTCAATTTTAAATTTTTATATACCGTGCCTACCGCCGTGCCTACCGGCAGGCAGGGCAGGCAGGGCAGGCAAGTAGTTTTACATTTTTATATTTTAAATTTTAATTTGAACTAACTCTCGACTAACAGACTACTGACTGATGGGC
>JAUWKI010000030.1 GCA_030614255.1 Actinomycetes bacterium
GGAGTTGAGAAGGATGCAATCTTTCGATAGCGCTCAGGCCGAAGGGAAAGAAGGCAAAGATTTCGAATACATTTTAAATGAGGCAACGAATACTCATTTGGAGTATATTTTTAGATGAGGCAATAGGATTGCTGATTCATTAATCAACCTTCACAACTCGCTCGGCAACAACAAAATCTTTGCCCGTGATATGAAGCAACGGTTTCGCTTTTGGAACATCAAGTTTTTCCTCTCTCCAAAAAATATCTTTAACCTCAACATCCACAACTCTGCCAACTACAATTATGTGATCTCCAGCTTCTTTTTCAAACTCTAAAACACATTCTAACCAACCAAAACTCTCTTCTATTCTGGGCACCAAAACTATGTTTGATTTTATCTCAGAAAGAGACGCTTTCTCAATCTCGCTAATACCCTTTGGAAGTTTTTCGGAGCAAATCCATAATTTATCCAGAATACCCTCAGATGGCATATTTATAACAAATTCTCCGGTCTCCCTAATATTTGACAAAGTATCTCTTGGCAAAGCAGAGGCAAACGCAACCAGCGGCGGGTTAGAAGAAACAGGCATAACAAAACTAAACGGTGCAGCATTTATTCTGCCCTCTTTGTCAATAGTAGTTATCAGAACTGCCGGCCTAGGTGCTAAAATTCGATAAAATTTTTCTTTTTCAAGTTTCACAAAATTTCCTCCTTGCCCTCAAGATTTATTGCTTTCTTTAATGACTTAACTTCCATATTCGTGAGATAACGATACTCACTCAGCTTGAGACCTTCAAGTGTCAGGGGCCCATAATTGACCCTTCTTAACTTAATTACATCATGTCCAATAGATTTAAACATCCTTCTTACCTGGCGCTTACGACCCTCTGATATGGAAATTTCAATTACTGAACTTTTATCTCTTTTCTTTAAAAAATTGACTTCAGCCGGATAGGTAATTCCATCATCTAATTGAATTCCCCTTCTTAATCTACCCAACGATTCTTGAGTTGGGCTCCCCTCAACTTCAGCAACATATGTCTTTTTAAATTTGAAACTGGGATGCATCAATCTATTGGCAAGCTCACCGTCATTCGTAAAAACCAAGAGACCCTCGGTATCTTTGTCGAGGCGACCCACCGGAAATACCCTTGTATCTTCTTTTATTAAATCCATAACCGTAGATCTTTCAAAGGGGTCACTTACCGAAGTAAGATAACCGGTGGGTTTATTTAAAAGTAAGTAGACTTTATTAGGGAGAGTAAGTATTTGCCCTTCAACTTCAATTGTATCTTTCGAGGAGTCAACTTTGAAACCGGGTTCACTGATAATTTCTCCATTTACTCTAACTTTCCCCTCTGCTATCAATTTTTCGCACTTGCGGCGCGAGGCAACACCTGCTTCAGCCATTACTTTCTGCAACCTTTGTAAATATCTATCTGGCCGGGAGTTTATCTGTTGTTCTGTCTTTTCATTCTTCACTTAACTTAACCTTTCTTTTTGGATGCCATATCGTTTTCAGACCTGTAAACAGGTTTGCTTGAAGCAAACATCGAAGCCGTCTATCGTTTTTTAGTTTTTAAAACCCTGTGGGTCGGGTAGGCAGCGACCCTCCAGAGGCGGGCAGGCATATGAGCACGCCGTTAAGCGAAGAAGATTCAAACATCTGCGGCACCGTGCCTACCGGCAGGCAGGAATTGCGTGTCCTTTAGGACAAATAGCAATTTCGCAATGAGAGAATCGACTGAGTAGGCGCGCGCCGTGCCTACCGGCAGGCAGGCAATCCAGAGCTGTTGCCCAACCCACAAAAAACAAAATCTAAGTGAGCAAGAAAATGAATAAATCAAAATTTTATAAAAATACTTTACTTTAAAAACTTGCCCACCTATAAGCAAGTTTTTAATTATTCCTTGCTTTCCTTCTTTGCCTTTTCAACTGGCTCAGCCATTAGTCTTAGTTGAAGTTGGTCTATTGTTTCCTCGTCGAGCGCAAAGTCTTTGAGCGGAGGAAGTTCTTTGATATTTTTTAAGCCGAAATTCTCAAGAAAGGTTTTTGTCGTTCCATATAAAATTGGTTGTCCTGGCCCACGTTCCCTGCCCACTTCTTTGACTAAACCTTTTTCTTGAAGGGAAGCAATGGCACCCGTAGAATTAACACCCCTTATTGCACCAATCCGAGCACGCGTTATCGGCTGCCTGTAAACTATTGTCGCAAGAGTTTCAAGAGAGGCCTGACTAAGTTTTCGATAATCGGCTGAAAGAACTAATTCCTCAACAAAAGGAGCGTAAGCAGGATGCGTAAAAAATCTATAGCCATCAGCTACCTCTCTAAGCTGTATGCCTCGGTTTCCTTTTTGATATTCTTCAGCTAGTTCTTTCAGGTTCTTTTCAATTAATTCTGTATCAAATCCGGTTATTTGGACAAACTGTTTTAAGGTTAAAGGTTCATCCGCAACAAAAAGCAGAGCTTCCAATATCCCTTTTACATTAGTTTCCATAAACTTCCTCCATCACTTCGTGTTCCGAAAATTCGCAAAACTCCATCTCAATCTCACCAAATGTTTCCGCCTGGCTAAGTTTCAAGAAGTCATTTTTAAAGAGTTCTAAAATAGCCAAAAAATAAGCTATAATTTCAGCTTTGTTTTTACAATTAATCGTAAGCTCGCGAAAGCTTTGATTTTTTTTCTGCTTTAATTTATTAATTGCAACCGAAAAAATTTCTTTAAGGCTAATGGGTTTGGGGATCACATGGGAGGTATCGACAACAAATGCATTTTCTTTTGTAAGAAACTTTACCATTAGCTTAGCCAAATCATCAATTGATACATCTTTTAAAAAATCCGGTAAGAGTTTGAGAAACTTTTCCTCCAAACCAACTTCACGTTTATAATATCTGCTTTCTGATTCCAGTCTTGCAGCTAAACTCAAGGAAGCATTTTTAAACTTCTTGTACTCAACTAGCCGCGCAATTAAATTTTGTCTTGCCTGTTCAGGAGGGATTTCATCCTCTTCCAGGTCATCACGCTTTTCGGGAAGAAGATTTGCAGATTTTATTTCAACCAGCGTGGATGCAACCAGCAAAAATCCGCTGGCCGTTTCCAAGTCCACTATTTCTATCTGCTCAATATAAGATAGATACTGCTCTGTTATTTTAGCAATAGGAATATCATAAATATCAAGCTTTTGCTTCGTTATTAAGTTTAAAAGAAGATCAAAAGGACCTTCAAAAACTTCTATTCTTACTTGATAAGGCATTTTGCTATTTCTTCTCTTTCATTTTTGATTTTAAGCGTCATCAACTTCACTCATCCATTTGTTTTTCCTGAAGGCTGACAGCTGGCGACTGTGTTCCCTACCTTCCATCAGTTCTTTTGACTGCTTCTAGTCAATTCTTACCCTCTTTCTTACCTCGCTAAGAGTTTTTTGAGCAATAGGTCTTACTTTTTCGGCTCCGGATTTTAAAATTTCCCAAACTTTTTCGGGATTCTTTTCTATTTCGGCTCTTCTTACCCTGAAATCAGTCAGAGATTCGTTTACTCTTTCGGCAAGCAGTTTCTTGCACTCTACACAACCTATCTCGCCCGCCTTACATTTCTTGGTAATTTCATTGATACGGTCAACCGTGTATATCTTATGCAAACCATAGACTAAACAGACATCGGGATGACCCGGGTCAGTCCGTTTGATGCGTGCGGGGTCGGTTATCATCATCTGAATCTTCTTTAAAATTTTCTCAGGTGAATCTGAAAGATCTATTGAGTTCCCATAACTCTTGCTCATCTTTCGCCCATCTGTCCCAAGCACTCGTTTTGCCTGAGATAAAACCGCCTGGGGCTCAGAGAAATACTGACCGTAAAAATAATTAAATCGTCGAACAATCTCTCTTCCAAGCTCAAGATGAGGTAATTGATCTTCGCCTACGGGGACAAATTCGCCGTGGTAAAGAACTATATCAGCGGTTTGGAGAATAGGATATCCCAAAAATCCATGGGTGGATATATCCTTAGAATCAATCTCTTTCAACATCTCCTTGTAGGTGGGACATCTCTCCAGCCAGGAAATTGGTGTAATCATTGAAAAATATAAGCTCAACTCTGCAACCTCCGGCAAGTCCGATTGGCGATATAAAGTACATTTTGAGGGGTCTAATCCCATCGCCATCCAATCGATTACCATCTCTTTTATGTCACTTCTTAAATTCTCCGTTTCATCATATTTGGTAGTTAAAGCATGCCAGTCGGCCACAAAGAAAAAACAATCATATTTATCTTGCAACTCTATCCAGTTTTTCAGAGCTCCATGATAATGACCTATATGGAGTTTGCCCGTTGGACGATTTCCACTCACAATTCTTTTCTTCATAAAAACAACCCCTTTTTTAAATTCTAAATAAAGCGTTGGCCTAAGAACAAATAACTTAAAAAACCCATAGCGGGACCAATTATCGCCCAAAGCACATCACTAAAGAAGAGAAGGATTATCATCAGTATAATCATGCCATATCGCTCAAGTTTGTTATACTCTCTAGCCAACCCATAAGGCAAAAGCCCCGATATGATACGAGAACCATCTAGCGGAGGAACGGGTATAAGGTTAAAAACACCCAACACTATATTTATAATCGAAAAATAGATCAAAAAGGTACCTAAGAAAGGAGCATGAGAAAATAGCCCAAGTCTAACCATAAAACCGGCAATCGCAGCCATAATAAAATTCGAGGCGGGACCCGCCATACCCGTATACATCATTCCTTTTCGTGGGTCCTTGAAATTATACGGATTGATGGGCACTGGCTTTGCCCATCCGAAAACGATGGGCGAACCGGAAACTACCAAGAGAAGCGGCAAAATTATTGTGCCGAAAAGATCTATGTGAGGTATGGGATTGAGTGTCAATCTCCCTGCAAGTCGCGCAGTTTTGTCTCCCATTAATTCTGCAACTCGTCCGTGAAAATACTCATGAACTATCACTGCTGGAATCAGAGCTATAAAAAACATTATTCTGGTTGAATTAATCAAGAACCGGCATCCCCTTTTAGTTTCTCAAATGCTGATTTTGTAAATTCTATCTCATCTTCCCTGGTTTTTGTCAGACCATCTAATTTTGCGGCAAGTAAATCTCGTAAAACCAAATTATACAATGGAGAGGCCTCGAATCCTAGCTTCATTAAATCCTTCCCCGAAACACTGGTTGAAATGTTTTTAAGACTAGTGAGATAGTAATCAATTCTCTCCCTGACTTTGGGATTAAGGCTTCGCGAAAATATACAAACGATTGATTCTTGAGCCAAATCTTTTAACATAAAGTAGAGTTCACTATCTCTTAAACGAGAGGACAAGTTCAATGTTTTTGACATCTCGGACCCCCTCAAAATTCCCTCACTAAGTATTTCAGCGTCTTTCTTCTTAATCCGCATTCGTAGACACCATTCGTTTAATTCATCTTCATTTAAGTCCCGAAACATCATCATTAAAAACACGAGCCACTGACGAGTTTTGACAGAAAAACAGACATCCAGTCGAGGAATAGAGTCAATGGTTTGTTTAAAGAGTAACCTCAGCTCAGTATCGACATTCAATTTTGGATGGAGTGTTTGCAATGCCCTAAGCTGCCACAAGCGCTCAATCGCTTCCCAGGCAGTCTTTTCCGACAATATCAAGATTAGTTCATACATAACTCTTGCGTTGGTGAGCTCACCAACAAGTTCCATATCGATTGCTTTTTTTGCTAGTTCTTCAGTATGGGATTCCACCACAAAACCATATCTTTGTTCAAATCTGACGGCTCTGAATATACGAGTTGGATCCTCGACAAAACTTAAATTGTGTAAAACCCTAATATTTTTTTTCTCGATATCACGTTGACCTCCAAAGAAGTCTAAAAGTTCACCAAAGCGTGGAGTGTTTAAAGCTATCGCCATAGCATTTATACTAAAATCACGTCTTGTTAAATCATGTCGTATGGATGTGAATTCAACCTGAGGTAAAGCTGCAGGACGCTCATAATATTCGAGTCTGGCTGACGCAACATCAATACGAAAATCATTGGGTAAAATCACCACTGCCGTCCCAAACTTTTTATGAGAGCGAATTCTCCCTCCAAGTTTTTTAACGATAGTTTTTCCAAAAATAATTCCATCGCCCTCAACAACAATATCGATATCGAGGTTACGATGGCCTAAAAGAAGGTCTCTAACAAATCCACCTACAAGATAGATGTTTAACCCCTCGCTCTCCGCCAGGTCACCCAATTTTTTAAGAAGACTTTGCACATTTTTTGGCAACAAGCTTGTAATTTTTTCTCTTATTTCCCCCCTGGTAAACCAGGCGTTTACCCTGCTACCACTTGGAGTAGATAAGTAATCAAGTCCGTGAAGAACGCAAAGAACATCCGTGCGAGTTACTATCCCCACAACCTTCCCGCCATCAACAACAGGGACTCTGCCTATCCCCTCTTCCATCAAAATATGCTGAATTTCGTGAACGAGTTTATCTGGTTTCACGACTACAACATTGCGAGACATAAAACCCTTCACCGGAGCATGACCCAGCCCGTGATGTATGGCTTTATCAACATCCCGTCGGGAAATCATTCCAACAAGCTCATCTTTCTTAACTATGGGAAGCCCTGTGTGGCCATAACGAAGCATCAACTTCCCGGCCTCTTGAATTGTCATTTTAGAATCAATCGTTCGAACCGGTTTTGACATAATCTCTTCTGCAGTGAGTGGCTTTTTGGCATGAACTGAAATTTTGTCTAGCAAACTTTCTTTAATCTTTTTTAATGATTTATTTTTAACAACTGCCGAGCCGGCTTGCGGATGACCGCCTCCCCCGAGCATAGCCAAGACTTTTCCTATATCAACCTCGTCAACCCTGCTTCTGCCAATAACATGAATGCGATCCTTCATCTCTATAAAAGAAAAGACGACATCAACGTTCTCTAAGTCCCCGATCTTATGAGTAAGAACCGAAGCTCCGTCAACATAGTCGGCAACCTTAGCACTTGTAAACATAAGACTGATTCCATAAACATTTACAACACAAGCCGACTGAAGCAAAGTATTTAAAAGTTTGTGTTGCTCCTCAGTTAAGATAAGATTCAAAAAATAATTTATAAAATTAATGTTTGCCTTCTGGGCCATCAAAAAAGCCAGCGCCTTGACATCATCATAAGTGGTAGTTAGATAGGTGAGAGAGCCTGTGTCCTCATGAATACCCAAAGCAAAGAGCGTTGCTTCAAAGGGCGACAAGACAATTTGCCTATCTCTAATTATTCTGGTCAGTATTGTCGTAGTGGAACCAACTTCTTCGGAAAAATCACGTGTGGATTTTATGTCTTCATTCGTTGAGGGGTGATGATCAAAAATAAATATTTCGATGCCGGGTTTTAAAACCAGATTCTCAAGTTCGCCCAATCTGTCCGCAATCCTCGTATCGACTACTATAATTCTACTGATGGCATCTTTGTCTATCTGTCTGGCTTCCAAAAAATCTATTAGATCACGATGCAGATAGATAAATTCTCTGACGTTTCGATTTTGAGAGCCGCTAAACACAAGCTTTGCGTCCGGATAGATTTTTTGTGCGGCTACCATTGCAGCCAACGCATCAAAATCCGCGTTGACGTGGCTTATAATTATTTCCATTATCTTCTCACTTTAATCGTCGTTAAAATTAAGCTTATTTTACCATAGGAAATTACAAAAAATTAAACATGAGGGCATAAAAAAATAAAGGGGTACACTCTTCTTTCATATTCTAAGTTTTAGAAGTAAAAATCTCATGAAACTTTATAGACTACATCATGCTCCCGGACGTGTTCTTTCACTCTTAAACCAATCGACTGACCGGTTTTTGCGCTTTCAATTGAGTCGTGCTCTATCTGCATCGACTCAACTTTTTGAGTGAAGTCGCTCGTATGGCCTTTTATATGGATAGTGTCACCTACATTCAACGTGCCATTGGTTATATCCACAACAGCCACCGCAAGATGAGAAAAGTAATGTGTCACTCTTCCAATTTCCTCTTCCATACTATCGCCTCCTCAATTAAGAATATTCGTCCAAGGAGATGAAATTCCTCTCTATTTTTTAAATTCTCGTTCTAAGTCAGCCAGGACTTCTCGCAACTTTTCAATTTCTTCGCCGTAACCAGCCCAATCGCCTTCCCTTTGGTACTCCTGCGCCTTATTGAAGTGCTCGGTTGCCGATTTAATTAAACCCTCTATGCTAACATCTTTCTCTACTCCAACTTCCTCGGGCTCCGTGGGCTTCGCCTCCCCAAAAATCTTTAGCATGGCATCTTCAAGAGTTTTTTCCATGACTATCTTGTTTCCGTACCCAAATATAACCCTTTTAAGCTCGGGCAATTCTCCTTGTTCAGCTTGTAGATAAAGGGGCTCAACGTAAAACAATGAATCCTCAATCGGGATAACAAGAAGGTTCCCACGTATCACCTTCGAACCCCCCTGCCCCCACAAAGTAAGTTCTCTTGAGATGTCCGGGTCCTGGTTTACTCTGGCCTCTATCTGCATTGGCCCGTAGACTAATTTATCCTTGGGAAACTTATAGACCAAAATTTGTCCATAGTTCGGCTCGTCACAACGAGCACTCATCCACGCTATCATGTTATCTTTCCTGGCAGGTGTAAAGGGTAACATAAGTAGAAACTCTTCCTTTTCTTCCCCCATCAATTTCACTATTATGTAATAGGGTTCCATCTCGATATCGGTCTCGCCATAAATTTCACGGGGAACGGCCCACTGATCTTCCTTGTTGTAAAATACTTGCGGGTCAGTCATATGAAAGGTCGCGTACATCCGCGCCTGAGTCATCATTAAATCAATGGGGTACCTGATGTGGGAACGTAGGTCAGAAGACATGGAGTTCGCCGACTTAAACAAGTCGGGAAAAATCTTTTGATAGCACTTAACTATTGGATCGCTCTCATCAAAGATATAAAAACTTAAATCACCATTGTATGCATCCATAACCACCTTAACGGAGTTTCTTACGTAGTTGAAATTACCCGTTGGAGACGAATAAGGATACATATTGGTCTTGGTATATGCGTCAAGTATCCAATAAAGTTTCCCTTGCGATACAACGAGATAAGGGTCTGAATCGTAAGAAAGGAAGGGCGCCACCGCTCCAACACGGGATTTAATAGTTCTCCGGAAAATTATGCGACTTTGCGAACTAATGGCATCGCTTAACAGCAACTTCAAACTGCCAAATCTCGCTGAAAACGCGGCTTTTTTAAGCATTGAAGAAAGAGGCACTCCGCCCTTTCCTTCATACGTCGTGTATTCGTTCTTGTCTCCTTTGGGATAGTCGAGTTCTTTCGTCGGTGGTTTTATTTTAACAATAATATAGGTATCGTTAACCTCACCGTAATATATTTCGGGCCTATCAATATCCAAATCGACGTTCATCTTGGGGGGAATGTCTTTAACATACAACTCTGGCATCCCCTCACTCGTAACTTTGTTAACGGGATTTAAACAAAGACCGTAGCCGTGAGTGAAAACCAAATGCTCGTTCACCCAGGTTTTCGCGGTTTCCGGGAGTCTGTCGGTTGAAAGCTCTCTTGCCGATAACGTAACCGCTTCAAAACTGCCGTTAAATTTATAACGGTCAACATCAACATCGTTAAAGACATAGTAGGGTCGGATTTCTTGTATCTGACTGAAAGTAGTCTTGAGCGGTCTCCAGTCCCAGAGCCTGATATTTCTTACGGTGTCTTCGTTATTTTCAAGATCCTCGAGAGTCAAATCGTCCGCTACAGGCATCTCCTTCTCAACCACTCCATCCAGACCATACGCTTCTCTTGTATGTTCTATGTTGAGACTTATATACTTACTTTCTTTGTCGAGTTCATTGGGAGATACAACGTATTGCTGAACAATTGCAGGATATATAATGCTCACTAAAATTGAAGCAAAGAGAGTTATCACGCCGATAAGCGGTAGTCGCCAACCCTTATACCTGATATTCAATAAAAAGATTATGGCAATCGCAATCGAAACAAAAACCATAAAACGATACATTGGAAACTGTGCGTGAATATCGGCATAGCTCGCGCCAAAAGCTGCTCCTCTCGCTGAATACAAAAGACCGTATGCCCGCAAAACATATCCCCACGACAGAACGATAAAGAACAGACCAAAAAGAACGGATAGATGAGCTTTAACATGTGGAGCAAATTTATGAAAACCCATTTGCCCGATAACTATCCCCCGGTATAAAAAATAAGCCAGGGCCGTTGCCAATGCCGTTATCGCTATCGCGGCCAAAAGCCAACCATATATTTGGCGAAAAACCGGTAAGGTAAAGACGTAAAAAGATATATCGCGATTGAAAATCGGGTCAATACTTCCAAAAGAAACTCTGTTTAAATAACACAGCGCACTAAACCAAAAATCTCTGGCTGCTGAGGCCATAATAAAACTAAAGAAGAAAGAAATTCCCAACAAGATAGGCGTAAACATCTTATGGGCAACTGGAGGGTTTAAGATAACTATCTGATTTTCGGTCTCCATAGTATACTTTGGAGCAAGCTTGGCCGCCAAACGGATGTTAAGGTATATAAAGATAAAGAACACGACGCCTGGGACAAGAAAAAGGGCAATTTTTGTTAGCAGAATCTTTATAAAAACGGCAGAAAAGTTTAGCTCCAAAAACCAAAGAAAATCAGTGTAAACCCCAACCAGTGTACTAAATAAACTTAAGATAATAATCGAAGAAGCAATTAAAACAATAATCGCAGTTCGTTTCATATAACATCCCTTCATTGTAGATGTATAAAATCATGTTAACACAGTTTAAATGCTAAAAATAGTGATAATTTCTTGGCCAATCGAGGTTTTCTTTACTATTATAGAGTCAAAAGGAGCAGTCATGCGCATCTTGGTAATAGAAGATGAACAAAAAATCATTAACTTTATAAAGAAAGGTCTCGAGGCAGAATATTACACCGTTGACTATGCCATGAACGGAGAGGAAGGATTTTTTAAGGCGTTAAACGAAGGGTACGATCTCATCTTACTCGACATAATGCTTCCAAAGATGAACGGCTTTGAACTGACCAAAAAAATTCGTGAAAAAGACATTAAAACCCCAATTCTTATGCTAACGGCAAGAGATACGATTGAGGATAAAGTTAAAGGTTTAGATGCGGGAGCGGACGATTACCTGCCAAAACCATTTTCATTCGACGAGCTCTTAGCAAGAACACGGGCCCTTTTAAGAAGAACCGGCTCTGAAAAAAGCAATTTGATAAGCATCGCCGATTTGGAAATCGATACCGCTTCCCATGAAGTCAAAAGAGATGACAGAAGAATTGAGTTAACCTCACGTGAATACGCCCTCCTTGAGTATCTGGCCAGAAACAAAAATATAGTTTTAAGCAGAACTAAAATAGCCCAACATGTCTGGGGATATGACTTTGACACTTCCACAAACATTGTAGATGTATATATAAGATACCTTCGTAAAAAAATAGATGAGGATTCCGATAAAAAACTCATTAAAACCATCCGGGGCACGGGTTACAAAATTGGAGAGTAGCCATGTTTAAATCTTTTAAAGCAAAACTTGTCATCAGGTATACGCTTCTTTTGGTTCTTATCTTAGTTCTATTCAGCGTCATCATATATACATATGCCGGACAGCAAACTTATTCAAGAATAGACCAGGCACTTCTGCACAGGTTAGAGCAGATGAGAATCGACCATGATCTCCAATTCAAAAATTTTAAAGGAGTTAGCGGCAAAGGCTTTGGCAGTGGGCAAATATTCTTTGAAGAAATTCTTAATTCTCAAGGCGATGTAATTTTAACAAACACTCTTCTCAGAGAAGACAAAATTATAATCGATAAAGATATTTTAGACCAAGTTAAACATAAACCCGTTATTATAAGTGGAGTCCTAACCGACGATTCCGCGGTTCGCATTGGAATAAAAAGAATTAATGATAAATATTTTGTCTCCGCCCTACCCCTCTACGGAAGTGAACAAAATATGTTCTCTTTGGGCATATCTCTTTTGGTCGGAAACATTGTATTCATATTAATTGCCCTTGCAAGCGGTTTCTTTTTTGTAAACCGCGCGCTCAAACCCATAAAGATAATAACTGAAAAGGCAGATGAAATAAGCTCGGGGGACCTAAGTAAGAGAGTGAATTTAACCGGCCCCGAAGACGAGCTTAAAAAACTGGCCGACACCTTCGATAAAATGATTGAAAAACTGGACAATCTTTTCAAAGGACAAAAAGGTTTCTTTGTAGACATTTCACATGAGCTTAAAACGCCACTGACCATCGCAAGAGGAGAAATTGATGTAGCTCTTCGAAATCAAAAAACCACAAAAGCCGATTTAAAGAACGCATTAAAAAACGCTCAGGAAGAGCTGGGAAAGATGACATCCATGGTGAATGACCTCTTAAGTTTGGCCAGAGAAGAAAGCTATAAAGAAGAACTTTCGCTCAAAAAAATCTCCGCCGAAAAATTATTGAAGGAAACTATGAAAAAATCTGAGACTCTTATAAAACTCAAAAACACCGAGATTAAAATGGAGAACTTTAAGGACTTTATGTTTGAAGGAGATACAAAGAAATTACAAAGACTTTTACTTGGTCTTGTAGACAACGCAATCAAACATATATTCCAACAAGGCAAAATAACTCTTAAAGCAGAGCAGAGAGACAGATTCGCGGTTTTAAG
Source organism: Actinomycetes bacterium (assembly GCA_030614255.1). GTDB lineage: Bacteria > Actinomycetota > Aquicultoria > UBA3085 > Oleimmundimicrobiaceae > JAUSCH01. The sequence goes on from JAUWKI010000030.1 coordinate 12,704, forward strand.
CATCTCAGATGATGGTATTGGCGTCCCCGCCGAGGACATTCCCTTTATATTCGAAAGATTTTACCGAGGAGAAAAAGACACCTCAGGTGGAACCGGATTGGGCCTGACAATTGCAAAAAAAATCGCCGAAGCTCATGGCGGAAGAATTGAAGTCGAAAGCATCCCCAATGAAATAACCACCTTCTCGGTCTATCTGCCCATCAATCGATAGTCTCTTAGTCAGGAGTCGGGAGTGATTTAATTAAAAAATAAGAATGTTAAAAGCAGCTTTTAAGTACAGCCCTGAAAACCAGCCTTGAAAGGCAGCCTCTAGCTAAAATCAAAAGAGCTTTTTAAAAAATTTAGGTTTTCAAAATCCAGGTGGGTTGCCTGCGAGCAACCCACCTCCGAAACTCCGTCGAGCAGACATATGAGCACGCCATTTTGCTTAACCGCTGCTCTTTTAGAAGTAATTTTTTTGGTTTTTAAACACCTCGTGGTTCTCGCTAGAGCGACTCTGAGCACGCCGTTAAGCGAGCAAAACTCGAGTAGTAGCGACACCCGTGCCTACCGCCGTGCCTACCGTCAGGCAGGGCAGGCAGGAATCGCGTGCCCGAAGGGTAAATAGCGGTTTCGCTCTACGAGAGTGAGTAAGTAGGCGCGCGCCGTGCCTGCCGGTAGGCAGGCAAGCAGAGTCTCGGGTGAGAGCCACAAAAAAAGAAGTTTTTTTCGCAATAAGAGAGTCAATTGAGTAAATATATACCACACCTACCGCTTTGGTAGTTAAAAGCCAATAAAACCAATGGCTGGTAGCTGGCAACAGCCATTGGTTTCTAATCAAATTCTAATCTTTCTCTAATCGTCTTTTAATCTTGATGTTCGATTATTAACTCAAGAGGACTAAAAATTTAAAGAAAGGAGGGAAACAATGAAAATTAAACTGTCAACCGTAATAGCAATCTCAATCATCGTTCTTCTCTTTGCTGGAGTAGCTTACGCCATTACCAACAGACCCGCTGACGAAGTTGGGCAAAGAGGCAATCAACACGAGACCACATCCTCTCAAGAGGGCCCCATAGAAAAAAAGAGGCTCATTCAAAAAAGGGATTCTGGAGAACACGAGGATCGCGAACATGTATTGGTCAATTTTCAAGGGGAGGTAACCGAAGTTGATTTGGCCGAGGGAAACAGCTTTAAAATCAAGACCGAAGACAACAACGTCTATAAGGTTAAAGTTGGCTCTCGCTGGTTCTGGGAGAAGGAAGGCATAGATATCTCGGAAGGCGATAAACTCCTTGTAAAAGCGGTAAAAGATGAGGAGGAAGATGAGGACCCTCACTACGGTGCGATTACAATCCGAAATATTACAACCGGCAAAACTACAACTCTCAGAAACCCAGAGGGTGAACCACTTTGGAAAAACTTAGATTAACTTAGACAAGAGGGACAGCTCCTGTCCCTCTTGTCTTTCTTTAGGGAGGTGTAAAAATGTCAACTGAATCGAGCAAAATAAAAAATAATCGTAAAATCAACTTAGCTAAGGTAACAAACCTAGATACTATTAGATTTATAACCCAATTTGGATTTTTTTCCTTCATTTTATACATATCCATTGGCCATCTAATCTATGGTGGAGGAAGCTCCGGTTTCCCCTCTTTGGGTACGTATTGCCCATTTGGAGGATTCGTCAAGCTCTTTCAAAACCTGGGTACGGGAAAATATATCCTCAGCATGCCACCTACAAAACTTGCGCTCCTCGGAGCAACTATCCTGACAGCAGTAGTGGCAGGAAGAGCTTTTTGCGGCTGGATATGTCCCTTTGGAAGCGTGCAGGAATGGCTTAGAGTGCTGGGGGAAAGAGCTTTCCCAAAAGGAATTGAAATACCAAAAGAGATCGATTCAGCCCTTAGATATGTAAAATATGTCGTTCTCGGCTTGATTTTATTCTTAGCACTAACCTCAGGGGTTATGATATTTAAGCTCTTTGACCCCTACTCGGCCCTATTTCACTTCGCGGGACTGTGGGGCAACGTTGCAGTTAGCGCAGTGATAACAATGGCAATTTTCTTAACGCTTTCTCTGTTTATCGATAGAGCGTGGTGCAGATACGCTTGTCCCCTTGGTGCAATTCAAGCGTTATTTAACAAAATAAGTCTTATAAAACTCGTAAAAAAGGTAGATATTTGTAAAAATTGTTCAAAGTGCTCTGAGATTTACTGCCCCATGGGTATAGAAATATCAACGTTGACCGAAACATCGGCAGAGTGTATAAGGTGCCTGCGATGCGTTGATAAGTGCAACTTCGATGCAGTAGAAGCAAGGATAGAGGTGTGATTAAAATGAAAGTTAGAAAAGAGATATATCCGGTAATTGTCGTTGGACTTTTCCTCGGATTTATTTTTCTAATGAAAATGATTGGCTTATGGCAAATAAAAGGCGGCTAAAACAGCCACCAGCCCATTAGTCGATAGTCTTTTAGTTGGCCTGCCCGCCAATGCCTAGCGGCATCATAGGCGCAGGCAGGCGGGGAGTCGGCAGTAAGTTCAAATTAAAAACTAAAAATGAAAAATGTAGAACGATATAGAAAAAATTAAAGCTTTGAAACCAAGTCTCAATTAGCTACCTGTTGTTTATGAGATTGCCGCGCTCCGCTCGCCTGCCTGCCGATAGGCACGGTAGGCAGAGTCTCGGGTGAGAGCCACAAAAAAGAAATTCTTAGACAAATAAGAAAATAAAAAGAGAACAAAGTTTCGTAAAGAGAGAACTAACTGGGTAGGCACGCGTCACCTGTATAGGAAACAGTTGTTAACACTGCCTTTTTTCTTCTTCTTCATTCCTATGGCTAGCTGCTTCAATCAATCTGTAATGTAAATATCCTGCAGGGAATATAAGTATGAGGTAAAGGGCAAAACAGAGAACTAATGGAATTACAATAAAGAAGAGGAGCCACCCCAGTCCCTGCAAAATTTCCCCCGCCGAAAAAAGCTCAATCATACCGGAGGAAAAATAAACTACGACTGCTATCGACAATCCAATCCAAATGGCCGTTGCCACAACTCTCCATATTTTTAACATGAGTTTCATATTAGATCTCCGTAAATAAATCCGTGCTCAAATATTTGTCGCCGCTGTCGGGAAATATCGTTACGATTATGCCACCATCCATTATGCTTGCCTGCCTCATAGCTTCAAACATTGCAACCCCCGATGAAATCCCAACAAAGATTCCCTCTTTTTTGGCAAGCTCCCTTGCAGTTCTAAAAGCATCTTCATCCTTAATAACGGCTTTCTCGGTTAGAACACTAGCATCGTAAATTGGAGGGACATATCCTTCTTCCAGGCATTTTAAACCCTGAATTTTGGAGTTAATCGGTGGCTCAACCCCTATGATCTTCACGTTTGGATTGGCTTCTTTAAGTCTTTTGCCCACACCTATAACTGTGCCGCTTGTCCCAATCCCGGCAACAAAGACATCCACTTTACCAACCTGACTTAAAATCTCCGGGCCTGTCGTCTCATAATGTGTCAGAACGTTGTTGGGGTTTGCAAACTGTCTTGTCGCAAAATATTTAGGGTCTTTCGCAAGTTCCTCGGCTTTCTTGATAGCTCCGGGCATCTTTTCTTCAGCCGATGTAAGCAAAATATCGGCGCCAAAAGCTCTTAAAATCTTTCTGCGCTCAATGCTCATAGATTCAGGCATAACAATCAGACACTTGTATCCCTTGATGGCCGAAATCAAAGCAAGACCAATTCCGGTATTTCCGCTCGTCGCCTCAAGAATAATTTTATCTTTGTTAAGCTCCCCGGATTCTTCCGCTTTCTCTATCATATATTTTGCGACACGGTCTTTAATGGAGCCGCTGGGATTGACGCCCTCAATCTTCCCATAGATGGTAACGTTAGGATTAGGATTTAGTTTGTTGATTTTTACAATAGGGGTGTTTCCTATAAGTTCTAAAATATTTTCCGCCATCATACCTCCGCTATTAGTTATTAGTCGTCAGTTGAGAGTTAGGAGTTTGTTGATTGATTGGTTTGTTTGTTTTTTTCTATACTCCATACTCTATATTCTATTAGCCATCCTCTATCTGCAATCCGTTTCTTATGAGATTGCCGCGCTCTGCTCGCAATGGGCATATTACTCATGAAAGTGTGCTTTTTAATCACCTCGGCCGAAGAAAAAAATACCAATTAAAGTAATTCTTTCTCTTATTTTGTGATAGGCCCCTGTGTTGTCGATAGTGTCCTTTAAGTCTTGAAAAATATCCTTCCAACCCATTCGTAGTGGAAGGAATATTTGGA
>JAUWKI010000029.1 GCA_030614255.1 Actinomycetes bacterium
AGTTGAGAAGGATGCAATCTTTCGATAGCGCTCAGGCCGAAGGGAAAGAAGGCAAAGATTTCGAATACATTTTAAATGAGGCAACGAATACTCATTTGGAGTATATTTTTAGATGAGGCAATAGGGAAAGCATGGGCAAGCCCCCCTATAAAACACAGGGGGGGCGACTACCCGCCCCCGAGAAAGAGTTATTAGTTCGGTTTTTCTTAAACTTTGTTATAATTGTTTTGCTTCCCCCAAAAATAGTCCTTTCTGAAAATTATGAAAAGGGGAGACACATTAAAATCTTTAGGGTTTTGGTCTTTTGGGAATAGGAAAGATTTGCTTTCTCAAGATTTCCACAGTTGTGGAAAGATTTGTGGATAAAATCATTGTTTTCCCATTTTATAGGCTTTCAAATTGGATAAGTTTCAACCAGATGGTTACGTGAGAAACTTGGTTGATTTTTTATTTAAGGGCTTTTGGTGGCCGTTTTTATTGGGGTATCAATTATCCACATAAATTGAAAAATAGTTGTGGAGATGACATTGTGAAAAGTTTTTTAGAGAAGATTTTAGCAGAAGGAAAAGAGTGCCAGAAGACTGGTTTTTTGGACGAGAGGCCTCTTAAAACAGATCGCGGGAAGGGGGCTAGGATTGCGGTGTATGACGCCCCTTCCTCTGCTCCACGCATCGTTGATCTCTCGGGTGATGATTACCAAGAATTTATAAATATCTTGAGCACAAAAACCTACCAACTCTCACAAGAAAAAGGGGGCGGGGTCCCTTTCACAATAATCAAAGAGCTAATAGAAAACCTCATACACGCCCACTTTAAAGAAGTGGTAATAACAATTCTAGACAACGGAAATACAATTAAAATATCCGATCAGGGCCCTGGAATAAAAGACAAAGAGAAAGCGTTTAAACCAGGTTTTTCTACGGCCGACTATGAAATGAAAAAAGTAATAAAAGGCGTGGGGTCGGGGCTACCAATAGTTAAGGAACTATTAACACTCACAGGCGGCTCGGTTTTAATTGAAGACAACCTAAATTCTGGAAGCGTCGTAACTATCAACCTCCCACCAACTCCCACCTCAACCCACAACCTAATACCCGGCGCTCCTCAAAAAATCAAAACAAGTAAAGAGGAGAGTTCTTTTAAATTTAATCTTTCCAACAGACAAAAAAAAGTGTTATTCTTAGTTACAGAAATAGGTCCCATTGGTCCCTCTAAAATTACTAAAGAGTTAAAGATGAGTTTAAGCACGGCATATCGGGACCTTTTGTCCCTCGAGGGGTTGGGTTTAGTAAAATCCAACGAACAAGGGAAGAGGAGTTTAACCCAAAAAGGCATAAGATACTTAGAAGTATTCCTTAAACTTTAAGTGGTGTTCTAATGGTTGTCTTACAAAAACAACTCAATGAAATATGGAAAGAGACCTTGGTTATAATTAAAGGAAAGATAAACACCCCTGTGTCTGGGGCATGGTTTGATAATACATCCCCTTTAGTTATACAAGATGATACATTGGTGGTTTCGGCTCCCAACTCCTTTATTAAAGAGTGGTTGGAGTCTCGTCACTCCCAAACCTTAAAAGAAATCATATCAAACATAGCTGGCAGAAGTCTTGATATTAGATTTGTTTTAGGCGAGGAGACAAGGGATCGAGCCGCACCAGGGCCAGCCGCGCCGGTTGTTGTGCTTCCCCAAAAAGACCATTTATTTAACCCGCGTTACTCTTTTGATAGTTTTGTTATCGGAGCTGGAAGTAGATTTGCACATGCTGCTGCGCTCGCTGTGGCAGAACAACCATTTAAAGCATATAATCCATTGTTTATATATGGTGGGGTTGGATTAGGAAAAACCCATCTCCTTCAGTCAATTGGACGTTATGTTTGTCAACATAATAATGACTTAAAAGTCCAATATGTTTCGACAGAAAAATTTACAAACGACTTTATTGGTTCTATTGGAGACAGGGGAAAGATTGCTGGCTTTCAACGAAAATATCGTAAGGTGGATGTGTTGTTAATTGATGATATTCAATTTATATCAGGGAAAGAGGCCACACAGGAAGAGTTTTTTCATACCTTTAATAATCTTTATGAGGCAAACAAGCAAATCGTGATCTCAAGCGACCGCCCACCAAAAGACATATCAACTCTTGAGGATAGATTAAGATCTCGTTTTGAGTGTGGTTTAATAACCGACATCCAGCCGCCAGATTTAGAAACAAGAATAGCCATACTACAAAAAAAGGCGCGTATCTACCAAGATATAAACATTCCCCCAGAGGTTTTGGAGTTTATCGCTTCCAGAATTCAATCAAACATAAGAGAGTTAGAAGGAGCGTTAACTAGGGTCGTCGCTTTCTCCTCCCTTACAAATTCTCTTATTGATATAAAATTATCCGAGGAAGTATTAAAAAATATATTCTCCAACCGAGAGAGTAGGCCTATATCTATTCAAACCATACAAAATGAAGTGTGCCGTTATTTTAATATCTCAAAAATTGAGATGGTGGGGAGTAGGAGGACACAATCCATAGTCTACCCACGACAGATAGCTATGTATTTATCTAGGGAATTAACTGACTTATCTCTTCCAAAAATAGGGGAGGAATTTGGTGGTAGAGATCACACCACAGTTATACATGCAAATACAAAGATAGAGAAACTTATTAATGAAAAAAGGGATGTGTATAATCAAATTCAAGAATTAATAAATAAAATTAAACAAAGATATTAGTTATAAAGTTGTTAGTTTATTGTTGATAAGTTTTAATAAATTTTATAAATATTGTTTTATGAGTTTTAAGAACAAATTACACAAATCTTATCAACAAACTATAGTGTGTTTGAGGTGTGATATTAACAAATAAACAAGGCTTATTACTACTACTGTTTTAATATATTTATATTTTAAAAAAATAAGAGGGTGTGTATATGTATATTAAATGCGTACAAAGTGATCTTTGGAATGCGATTCAGATTGTCCAAAAAGCTGTTTCAATAAGAAGCACATTACCTATTTTAAGTGGAATATTATTTCAAGGAGAAAAAAAGAAGTTAATTTTAAGTGGAACAAATTTAGAGTTATCAATTAAATGTAGTATCTCGGCAAATATTAAAGAAGGAGGATCTATTGTAATACCCGCACGACTTATTAGTGAGGTTGTTAAAAATTTACCAGATGCACCTGTTGAGTTATTTTTAGACTCTTCTAGTAATCAAGTTAAGTTATTATGCCAAGAATCAGAGTTTAATATAAAAACTCTCCCCCCTGAAGATTTTCCTAACCTTCCCCAATTAAAAACAGAACACACATGTGTTATAAACTCTGTAAATTTAGTGGAGATTGTAGGGCGGGTTATTAGAGCCACATCTACAGACGAAACAAGGCCTATTTTAATGGGAGTTCTTTTAAATATTAATAAGAATAGATTTAAAATGGTGGCGACCGATAGTTATAGATTAGCAATTGGGGAAACAACCCTAAAAAAAGGGGTTGGGGATAAAATTCAAGCCATTATACCCGCTAGAGCACTAGGAGAATTAATTAAAGTGGTGTCTAAAGAGGAACAAGATATTAGTGTGGGTTTTACTGGGAACCAACTAACTTTTAAAATTGGTGACACAACTTTAATTACCCGGTTGATTGAGGGACAATACCCCAATTACCAACAATTATTACCTGAAAAATATGAGTTCAAAGTGGGGGTAGATAAAGAAGAACTTATTAGTGCAGTAAGGAGAGCATCTTTATTTACTCAAAACAATTCACCTATAAAAGTAAAAATTCAAAATGGTGTGATGGAACTTAATGCTGCTGCGGTCGACGTTGGAGAAGTTGTTGAAAAAATAAAAACCAAAGGGGTTGGGGGGGATGTGAATATAGCATTTAACTCCCAATACCTTCTTGATGGGTTGATGAGCGTAAAAGAAGATAAGGTTATTTTTGAGGTAATTAACACAGTTAAACCTGCGTTGATTAGGTCGGAAGAGAAAGAGAATTTTCTTTATTTAATCATGCCGGTGAGGGTGGTTTAAGAAATAAAACTAATTAGGGTTGTTTTAAAATAAACCAAAACAAATAAGGAATATATAGTCGAAGGCGACCATATTGTATCTACAAAACCTAAAGCTCTTAAATTTTAGAAATCACAAAAAATCCTCTTTAAACTTCTCTTTGGGAATAAATTTAATTACCGGGAAAAACAGTCAAGGAAAAACAAACTTACTTGAAGCCATATCTGTTTTACTTATTGGACGGTCTCATAGAACCACGTTAAATGATACCCTTATAACGTTAGGAGAAGAGTTGTCGTTAGTGAAAGGGGATTTGGTCGGGGGGAGTAAAAAAGAGTGTGTAGAGGCAGTGTTTAGGTTGGGGGAGACGAAGATTGTTAAGATTAATGGAGTACGAGACCAAAAAACCAAAGATTTAAGGGGTTTAATGAACACTATTTTATTCTCACCCGAAGACCTAAGAATTGCTAAAGGCGGACCGGATAAAAGAAGAGCTTTTATTGACGAGGTGGGAGAGCAAATAAATTATGACTATAACCACCTACGATGGAAATATTTAAGAACACTAAAACAGAGAAATGATCTTTTAAAACTAGTCGCGGCGAGAAACCAAAAAAGAGAAGCTCTTGATTTATGGGATGAGAAACTAGTTTCCACTGGAAGCAAGTTTATATACACTAGAAGAGATGTTGTTAAAAAAATAAGACCGTATTGTGAAAGAATTTTTTCCAAAATTAACCCCAGAGGAGTTTTTACAATAGATTATGTGAATGACTTCAAAGATAGTGAAGATGTGGAGGTTGATTTCCTTAAAAAAATTAAGAGTATAAGGGAATATGAAATGGGGCGCGGGGTTACGTTGGTTGGCCCGCACAGAGACGACCTTGAGTTATGTGTTGGGGGGAAGGATGTCCGCCTATATGGGTCGCAGGGAGAACAGAGGATGGTCGGTTTGTGTTTAAAGTTAGGAGAGTTGGAGTTAGTACAAAAAGAGAGAAAAAGAAGCCCCCTTCTTTTAATGGATGACGTCTTATCAGAGCTGGATGAAGAGAAGAGGGGAGCTCTTCTAGGGTTTGTTTCACAGCTCGAACAGTCCATAATTACCAGCACAAGTCCAGACTATTTTAAATGTGTGTCTGTGGGGGAGATAAATCTAATAGAAATATCTAATGGGTCCATTAAGGAGATGGGTTGTTTAAAAGCATAAAAACCGTTCTAAACGACCTTGTGAAGGACATGGGGATAGGGGATGAGATAGAGGGAAACCGAGTTTTTGTAGTATGGGACGAGGTTGTGGGTGATGTTGTGGCAAAAAACGCCCAACCCCAATTTTTTAGAAAAGGGATGTTGTTTATAGAAACTACCAGCTCGGTCTGGGCTCAAGAGCTTAGCATGATGAGACATTGTTTGATTGATGCCCTCAATGAGCGGTTAGAGAGAAGCTTGATAAGAGAGATTAGGTTTAAGGCGACGGCCACAGAAAAGATGTCGCTTGATTCTGGTGGTAAGATCGCGCCGAGCGTGCCGGGGGATCCGGGAAGAGTTGAGTTGGAGCCTAAAGACCTGGCGGAAATAGAGATGGTGGTAAAAAACATAAACGACACTGGAATCCGGGAAGAGTTGAAAAAATTAATAGTGGCCGACAAAAAAAGAAAAAAAGCAAAACCTAAGGTAAGATAGGTTTAAATTAAGTTATTGTGTTATAATAACCGAATATATTTTAACCAGGGGGATGATTTGTGAGCAACACGACGGAGTATAGTGCTAAAGACATTACTGTTCTAGAGGGACTTGAGGCCGTGAGAAAACGGCCGAGCATGTATATTGGGAGCACTGGCCCCAAAGGATTGCATCACTTGGTTTACGAGGTTGTGGACAATAGTATAGATGAGGCCTTGGCTGGTTTTTGTAATAATGTCGAGCTATATATCCACCCCGATAACACGATTACGGTTGTGGACGACGGAAGAGGAATCCCTATTGAGAAAATACCAAAATATAATCGTTCCGCCGTTGAAATTGTTTTAACCAAGCTTCACGCTGGAGGCAAGTTTGGTGGTGGGGGATATCGTGTCTCGGGCGGTCTTCATGGGGTGGGAGTATCTGTTGTGAATGCCCTGTCGGAGTGGTTAACCGTTGAGGTTAAGCGTGGGGGCAAGGTCTATCAACAGAAGTATAAACGCGGAAAGCCCGTTTCCGAGCTTAAGGTGATTGGTGCGTCTGAAGAAACAGGGACAACCATAACCTTCCTTCCTGATAAAAAGGTTTTTGATGATATAAGCTTTGATTCAGAAGCCTTAGTTCAAAAGATGAAAGAGACCGCGTTCTTAAATAAAAACCTGCAAATCAAGATAGTTGATGAGAGGGAAGAGCAACCGCGGGAGGTTATTTATAAGTATAAAGGGGGAATAGTCGACTTTGTTAAACACCTAAACTCAAACAAAGACGTTCTCCATGGGAAGATTATATACTTTGAAGACAAGGAAAACAGCAACCACATGGAGTTTGCCGCCCAGTATAACAGTGGTTATTCTGAGAGCATATTCACGTTTGCTAACAACATAAATACCCATGAGGGGGGCACTCATTTAAGTGGCTTTAGGGCAGCCCTTACGAGAACCATTAATGATTATGCGCGGACGAAAAATCTATTAAAAGAGAAGGACGAAAATCTCTCGGGTGAGGATATACGAGAGGGCCTGACTGTTGTACTCAGCGTGAAACTTTTAGAGCCCCAGTTTGAGGGCCAAACCAAGACGAAGCTCGGAAACAGCGAAATTAGGGGCTTCGTGGACAACGTTGTTTCCAGAAACTTGGCGGAATTTCTAGAGGAACACCCCAAAGAGGCAAAGGTTGTTGTGAGCAAGTCGATATCATCCTTTCTGGCTCGGCAGGCAGCACGCAAGGCCAGAGAACTCACGCGCAGAAAAGGGCTGCTGGAGAACATTTCTTTACCCGGAAAGCTGGCCGATTGCTCCAGTAAAGACCCGGCTTGCTCGGAGATATTCTTGGTTGAGGGAGACTCGGCCGGTGGCTCTGCCAAACAAGCACGCAACAGGGAGTTTCAAGCCATCCTTCCTCTGAAAGGTAAGATTTTAAATGTTGAGAAAGCTCGGATAAACAAGATTTTGAATAGCGAGGAAATCAGGGCCATGATTTCTGCACTGGGGACGGGCGTGGGGGAAGAGTTTACACTGGAGTCGACAAGGTACCATCGAGCAATTATAATGACCGACGCAGACGTAGACGGTTCTCATATACGCGCACTAATCCTAACTTTCTTTTATAGATATATGCAGCCAATGATTGAGGCGGGGTGTGTCTATATTGCTCAACCGCCCCTTTATAAGACAACCAAAAAGAAGAAGATTCGCTATGCTTTCAGCGACAAGGAACTCAGCGAGATTCTTGAAGAGATTGGGAAGGAGGGTGTCTCCATTCAGCGCTACAAGGGGTTGGGGGAGATGAACCCCGAGCAACTTTGGGAAACCACCATGAACCCTGAAACACGCACTCTGCTTCAAGTTACCATAGACGATGCTATTCTGGCGGATGAAATTTTTACGACGTTGATGGGGGACAAGGTGGAGCCAAGAAGAAACTTTATTCAAAAATATGCCAAAGATGTGAGATTTTTAGATATATAAGGAGAGATTGATGGAACAAAGCTTAACAGGCAGGGTGGAACCAGTATATATCGAGGAGGAGATGAAGTGTTCCTATATTGATTATGCAATGAGCGTAATCGTGGGGCGCGCATTACCTGATATTCGAGATGGTTTAAAACCCGTACACAGACGCATTCTTTATGGAATGTATGATATGGGAATGATTCCCGGGAAATCCTACATGAAGTGTGCTCGAATAGTGGGAGAGGTTTTAGGTAAATATCACCCCCATGGCGACACCGCGGTTTATGATGCTCTGGTGAGAATGGCACAGGGTTTTTCTCTTCGCTATGAGCTTATCGATGGTCATGGGAATTTTGGCTCGGTAGACGGGGACCGCCCGGCTGCAATGCGATATACGGAAGCCCGGCTTTCCAAGTTAGCCATGGAGATGCTGCGTGATATCAATAAAGATACCGTTAACTTCACTCCGAATTTTGATGAGACGCTGACTGAGCCGGCCGTTCTCCCCTCCAAATTCCCGAACCTTTTAGTTAATGGTTCATCGGGTATTGCCGTTGGGATGGCGACGAATATTCCACCTCACAACTTGAGAGAAGTAATTGACGCAACAATTATGGTTATTGATAATTCCGAGATAACACTCGAGGAGTTAATGAAAGAGATTAAGGGGCCGGACTTTCCAACAGGGGGACTGATTGTTGGTTCCGTGGGCATACGAGATGCTTATCAAACCGGCAGAGGGAACATTCTTGTTAGAGGGCGGGCCCATGTTGAACAAACAAAAGCCGGTAGAGACTGGATAATTATTACCGAGATACCTTTTCAGGTTAACAAGGCGAGGCTTACAGAAAAGATTGCTGAGTTGGTTAGAGACAAAAAAATAACGGAGATTTCCGATTTGCGCGACGAATCTGACAGAGATGGAATGCGACTGGTGGTCGAGCTAAAAAGAGAGGCGATTCCACAGGTTGTTTTGAATAAGTTATATAAATACACACAACTCCAGACGACTTTTAATGTAATTATGCTTGCGCTGGTCGATTCTGTTCCGAGAGTGCTTACCCTGCCCCAGGTGCTTCAACACTATTTAGAGCACCAAAAAGAAATCATCGTAAGACGCACAAAATTTGATTTAAGAAAGGCCGAGGCCAGGGCCCATATTTTAGAAGGGCTCCTGATTGCGCTCAAAAACCTAGACGAAGTCATTAAAACAATCAAACGCTCTCAAACGGTTGAGGAAGCGAGGGAAAACCTCATAACTCAATTTGACCTAAGCGAAGCACAAGCTCAGGCAATTTTGGATATGAAGCTGCAAAAACTTACAGGACTAGAGCGCGAGAAAATTCAAGGCGAACACAAGGAGCTCCTCGGAAAAATAGCTTACTATAAAGAAGTGCTCGCGGACGAGACCAAGGTGTCAGGAATAGTTAAAGAGGAGCTATTGGAAATCAAGGACAAATATGCGGACAAGAGACGCACGCAAATTGTTCCCGCGGAAGGCGAGCTGAACATAGAAGACCTCATCGCGGAAGAGGAGATGGTTGTAACTATTACGCACGCCGGGTATGTTAAGCGCTTGCCTGTAGAGACCTACAGACAACAACATCGAGGTGGACGTGGGGTTATTGGTATGAACCTTAAAGACGGTGACTTTGTTGAACAACTCTTTGCCTCGTCTACCCACGACTACGTTTTGTTCTTCTCAAACAAAGGGAAAGTTTATAGGGTTAAGGTATATGAGTTACCCTTATGTAGCCGCACCGCTAAGGGCCAGGCCATAGTAAACATCTTGCCGTTTGAGACAGGAGAAGAAATTGCAGCGGTCATCGCGGCCAAAGATTTTGAGCAGGGCAAATATCTTGTGATGGCCACGAAAAACGGCTTAGTGAAAAAGACGGAGTTTAAAGAGTACAACACCGCAAGAAAAGGGGGAATCATCGCTCTGACTCTTCGTGACGGCGATGAGCTAATCGGGGTTAGGCTGACAAACGGTGAAGAAAATATCGTTCTTGTTTCAGAGAAAGGTAAATCAATACGATTCAAAGAGCCGGATGTCCGGGCAATGGGCAGAACAGCAACGGGCGTAAGGGGCATCAGGCTCGACAAAGACGATGCCGTTTTAGGTATGGATGTAGTTAAAAAAGAAGGGGACTTGTTCATCGTAACGAATGATGGTTATGGAAAGAGAACCTCTATATCTAAATATCCTGTCCAAGGCAGGGGCGGGAAGGGTGTTCGTACAATAAAGACTCTTTCTAGTAAACGAAGACTTGCGGGCATGAAGATGGTTAGCGATGAACACCAACTAATGTTGGTATCGAGCGAGGGCCAGGTTATAAAGATTCCCGCTAAAGGTGTTTCGCGCATGGGAAGAAGCACCAAAGGAGTTAAGGTTATCAAGCTTAAAAAAGGAGATTTGGTTAGCGCGGTGGCCAAGATTATCAAGAGCAAGTCTCCTGACGATAGTGAGAAGAAAGAAAATCAATCGGAATAGGTCTTAGAGATGACTAAGGCAAAGCGGTTTGATATCTTAGAACACACAGCGGACATTGGGTTGGTTGCGTATGGCAGAAACCTTGAAGAGGTTTTTGAAAACGCCGCCGAGGGAATGTTCAGCTTAATAATGGATATAGATAAAGTTGGCGATAGCTTTTCATGTGAGCTGAGGGTCGAGAGTGAAGACAAAGAAGGATTGCTCGTTGAGTGGCTGAACGAATTGCTCTACATCTCCGAAGTTAATGAAATTATTCTTAAAATGTTTAAGATTACCTACCTAGAAAAAGACCGGTTTTTAACCGCAAAAGTTTATGGTGAAAAAGTAGATTTAAATCGACACCAAATCAAAACAGAGATCAAGGCCTGTACCTACCATGAGCTTAAGATAAAAAAAGACAAAGTGTGGAGAGCCCAAGTTATATTCGACATCTAAGGAGTAGATGATATTGGCTGATTATTTGGAGAAGGTGAGTCCATACTGTTTTAAAATCTCGAAAAGTTACAAGAAGGGAATGCGTGTACCCGGAGTCATATACGCTGACGAAGAGCTGTTTCTCTTGGCGGAGGCCGATAAAGCCCTCGAACAAGTGGTAAACGTTGCTTTTCTGCCCGGAATTGTAAAAGCCTCTTTCGCCATGCCCGACATTCACTGGGGATACGGGTTTCCCATTGGGGGGGTGGCCGCAACCGATGCGAAAGATGGATTTATATCCCCGGGTGGCGTTGGATTTGACATTAGTTGTGGCGTTAGACTTTTGAGGACGAATCTTCTTGCGTGCGAGACAAGGCCCTTACTGAAAAATTTGGTGCACGAGCTTTCGAGGAATATCCCTAAAGGTGTTGGCAGACACGGCAAAATTAAGCTTAGTCCCAACGAAATGAGAGAACTTTTGGCAACAGGAATAAGCTGGGTTCTCAAACGGGGCTATGCATGGGACGAAGACGGTGTCTGCATCGAAGAAAAGGGTTGTTTGGACGGAGCTAGCCCGGACAAGGTCAGCAAACGTGCCATCGAGCGCGGGCACAACCAGCTCGGTACATTAGGATCAGGCAACCACTTTGTAGAGATTCAGGAAGTCGTCGATGTGTTTGACAAGCAAGTCGCCGAGGTTTTCGGTATCTTCAAAGGGCAACTTGTCGTGATGATACACTCCGGCTCACGCGGGTTGGGGCATCAGGTGTGTAGCGATTACATTAAAGTAATGGACAAGGTCGCAAAGAGACTCGGACTCGAATTGCCGGACAGACAATTGGCATGTGCTCCAATCTCTTCCGCAGAGGGGAAGAGTTATTATGCCGCGATGGCCTGTGCGGCCAACTATGCCATGGCGAACAGGCAAGTTTTAACTTACTGGACAAGACAATCATTCGAGACCATTTTTAAGAAGAGCGCAAAAGAGCTGGACATGAACTTGTTGTATGATGTGTCCCACAATCTTGCGAAGTTTGAAGACCATCTCGTGGACGGAAAAAGCATGCGTGTGTGTATCCACCGAAAGGGAGCAACCAGGGCTTTTGGCCCCAATCTTTTGCCAAAAGAGTCGCCATATTATACAATAGGCCAACCTGTAATTATCCCCGGGGACATGGGCCGAGCGTCTTATATTCTTGTTGGGACGAGGGAGTCAGAGAATGAGGCCTTTAGCTCAACTTGTCATGGGGCCGGCAGGGTAATGAGTCGCTCTGAGGCGAAGAGAAAAATTGGGGTTGAACAACTGAAGAAAGAACTTGCCGAAAAAGGTGTGGTGGTTGAAGCGGGACATCTTTCCCTTCTTGTGGAAGAGGCCCCCGAGGCGTATAAAGATGTTAGTAGGGTCGTGGATGTTTGCGATGGGGCAGGGCTTTCCAGAAAAGTTGCAAAACTCAAGCCTTTAGGAGTTTTGAAAGGATGAGATATATAAAATGGTAGAGGACAAAAAGGAATTACGAGAAACCTTGCAAGGCGCCCAGAATGAGCTCATAAGAGCGAAGGGCGAGCTCTCAAGGAAGCAGGCCGAGCTGGAGACGATCTACAGAACCATAAAGATAATTCACTCGACACTCGACATAAACGAGATAGCGCGCATCATAAAAGACGTTCTTAATAAGGTTTTAAAATTTGATGCCTATACCTTAATGGTCTATGACAATGTTGCGAAGGATTTCGTTTTTCAAACTGGGAAAGGTTTTTCTAAAGGCACACAGGAAGAAATCCTTAGTCGGGCCAGAGAGAGCAAGGGCGACTGGTTGGAAGATTTTGGTTCCCTCGGCAAAGTTAGCCCTATCTCAAAGGATAAATATTCTTTCAAGTGCATACCTCTTCGCGCACACGATAGGCTCGTTGGAGGATTTTGTACACTAACCGAAACAGCAAGCGACTTGTCGAAAGAAAATATCGAACTAATTACGGTGGTTGCAACCCAAATGGCGATAGCCGTTGAAAACTCTATCCTCTACGAGATGACCAAGAAGCTTGCTATAACGGATGAGCTAACAAGTTTGTATAATTACAGATACTTTAGAAATCGATTAGCAGGAGAGCTGAGCCGAGCGAAGCGTTATAACAGGCCCCTCTCTCTCATCATGCTCGATTTGGATGACTTCAAAAACTATAACGACACTTACGGCCACCTACAGGGAGACAAGGCTCTCCGTGAGACCGCGAAAATTATGGTAAGGAATTGCCGTGAAAGTGATATGGTCGCAAGATATGGCGGCGAGGAATTTGTTATCATCCTTCCCGAAACAGACAAGCAAGGCGCTCTTAGCGTTGCTGAGAAGGTTAGGCAAGCAGCGGAAGTCCACCACTTCCCCGGCAAACAGAAAAGGAATCAGCACATAACCTTGAGTCTTGGAGTTGTGCAAAACTCCGAAAAAATATCGAGCCCGAAGAGCTTAGTGAAGATGGCTGACGCAGCGCTCTATAAATCTAAACGGGAAGGAAAGAACCGCGTTTCAGTAGCAGACAGCACCTAATGCCTCAATATTTTTGTGCGGTATTTTTGACATGAATAGAGCGATTTACTCGCCAAAATCCTCGGGATTTATGTTTTCCAAAAAGGTCTTAAACTTCTCTATTTCCATCTCTTCCGCCTTTTCGTCTATGACAACAGAGGCCCTTTGAAGAACTTTCTCTGCGACAAAGATGGGAGAGCTTGTTCTAACCGCTAGAGCCAGAGCGTCACTTGGGCGGGCATCAACTTCTAGCATTGTTTCTTCTTGACGGAGGCGTATCCTTGCGTAGAAAGTACCATCTTTAAGATCATTTATCTCAACCCTATCAATACTGGCTCCCAGCTCTGTGAGGAGAGAGCGTAAAAGGTCATGGGTCAGAGGTCGTGGAGGTTTTAGTTGTTGTAATTCCATTAGAATTGCCGTTGCCTCAGATTGTCCAATCCAGATGGGCAAAAATCGGTGCGCAGATGAGTCTTTTAAGATAATCACTGGCTGATTAGTTAGTGAATCCAAATTTACCGCGTGTATAATCATCTCAAGCACATTGGCCTCACTCCCACCGTCTCTTCATTGATTAGAATAACAAAAATGAACCACTATTGAAAACCTGCAAAGAAACAGGATTGACTGTTGGTCATCTTGCTTGTAATCTAATGCGTGAGGCCTGATGAGAGGGGAGCGATGAACACAAATAATCAAAAAAAAGAGGAAACGACTAATGGCTCTGGCAAGAGCATTAAGCAAAAACTGTTTGTCGTCTTTCTGATTTTAGCATCAGTAGCCATTTTATTATTTGCTTTGAAACCGTGGCGTTTGATGAACAATCCAAAGGTAAAAGATTTTTCTAAAGTGCTTACGGGAGAGAAATTAATAGAAGGGGAAGAATCCTCTGGGGACAAGGTAGAAGAGGCGAGCAAAAAAGATGAGGGCAATGAGAGCGAAAAGGAGTCTACGGAAAGCACCGGCGATGACTGGTGGGAAGAAGCACTAGACAGACCCGCCGAATTAAAGAGCGATTCTGAAAAAGAGATATTTATACCCATAACCCCACCCGCATCTGGAGAAGAGCGGCCGGACACGGAGCTGGCTTCCACAGATTTTGAAGTTAACTTGCTTAAATTGATAAACGACTTTCGGAAATACGAGGGAATGGCTGAAGTTTCGACGGATGCTGATTTATGGTCTCAGGCACAGCAGAAAAGTAGCGAGGCGGCCCTAAGGGGCATAATTTTAGATAACTATATTGTAAGCGCGAGCAGCATAACCTATCTTGGCCTCGCGGGAGCGGGCGTGGAGTCTATGGTTGTGCAGGAAAACTTGAACGAAACCAGTGAGGACACATATATGAATCCTCGGTGGAGAAAAATTGGTATAGGTACCTCTCTTGGTAGTTTTGGTGGCAATGAGCAAATTGTGTGGGCTGTGATTTTGACCGAGTAAAAAACCTCCTTTAACGATTTTAAAAAATGTTTGATATATTTTCCTTTGCTGGTTAAAATAAAAATGCTTTTGATTACATAGTTCATAGTTGTGAGTTTGTAGCTCGTCGACAAAAACTACAAACAATGAACTAGTAACTAAGTTTGCTTCACAAATTTTTGGGCCTATAGCTCAGCAGGTTAGAGCGCACCCCTGATAAGGGTGAGGTCAGTGGTTCGAATCCACTTAGGCCCACCACCACATTTTGACAAAAACACCTGCTAGTTGGGCATTTTTTTATTCAACCCATATAGGATTCGAGATTTTTAATTTCACAAATATGTATAGAACCCAATCAAAAGCTTGACATAAAAGTTTCCGATAATTATAATGTTTCCCAAATGGGAAACAAATAACTTACAGGAAACAAAGATGGAAAAAGCGGAAAACATCGTCGAAAAACTCAAGGTGGATGCAGATAGGATAATTGGGGTCGAGGGATTGAAGTTCTCAATCGAGCCTCATGAGCCCGAATTGCTGGGTGGCTGGCGTCATCGGCCCGATTTCATTGCCGGGGTCTCCTTCGAAGGCCAGGCCTTCAAGCTTATTGGGGAGTTCTTCGAGCGAAGAAGCTCCTCGGTTTTTGAGGACAAAATTTCACAACTAAAATTATTTAAAGACCTCTTGAACAAAGATTCCAAGGTTAATTTTCTGCCCTTTTTGGTTTCAAGTTATCTAAGCCCATCTCGCAGGCAAAAATGCAAGGAGGAGGGTGTCTTCTTTCTTGACCTTTCAGGGAACGTCTATTTGAAACATGGGGGTCTAAATGTCGAAAGAGAGGGGTTTAGAAACCTCTTTCCGGAGAAACGTAGCGGAAGGAGTCCTTTTTCGGACAAGGCCTCCCTCATCTTGCGCGTCATGCTCGATAATGCCGACAAGTCCTGGGGGGTTCTGGAGCTCGCGCAGGTTGTCGGCCTCAGCCCCGGTTTTGTCTCAAAGATGGTAAAAGAACTTGAAAAGAGGCACTACGTTGCGAGCTTTGAGAAAAAACTAAAGCTCAAAAACCCCGAAAGTATCCTTGAAGACTGGATATACGATTACAACTATAAAAAAAATCGGGAATTTAAATATTTTTGTCTGGCCAAAGGACCGGAAGATATCATGGAAAAACTTAGGGCTGCCGATGTTCCCGAAGACATTGAATACGTTCTCTCCCTTCAAGCGGGCGCAAATTTGGTGTCCCCGCACTCCATCTACAACGAGGTCCACCTCTACGTCTCGAGTAAGGATGACATCGACTTCTTCTCAAAAGAGCTTAATCTTAAGCAGGTCGAGCGGGGTGCAAACCTAATCTTCTTACTCCCCTACTACAGGCAATCTGTCTTCTTTGGCAAGCAAAAGGTAAAGGATCTTTGGGTGGCCTCTAATGTACAGCTTTATCTTGATCTCTATAACTACCCGGTGCGCGGCCTCGAGCAGGCCGAACACCTTTATGATAGACGTCTTAAGAAACTCTTTGAGGGTAAGGAGGCCTAAATGGCAGATGGCTTTAAGGAAGGTTTTTTCAGGACACTTTGGATTTTAAGGGACTATTTACCCGAGCTCGTCATCGGCGGTGGTTGGGCGCCGCTTATCTATCACCACTATCTGATTGGGGATAAATCTTCGGAGCCTATAAGGACCAAGGACATTGACATTCTGGTACCCGAAGAGCTTCCGGTAATTGGAGACAAAAAAGTTGACGAATTGCTTTTGGAGGCTGGGCTCGAGCCGGTTTTTAGGAGCCGCGGGACTCCTCCCGTTGTGAGTTATGAGGGAGATATTGAGGGTTATGAGGTCGAGATAGAGTTTTTGACCGACCAGAGGGGAGCCAGTGATGCGGTGGTCGTAAGAGTTCAAGATGGCTTAAACGCCCAGTCCTTAAGATACATCTCGATTTTGACCGATAATGCCATTGAGGTCGAGGTGGACGATTTCTGCTGCGGGGAAAAATTGTGGCTCCTAACCGTTAGGGTTCCTTCTCCAGCATCCTATATCTTTCACAAGGGTTTGATCTTTACCAGGCGAAAAAAGGAACAGAAGAAAGCCAAGGACCTTTACTACATCTTTGATATTCTCGCAAACTGTCCTAAACTACAAGAGGAGATATATTCACAGCTAAGAGAGCTTAAGGGAACTTACCATCTAAGGTGGTTTGAAACCTTCACAAGGAACTTGAAGGACCACTTTTCGGACATTTTATCCGATGGGATCGATTTGGTTGCAAGTCAGCGGTCAACTGGAGCTTTCCCAGGTCTCGACGATGGGCAGTTCAAGCAATATGTGCTTGAAATATTTAAGGATTTTATCGGAAAATTAGAGCTTTTGTAGATTTTTGTTGGAAACGGAAAATAGGTAAAAAATTAAAAACCTCCAATCTTCAACGAATAACTCCCAACTGGCAGCAGGACAAAGGCACATTTTGTTGAATAGCAAAGGTTTTTATTTTTATGCCACTTCAAGCAATAAATCCAGCACTTTTTCATCTACCGGATTTTTGGAAATATGCTCACTTAAAAGTTCGAAGATAGTCCAGTTAGCCCCACCATCACATTTTGACAAGAATGTCTGCTAGTTGGGCATTTTTTTATAAAAACACCGAACTTGAATACCCACCTCTTTGAGGTGGGATGAAAAGTTCGCCCGCTCATTAGAGCAGGATATAAAGACGCATCTTGTATAATGATAACATGGTTATAAAAAGAACAAGCCA
>JAUWKI010000048.1 GCA_030614255.1 Actinomycetes bacterium
CTCTTCGTATCCCGTTGTTCCTATCACCTGTCCAGCTAAGAACAACCCATTGATAGTCTTGGTTTCAAGGGTCGGTTTGAGTTGGGTCGGAAGGAGATAGTCATACTCAACAGCGTAACCGGGGCGAGTAAGTTGTGCTACTTCAAGACCCTTAATAGTCCTTATCATCGTCAGTTGAGCGTCTTCCGGCAGGTGAGTCGATAACCCATAAATGTACATTTCGCTAGTTCGTCGCCCCACGGGCTGTAAGATAACTCGCGAATTCACCTTATCATCAAAAGAGTCTGACTTTTGTTCGACCATGCGACTCAGCCAATAATGCCCAACTTCGTCAGCGTCAAAAATATCAGAAACCGAGCAGCTCTCGGCCATTTTTTTTAGCATTGAGTTGGTGTGAGGGGTTGCGAAAGCAGCGTAGCAATTCAGCTGTTCTTTTTTTGCAAGCTCGTTCCAAATTAAAAAACAAGCCGGTATGTCGTCTGGCCCCAGCGTCTCGACGCCCCGCCGGTCAATCGTGTTCTTGTCGATGAGCGGGGCCGACCCCACCTTAAATCTTGCGAGCTTGAACCCAAGATGATTAAGTTGCTGTGTTAGCTCCCCAGACGAAACCTCTCCGCTTCTCCCGGCCAAGAAAGAGGCTTGTCCCACACAAGTGGTCCCGTTTAAAAACGTCCCGCCGGCAATCACTACATTACTAGCAAAAAAGTCCCCGCCAAATTTCGTTTCAACACCAATCATGTTGCTCTCGTCTTCAAGAAGACCTGTCACCATGTCTTGCTTAAGAAAGATGTTTTCTTGTTTCTCCAGGAAGTATTTCGTTTTTAAGTGATATTCGCGTCTGTCGACGAGAGTAAGTGCGCGCCATTCACCGCTATCTTGAAAACCCTCTGGCTTGCGATAATAAGTATGAGTTCTATTAATTGTGCTGGTCATTTGCCCGCCAAGAACATCGAGCTCTCTTAGGAGCCGGGCTCCTTGGGCTCCACCAAACAAAGGACTGCCGGACACCATGGCTATAGAGTCGAGGTTTAAGGTTATCAGCAACACCTCGCAGCCCATCTTCGCAGCCGCGCAAGCCGCTTCGCAGCCAGCATGACCTGCGCCAACAACTATGACATCATACTTTCTTTTCATTTAATTCTCCCTGCACCCAAATATAAATCTAGAAAAACGACGGAGTTTGCCAAATCTTCTTCCTCTAAGAGTTTTTGGCAAACTACTTGCCGATGCAAAATTGAGCGAATATTCTACTCAACAAGTCCCTGTCAGTCACCTTCCCTACGATTTCGCCCAGACCTTCTAGTGCATATTTGAGAGAAACTATGACAAACTCTTCAGACCTGTTCTCTTCCAAGCCCACCTGGGCCTCTGTTATTCCCTCCAGGGCCTTAACGAGGGAGTTTTTGTGCCTCACGTTAGTTATAAGCGTCTCGTCAGCAAGGCCGGCTTTACCAGAAAAGACCGTTTCAACTATTGCCTCTTCAAGCTCCTCGATTCCTTCCCTTTTTGTTGCCGAGATATTTACACATCGCTTATACTTTAGAAGGTTTGCGAAATCTTTTTCCTTTACAATGTTCGGGAGGTCAGACTTGTTCAAAACCAAGATTGAGCGCTTGCCTTTCAGCTCATCAATTACCTTAATGTCTTCTTTGCTCAAAGGCTCACTAGAATCTACTACGAATATGACCAGACCTGCTTCGAAAATAGACTTTTTGCTTAGCTCTACGCCAATCTGCTCGACTTCGTTCTCGGGATGCCGAATCCCAGCTGTATCATGTATTATTAGGGGAACACCTCTTACGCTTATCGTTTCTTCAATAATATCTCTAGTGGTCCCGGGGATAGATGTCACTATGCACCGCTTCTCTTTTAAAAGAGCGTTCAGTAGGCTCGATTTTCCAACATTAGGACGACCGACTATACTTGCACGAACTCCCTCTCTAAGCACGCGGCCGTTTTCCCAGCTACTCAAAAGATCTGTCGCCCTTAAACGTGCGATTTCAAGTTTCGAATTAAGCTCCGTGCGTGGCAAAAGATCGATATCCTCCTCGGAAAAGTCTATGGTTGCTTCCAGTTGGATTGCTACTTCAAGGACTTCATCCATTATTTCGTTGATTTTCGCCGACAGCTCCCCTTGGAGCTGATGCATTGCGGCTCGCAGACTCGCGTCAGTACGCGAATTTATAATATCTACAACGGCTTCAGCTTGTGCGAGATCGATTCGGCCATTAAGAAATGCTCTTTTCGTAAACTCCCCTGGCTCTGCAAGCCGTGCCCCGTTTGCCAAAACAACACCTAGAACTCCTCTGAGGGAAACCGGTCCACCATGACAATTGAGCTCCACCACATCTTCCCGGGTATATGTGTGGGGGCCCTTCATAACACTAATTAGTACTTCGTCAATCTTTCTGCCTGTATCCGGGTCGACGATAAAGCCATGGTGGATAACGTGCGACGCGGAACTAACCTCTTTGCCTTTTGGTGAAACAAAAATCTTAGTGGCAATATCGATCACGCCATCGCCGCTAAGACGCACTATTCCAATTCCTGAAACACCCAGGGATGTGGAAATCGCTGCAATAACATCGTGAGAATACACGTTTACTCGCTTTCCATTGTTGAATTAATGTCCATGAAAAAATTATACCAGGACTATGCGGAGAGAGAGAAGGAATTTTTCCTTCGATGAATATGTTTCACGTGAAACATCAGAAAAACTCCGAGCTAAAATACCTTTTGTGATCTATTGCTCATCGCTAACGGGGTGAATAGTTACTCTTCTTTCAGCTCTTTCCCCTTCGCTAATGGTTTGCACCTTGGGGTTGTCATGTAGTGCCTCGTGGATGACTTTTCTCTCAAATGGGCTCATGGGCATTAGGGAAACAACCTTATTCTTGCTAACCGCCCGTTCCGCCATCCTTTCGGCTAAATCTTTAAGTGATTTCTCCGTTCGTAGACGATACCCCTCTATGTCGAGGATCACGGGCCTCCTTATCTCTTCCCCTTTGTTTGCCGCTATGTTGAGAATAAGCTGTAGCGCCTGGAGCGTGGAGCCCCTCCGGCCGATAAGGATGCCCAGGCCTTCGCCTTCAATGTTTAAATGAATCCTGTCCTCTACCTCGGCATCGCTAATGCTCGCTTTTAAATTAAATGCTTCCAGGGTTTTCTCTATGAGTTGAGTTGCCCTAGCGACCCTTTTATCTTTAATTGTTACCCTCACCCTCGCATCTTTTTTTTCTAGACCTAAAAAACCCCTACTGTTCTCTCTCAATATCTCAACTTCTACCTCTTCTCGCGAAGCATCAAGTTCTTCTAAGGCCAACGCAACTGCTTTCTCTGTTGTTTCCCCTTCAACCTCAATTATCTTATCCACTAATTATGCTCCACCGACAAGCCGAACAGTTTCACGATAAGGTAGTGCTGCCCCACAGTCAAGACATTGAAAACCACCCAGTAAATAAGCACTCCGGCAGGCAGGCCAAACCCAATCACTGCCATAAACGCCGCCATCGGAAGCATCATCTTGTTCTGTCTGGGGTCCGACGTCATCATTTTCTGCATGGCATACTGACTTACCATCATTACAACAAGCAACACGACAAACGGAGTCCAGCCCACGGGGCCCTGACCTAGACTAGATTTAAAACTGGCCGTCAAGCTGGATATGCCTAAAAAGCTAGCGCTTTTTAGGTCATTAGATATAGGGCCTCCTTCAGCAAGCAGCCTAAACAACGCAAAGAAAATGGGCAACTGGAGCAAGAGGGGGAGACAGCCCCCAAGGGGATTAACCTTGTTCTCTTTATAAAACTTCATCATCTCTTGCCCTTGCTTCTCTTTGTCGTTCTTATATTTATCTTGGAGCTTCTTTATTTCTGGTTGCCACTTTTTCATATGCTCCATCGACTTTGTCTGTTTTATTGCAAGCGGCAAGAGAACAACTTTAACCGTGACCGTCAAAAGGACTATCGACCATCCCCAGCTGTTGATGTAATTATTAAAAAATGTCAAAATCTGTTGCAAGATATTAACAATCGGTTCTAATATTTGATACACTTAAGAGCTCCTCTCATTTTACTGGATCATATCCCCCTGTGGAAAAAGGATGGCACCTCATAATTCGTCTCACTGCAAGCAGTGAGCCTTTAATGCTTCCATATTTTTCCAGTGCCTCTATCATATATTGTGAACAGCTAGGATAGTATCGACAGGATGGTGAAACAATGCTTGAAATATACTTTTGGTATGCCCTTGTTGTTACAATTAAAAATTTTTTCATTTTTTTAGATATCCTGCTTTGTGAAGAATGTTTAAAAGAGCATCTTGTGTCTCTAAAAAGCTTTTCCCTTTTATGGGCCTACGAGCTATAATCACAAGATCATATCCTTGCTTGACCTCTTTTTCCTTTTGCCTGTAGGCTTCCTTTAGAAGTCTCTTGATCCTGTTTCGCTCAACTGCAGTTCCCAGTCTTTTCCCCACAGAATACCCAATTCTACTTTTTCCAGAATTTTCCTTTTTTAATCTCCGTATCACTAAATACTTATTTTTAAAAACATCGCCGCTCTTATATACACTGCGAAAATCTCTTTTTTTTGTAAGTCGTAAGTGTTTATGCATCTCAAAACCATCAAGCAGAGAGCGTTGCTCGGCCTTTTCTACGACGTGCCGCCAATATTTTTCTTCCCGCCTTAGTGCTCATTCGCTTACGGAAGCCGTGTGTTTTTTTCCTTTTCCTTGTGTTTGGTTGAAAGGTCCTTTTCAAAGGGGCTAACCTCCTGGTTGTCTCTTTACAAGCTGAATTATTATAGCGTGGCACATTTGAGGTGTCAAGAAAGCGAATTGCCTCATCTAAAATCTATCTGAAATTGTATCGTTGCCTCAAATAAAAATCTACTTGAAAAGGAGGAAGCATTAGGTTGTCTTTAAAAGACGGAATTGTTTAAAAAAGGAGGCAACCGC
>JAUWKI010000007.1 GCA_030614255.1 Actinomycetes bacterium
GCGGTTGCCTCCTTTTTTAAACAATTCCGTCTTTTAAAGACAACCTAATGCTTCCTCCTTTTCAAGTAGATTTTTATTTGAGGCAACGATACAATTTCAGATAGATTTTAGATGAGGCAATTCGCTTAGTTGACTTGAGGTCTGATTTTTGATAAAATTTTCTTAATTTTATAAGGTAAGGTCTATGATAAGAACTAGTAGTTTAAACTGATTGGCAAAAGAGAGCCGGGGTAGCTGGGAACCGGTGCCAAAGGTTTAGGTGAATGGATCTTTGAGGTATAAAGTGAAATTTCGCCGAAGGCGGAAGAGTAGCGGAGTCGGAGGTTCCACCGTTAAAAGGAACCAAGTATCGCAAGTCAAATAGACAAGCTGTACTTTGTATAGAGTGTCCCGCCTGTGGCGGGAAATTTGAGTGGCACCACGGAAGTAAATCTTTCGTCTCTAAAGAGGCGGGAGATTTTTTATTTTTGGAGGAAAAATGTACTACCCGGATTTTGAGGAATTTAAAAAATTGGCAAAAACTTATAATTTAATCCCGGTTTATCGGGAGATTATTGCGGACACAGAAACTCCTGTTTCTGCTTTCCAGAAGCTCGGAGAGAGTGATTATGCTTTTCTGTTGGAGAGCGCGGAAAAAGGGAAGAGGTTTGGCCGCTACTCTTTTCTTGGATGTGACCCTTATCTTACGATTGGCTGCGAAAATGGCATGGTTACCATAAAAAATCATCAAAAAGAAGAGGTTGAAAAATTCGCAAATCCTCTCGATGTTGTCAGGGATGTTATTTCTAAATATCGTCCCGCAAAAATTCGAGGATTACCCCCTTTCTTCGGCGGGGCGGTTGGTTACTTTAGTTACGATATGATTAGATATTTTGAGGATATTCCAAAAACAGCTCACGATGATTTAAATCTTTTGGAGATGCTAATCTTTTTTACGGACACCATACTCATATTCGACCACCTCGAGCATAAGATTAAAGTGGTGGCTAACGCTCACGTAAATAGAGACTTAAAGTCGGTTTATGATGAAGCTATTTGTAAGATAGATACCCTTACCGAAAAACTTAAAAGGCCTCGCCCAGAACAACTCAGAGAGGTTAAAAATGGAAATTATGGTGTTGTTTCAAACACGACCAAGAAAGATTTTATTAGAAACGTTGAGAGAGCAAAAGAGTACATTCGGGCTGGCGACATACTGCAGGTAGTACTCTCTCAAAGATTCTCTACGAAGATTTCGTCACATCCGTTTGATATCTATCGTGCTCTTAGGATGATAAACCCGTCCCCATATATGTACTACCTTAAATTGGGAGAACTGGAGATTATTGGTTCATCCCCAGAATCACTCGTTAAGGTTTGTGGGGATAATGTTTTTACATGTCCCATAGCGGGGACTCGGTCGCGTGGTTCAGACGATGTGGAAGATACAAGGCTAGAAAAGAGTTTATTGAATGATCAGAAAGAGCGAGCGGAGCATATCATGCTCGTTGATTTGGGGAGAAACGATATTGGTCGCGTGTGCGCGCCGGGAACCGTCGAAGTCGGTGATTTAATGGGTATAGAAAAATACTCCCATGTTATGCATATCGTGTCCACTGTTACAGGTCAACTTGCGGAAGAAAAAGATTCATTTGATGCTCTAAGGTCAGTTTTCCCCGCAGGTACCGTTTCTGGCGCTCCAAAGATAAGGGCGATGGAGATTATCGATGAGCTGGAATCGACGGTGAGAGGACCTTATGCGGGAGCTGTAGGTTATTTCAGTTATTCTGGTGATCTCGATTCGTGTATAACCATTAGAACGATTATTGTTCATAAAAACGTAGCTTATGTTCAGGCGGGAGCCGGTATCGTTTACGATTCGGTTCCTGAAAGTGAATATCAGGAAACGGTAAACAAAGCAAAAGGGATGATAAAAGCTATAGAAATGGCGGAAGAGGGACTCATTTAATGAATAGTCGGGAGCGGGGAGTCGGTAGTGGGTAGTTTAGAAATAGGGAGCAAAAACAGGTAGGTCTCGCTTCGCTAGTCAAGAGTCAAAAAGGATGCTCTGGAGCGTCATTACGCCTGCCCGCCTCTGGCGGGAGGAGCGTAAGCGACGAAGTAATCTCAAGGGATTGTGGGGGCCCATACTTCGTTCGCAATGATAAACAAGCCAACAAGCTTTTGGCTGATTGTTGAGGGTGCAGGGTAGAGGGTAAAATTAAATTTAAAATTAAAAATGGCTTTTTGACTACGGACTACCAACTACCGACTCTCGACTAACAGGGGGTTTAAGAATGATTTTAATGATAGATAATTACGACTCATTTACATACAATCTAGTTCAATACTTAGGAGAGCTTGGGGCGGATTTGAAGGTCTTTCGCAACGATAAAATTACGCTTGCCGAAATAGAGAAGTTGAATCCTGACCACATAGTTATTTCACCGGGGCCACGCACGCCGAACGAAGCTGGTATTTCTATGAGCTTAGTGAAAAGTTTTATGGGGAAAATACCAATTCTGGGGGTATGTTTGGGGCATCAGTCAATTGTTCAAGCTCTGGGCGGAAAAATTGTAAGAGGGCCTTATCCGGTACACGGAAAGACTTCAGCAATCAATCATGATGGGAAAACAATTTTCAAGGGAGTAGAAAGCCCGTTCATCGCTACTCGTTATCACTCGTTGATTGTCGAGACGAAGTCCTTGCCGGATTGCTTCGAAGTTTCTGCCAGGACCGATGATGAAATAATTATGGGAGTGCGGCACAAGGAGTGTCCGCTGGAGGGGATTCAATTTCACCCGGAATCGATATTGACGATAGAGGGAAAAAAGATATTGGCCAATTTTTTGAAGTTGTCAGTCTGTTAATGGGAAGTGGGTAGTAGACAGCGGGAAGTAATTAATTAAATTATTAACTCCCAACTTCTAACTATCGACTCCCGACTTTAAAAGGGGGAGAGAAAATGATAGTAGAGGCAATTAATAAACTTATTGAAAAAAAAGACTTAACTCGTGAGGAGTCAAGGGCTGTTATGGAAGAAATAATGAGTGGCCAAACTCACGATGCCCAGATTGGCTCCTTTTTGACAGCTCTTAGAATGAAGGGCGAGACCGTAAATGAATTTACCGGTCTTGCGGAAGTTATGATTGAGAAGGTAACTTCGGTACACACTTCTCACAAATTTGTTGTGGATACATGTGGCACGGGTGGTGATTTCTCAGGAACTTTTAATATCTCAACAACGGCCGCTTTTGTTGCTGCTGGAGCCGGGGTCTATATAGCTAAACATGGGAATCGCTCAGTTTCAAGTCGATGTGGGAGCGCCGATGTTTTAGAAGCCCTCGGAGTTTGTATTGAGCTTGCTCCCCAGCAGGTGGCAAAATGTGTTGATGAAGTAGGGATAGGTTTCATGTTTGCGCCACTACTCCACCCGGCGATGAAACATGTGATGCCCAGTCGCAAAGCGATGGGAATCAGAACGGTTTTTAACGCTCTTGGACCGTTGACTAATCCAGCGAAGGCTCCTGCTCAGATAATTGGTGTATATAATGAAGAGTTAACAGATGTTTTTGCCGAAGTTCTTGGAAATTTGGGGACCAAGCACGCTCTTGTTGTCCACGGTGCCGACGGTTTAGACGAGCTTTCAACTACGGGGCTTAGCAAGATTTCTGAGCTTAAGGACGGAAAAGTTAAGAGCTATAGGGTGGGACCTGAAGAATTTGGTCTAAAGAAGGCTGCGCCAAGCGATATATTAGGTGGAGATAGAGATGAAAACGTTTGTATTACAAAAGCAATTCTTAACGGAGAGAAAGGGGCCAAACGGGACATTGTTGTACTTAACGCAGCAGGGGCAATTTTGGTTGGTGGAAAAGCAAGTAACTTAAAAGACGCAGTCATATTAGCCGAAAAATCCATTGACTCTGGGGCAGCCCTGGAAAAACTTAACAAGCTGGTTGAATACAGTCAAAAGTTGGCTCAATAGAGATGCAAAAGAAGAAATTGGGTTATGTGAAGATGATTTTAGAGAAAATAGTTCGAGATAAAAAAATAGAACTAGAAAAACAAAAAGAGAATCTCCCTTTGTATATTTTGGAGAAACAAATTTTTGATTTACCACCGACGCGAAATTTTAAGGGTTCAGTAAAGGAAAAAAGACTTGGTCTTATTGCCGAGATAAAGAAGACTTCTCCTTCGGCAGGTATTATTCGTAAGGATTTTAATCCTGTTGAATTGGCAAAAACATATGAACGACACGGAGCTTCGGCAATATCGGTTCTTACCGAAGAAAAATATTTTGACGGTGATTTGAATTACTTGAAAGCTGTTAAAGAGTCCACCTACATTCCCGTTCTGCGCAAGGATTTTATATTTGATGAATATCAAATTTATGAATCCCGAGTAATTGGGGCGGACGCGATTCTTTTAATAGTTTCCATTCTTGACGATGTGGTCTTAACGAAACTTTTAAATTTAGCAAAAAAGCTGGGTTTGGACGCACTGGTTGAGACCCACACGGAGGAGGAGATTAAGAGGGCCCTAAAGAATGGTGCCGAGATTATAGGAATAAATAATCGGAATTTAGATACGTTTGAAGTAGATATAACCAAGTCAATTAATTTAAGTTATTTAATTCCTTCTGATAAGATTGTGGTTAGTGAAAGCGGGGTACGGAACCGCGAGGATATGATAAAATTAGAAAATTCTGGCATAGATGCTGCTTTGGTTGGTGAGACCTTGATGAGAAGCAAGAATGTAGGTGAAAAAGTAAGGGAACTGTTAGGAAAAGATTGAGTTAAAAGTTAAAGGTTGAAAGTATGGAGCATATAAGAAATGAAAAATGGAGAATACCAGATACCAGGTATCTGGTATAGGCCTGTACCAGGATGGTCTTGTGAAAAAAATAAAAACGACCTGCCTGCTGGCAGGCGAGGGGCGTTAGCGACTGAATACTGTAAAAGATAACGAGGAGTGAAGGTTGAGAGTGGGTAGTCAAGAGCTGGTAGCTGAGGACTACCAGGTACTGGTCTGTATTAGGAAGGCTGGCGGCTGAAATATGGTGCGAATAAAAATTTGTGGCATAACAAACATTGAAGATGCCTTGCTTGCAAGTACGCTGGGAGCAGATGCAATTGGATTTGTGTTTGCCGAAAGTCCCAGAAGAATTGATGTAGAGGTGGGAGAGAAGATAACTTCGTCTCTTCCGCTCTTTGTCTGTAGGGTTGGTGTATTTGTAAATGAAGACGAGAAAATGGTAAAAAACATCGCTTCTACTTGTGGGCTTGATGTCTTACAATTTCATGGAAGTGAATCTCCACATTATTGCGGGTGTTTTTCTCAGAGAGTCATTAAAGCTCTTCGTGTAAAGAATTTTGGTGATTTAGACACATTGAGAAAATATGATGTTGATGCATTTCTTTTAGATACCTTTACCGAAAAAAGTTATGGTGGGACCGGTAAGACATTTAACTGGGAAATTGCAAAGAAGGCGAAGGATTTTGGCAAATCGATAATTCTTTCAGGCGGACTCAATCCAAAAAACGTTACCAGGGCCATAAACTCTGTACAACCTTATGCTGTCGATGTTAGCAGTGGTGTTGAGGAAAGGCCGGGAAAGAAAGACCCGGGCAAAATCCGCTCTTTCATAGAAGCTTGCCGAGCAGTGTCAACGGATTTTGAATTTCAAGATTGAAAAAGAAGTATTTTTTAAATTTGCATTTTGCACTTTACAATGGAGCGGTAGCGACATGATATTACCTGATTCTGAAGGACATTTTGGCAAATTTGGCGGGAAGTATGTACCAGAGACCTTAATGAAGGCTTTGGCTGAGCTTGAAGCTGCCTATAAAAAGTATAAGAAAGATAAAGATTTTAATGAAGAACTCTCTTACTACTTAAGACATTATGCTGGTCGTCCCACCCCTTTATACTTTGCCGAGAGGTTATCTAAACACTATGGTGCGAAAATTTATCTAAAGAGAGAAGACCTTTGTCATACCGGGGCTCACAAGATAAATAATACTATTGGGCAAGCACTTTTGGCTAAGCGGATGAGAAAGACAAGAATAATAGCCGAAACGGGCGCCGGTCAACATGGTGTGGCGACAGCGACTGTTGCTGCGTTATTTGGTATGGATTGTCACATCTATATGGGAGAAGAAGACACAAAACGTCAGGCGCCAAATGTTTTGCGGATGAAGCTTTTGGGAGCTGAGGTTATTCCTGTTTTTTCGGGTAGTAAAACGTTAAAAGATGCAATGAATGAAGCCATAAGAGATTGGGTAACCAATGTAGAGAATACTTTTTATATCATAGGTTCGGTTGCGGGTCCGCATCCTTATCCGGCGATGGTTAGAGATTTTCAGATTGTAATTGGCAAAGAGGTTAAGAAACAAATTAGAGAAGAAGAAGGAAGGGATCCCGATTACATAGTGGCCTGTGTTGGCGGAGGAAGTAACGCTATTGGAATATTTTACCCATTTTTAAATACCAAAGTCGAGCTAATAGGGGTTGAAGCTGCGGGGTTTGGTCTCGAATCCGGAAAACACGGGGCACCGCTTGCCAAAGGAGATATTGGCGTGCTTCATGGCTCTATGAGCTATGTTATCCAGGATGAGTTCGGTCAGATAGAAGAAGCGCACTCCATCTCTGCTGGCCTGGATTATCCCGGAGTTGGACCGGAGCATAGTTATTTTAAAGAACACGGTTTAGTTTCGTACGGTTCGATAACGGATAAGGAAGCACTGAGGGCCTTTGATTTTTTGAGCAAAACGGAGGGAATCATTCCCGCTCTTGAGAGTGCACATGCCATTGCTTATCTTGAGAAACTTGCCCCCAAGGCAAAAGAAAAGTTAATTGTAGTAAATTTATCAGGTCGAGGAGACAAAGATCTCGAAACTGTGGCTGAAATCCTAAAGGTAAAATTGTGAGCCGAATTAAACAAAAATTTGAACAATTGAAGAAAAGTAATAACAAAGCTTTTATTCCCTATGTGATGGGGGGCTACCCCACCTTGGATGCTTGCGAAAGACTAGTTGAGATTTTAGCTGAGCAAGGAGCCGACATTATAGAAATAGGTATTCCTTACTCTGATCCATTGGCCGACGGGCCTACGATTCAAAAGGCGTCTCAAGTAGCTCTCTCTCACGGCGCGAACACAAGAAATATTTTTGAAATGATTAAAAGCTTGAGAAAAAAGATGGATACCCCACTCGTGATTATGACTTACTATAATACAATTTACCATTATGGTGAGAAGAGATTTGCCGAAGAGGCGGCTTCTGTCGGGGTTGATGGGGTGATAGTACCCGACTTACCACCCGAGGAAGCGCGTTCATGGCTTACATTGGCTAAAGAGAATGCTCTGGATACAATTTTTTTAATATCTCCAACTAGCAGTGATGACAGGATTAAAAAGATAGTCTCTGTTTCAAGTGGATTTGTTTATTGTGTTTCTCTTACGGGAGTAACCGGAGCAAGAAAAAGTTTGCCTTCGGAGCTTTCTGGCTTTTTATTAAAAATCAGAGCTCAGACTGACAAGCCTTTGGCGGTCGGGTTTGGCATCTCTTCGGGCAACTTAGCAAAAGAGGCATCACGATTAGCGGATGGAATAATAATAGGAAGCGCTCTGATGGATTTAATCGATGATTCTAGTATAGAATATGATAAAATTGGCAAGTTTGTTAAGAACATCAAGTTAGCAATAGAAGGGAGCTAGTTGGCCATCTTATATTGATGGCACAATTGATGCCTATATCGGAATGGTTTCAGAAAAAAGAAAAATATGTTCAGATAACGCCCAAAACAGAGAAGCGGCCGATGCCTGATGGCATCTGGTCGAAGTGCGCCGAATGTGGGGAGATTATTTATCAGAAAGAGCTTGTGAAAAATCTTTGGGTCTGCCCGAAGTGTGATTTTCATTATAAGCTTGCGGCATGTGATAGATTAAATATCCTTCTGGACGAGGGAAAGTCCGATGAATTCGATGCATCTCTTTCATCTGCTGACCCGCTAAAATTTGAAGCTGAAAAGACATATATTGAAAGCTTGAATCAATCTAGAGAAAAGACCGGTCTTAATGACGCTGTGATTACCGTAAAAGGAAAAATAGATAGCCGGAATGTGATTATGGCAATCATGGATTTTCGATTTATTGGTGGGAGCATGGGTTCTGTTGTGGGTGAAAAAGTTACGCGTGCGGTAGAGATGGCAATTAAAAATAAATTACCGCTTGTAATTGTCTCCTCATCTGGTGGGGCGCGTATGCAGGAAGGAATGCTTTCTTTGATGCAGATGGCAAAGACAAGTGCCGCGATTGCTCGCTTTAAGAAAACAGGTCTTCCATATATTTCGGTGCTTACAAATCCGACTACTGGAGGAGTAACGGCGAGTTTTGCATCTCTGGGAGATATTATAATTGCCGAACCACAAGCTTTGGTGGGGTTTGCAGGACCGCGTGTTATTGAAAAGACAATAAGACAGAAACTCCCTAAAGATTTTCAAAAAGCCGAATTCATGCTTGGTTATGGTCAAATTGACTTGGTAGTGCATAGAAAAGACCTTAAAGCCACGATTTCAAAGTTAATTAATTTCTTTACGGGTGAGCTGCGATGAAAAAGTTTATGATGGATTTCGAAAAACCTGTAGTTGAACTCGAAACAAAACTCGAAAAGCTTAAAAGATTGCCTACAAAAGAGAAATCGGGAATTGCTAAAGAAATTCTACTTTTGGAAAAGCAGATAGACAAAATTCATGAGAGTATTTATTCGAATCTTTCTGCCTCAGAGAAACTCCAGATAGCGAGGCACCCGAACAGGCCCCGAACGTTTGATTATGTTGATTTTATTTTCACAGATTTTATTGAGTTGCATGGTGATAGAGTTTGTGGTGATGACCTTGCTTTAGTGGGTGGGCCCGCTTTTTTGGAAGGGGAGCGGGTTATGATTTTGGGTCATCAAAAGGGCAAAGATACCAAGGAGAATGTTTCTAGAAATTTTGGTATGCCTCACCCTGAAGGTTATCGAAAAGCCCTTAGACTCATGGAGCTTGCTGAAAAGTTTAATCTTCCTCTAATATGTTTTATCGACACCCCAGGGGCCTATCCGGGGATAGAGGCAGAAGAACATGGACAAGCAGCAGCTATTGCTCAAAACTTGATGAAGATGAGCACACTTTCGATACCGATTATTATATTAAATATAGGTGAAGGAGGAAGCGGCGGTGCTTTGGCATTAGGCGTGGGGGATAGAATTTTCATGCTTGAAAATTCATATTACTCGGTAATAACTCCTGAAGGGTGTGCGAGCATACTCTGGCACGATGAAACTCGGGCCTCTGAGGCCGCGGAAGCCCTTAAGCTTACAGCTGATGATCTGCTGAGGTTGGAGATAATTGATGGGATAATAGATGAGCCCTTAGGAGGCGCTCATCGCGATTTTGAATTGGTTGGGGGTACTTTAAAGAAAGTTTTGGAAGATAATATTAAAGAATTAAAGGGTGTTTCAATCGATAAACTTTTAGATGACAGATACAAAAGGTTAAGAAAAATTGGAGCATACGCTGAAAAATAGATATTCGGTCTTGCTTTTAAAGTATTTGCACCCAATTTTATTTGTAATAAAATAATCATATTAGTGTAGTGATTCTTAGAGGAGGACAATAGAGTGAATGTAGCAATTCTTAATGGAGGGGGAGATTGTCCAGGTTTAAATGCTGTAACTCGTGCCGTGACCAGAGTTTGCATTCATGAGTACGGCTACAAGGTAATGGGAATTCGAAATGGTTGGCGTGGTCTGCTTGAAGCTGATGTTTTTCCTCTTGATTTAAATGCGGTTAGCGACATCCTTATACGGGGCGGTACAATTCTTGGAACTAGCAGGACCAATCCATTTAAGAAAGAAGGAGGACCTGAGCGCGTTATTGCGAATATGCGCGATTTAGGCATCGATGTTGTTGTCGCCGTGGGAGGCGATGATACCCTCGGTGTTGCCAGCCGACTATATAAAGAATATGGAATTCACACAGTTGGTGTTCCCAAAACCATCGACAACGATCTCTCGGGAACTGATTATACCTTTGGTTTTGATACAGCTGTTCAAATTGCTACTGAAGCTATAGATCGTCTTCATACCACCGCTGAATCTCATAGTCGGGTGATGGTGGTGGAAGTAATGGGCCGAACTGCCGGGTGGATAGCGGTAATGTCCGGAATTGCCGGTGGTGCTGATGCGATTCTTACCCCTGAGGTTCCGGTAACCGTGGAAGAGATTTGTGATTTTGTCAATCAGCGGACTGCCAGGGGAAAAAATTTCTCTATCGTTGTAGTGAGTGAGGGAGCCAAACTTATTCGGAAAGCAGGGGAGGAGAAAGTAGTTATTGCCTCTAAGGAGGTTGACGAATTTGGTCATGTTCGACTTGGTGGCGTCGGAGATGCTCTTGGCAAGGCGATTGAGAAGATTACCGGTCATGAAACCAGAGTGACCGTTCTTGGTCATATTCAAAGAGGAGGTACACCGACTTCCAGAGACCGCATCCTTGCGACTCGCTTTGGAGTGAAGGCTGCGGAGATGGTTAAAGCGTCTCAATGGGGAATGATGGCGGCGCTTAAAGGAGATGATATTGAAGCAGTTTCTTTGAGTGAGGCCGTAAGAGAAAACAAAACGGTTCCCCGAAAATTATACGATACAGCACATATATTTTTTGGTTAAGGAGGAAATATGTTTGTTACGATGAAAGAACAGCTTAAAAAGGCGGAAGAAGGAAAGTATGCGGTTGGTATGTTTAATGTAATGACCGTTGAGATGTTGCAGGCTGTTATTGACGCAGCCGAGGAAACACGTTCACCTGTTATTGTTGGGACTTCGGAGGGTATGGCCAAATATATAGGTATGCGTAATATTGAGGCCATGGTTCGCATTGCTGCCGAATCCACGGATATACCAATTTCTCTTCATCTCGATCATGGAAAAGATATAGAAACCATAAAAGATGCCGTGGAAGTTGGTTATAGTTCAGTAATGATTGATGGCTCAAAGCATCCATTGGAGGAGAATATAGCAATTACTTGTGAGGGGGTTGCTATCGCTTCATCAAAAGGGGTTACCGTTGAAGGAGAGTTGGGCCGCATAGTTGGAACTGAGGACACAGTCTTTGTAACAGAGCGGGAAAAATCTATGACCATACCAGATGAGGCAGAACGGTTTACAAATGAGACGGGGGTAGACTGTTTAGCTGTGTCGATAGGGAATGCCCATGGACTCTACAAAGGGGAACCCAAATTGGATTTTGATCGTCTTCGCGCCATTAAGTCAAGAGTAAACGTGCCTCTCGTGTTGCATGGGGCTTCCGGCATTCCCGATGATGCTGTTCAGGAAGCTATTACTATTGGCATTAGGAAAATTAATATAGCTACCGATTTGCAAGTGGCATTCACAGTTCGAGTAAGGGCAATTTTAAAAGATGATTCAAAGATCTATGACCCGCGCAAGATTCTTGGGCCCGCCAAAGAGGATATAAAATCCGTTGTTAAAAACAAAATGAATCTTTTTATGTCAGCAGGCAAAGCTTAAAAACACTTGGTTGTTTATTTTAAATACGATTTGCTAATTAAGAAAAAAAATCAGCTGGAAAGCTGATTTTTTTATGGAGAGGTAATTACTTGTTACTAACCATAAACTAAGAAAGTTCATGGTTATGAGTTTATAGTTCATCGACAAAAACAACGAACTGATTTTCTGGTGAGTCTGCCTACCGCCGTGCCTACCGTCAGGCAGGGCAGGCAGGCCGTTTTTATATTTTCATTTTTATTTCTTAATTTAAAGGGGCTAAGGGCTGGAGGCTGGTAGCAGTTTGCTTTTTTACCATGAACCGAATTTTTGGTGCCGAAGGTGGGCCTGCCCGCCGGAGATTTTAGTGAAGAATTAGTCTGCTACCCACTATCAACTATCCATTAAGTTTTTGGTGCCGAAGGTGGGAGTCGAACCCACACGAGCAAAGCCCACACGATTTTGAGTCGTGCGCGTCTGCCAATTCCGCCACTTCGGCAAGATTTTTACCACGTTGAACATTATAGATTACCCCTCTAGGACGGTCAACCACCAAGAAATGAACTGTTTCTGGTTAGGATTTAAAATTGAGCATCTTTAATAATTACATTGTTAATTGGTCGACAATGTAATCAAGGGTTTAACCCTTGATATATCTGGGTTTTATATAAATAAGTATTTGTTATAATGTTCGATTATCACCTTGATACTTTTAAGCGTGATAAAATAAGAATAGTAAAACAGAAATAAGTGAGGAATTTTTATTTTGAGATGATGAACCGAGAAAACGGTGAGATAAAAAAAGAAAAGGCGCATATTGATAAAGGTAGGACCACTTTACCTCTTATTCTTATATGGAGATTGGCTCTTATCATATTTTTTGCTGAGCTCTTAATTATGGTTTTATTGGTTTGGGCTCCCCCATTACCTCAATACATTTGGCCAATTTTTGATGCGGTTTTGCTCACTCTTTTGGTTATCCCGGGACTTTACATCCTAATTTATCGTCCTATGGTTAAAGAGATTATCGAGCGTAGGCAGACTGAGAAGGAGCTTTTTAAATCTAACGCTAAACTAGAGGTTGTTTTCCAAAGTTCTGGTGTGGGTATTAGGGCCATAGATTTAGATTTTGGAATTATCGACCAGAACAGAGAGATGGATTTGCTGTCTGGAAAAGGATAAGGCGATTGGACGGAAATGCTTTGAGAGCTTCCGTGACCCACGATGTGGCACGGATGAGTGCACCCTTAAACAAATTCTATCGGGAAAAGAGCGTGTTGAAATTGAGGCGGAGAGACATACTGAGAATGGAAAGGATGTTCCTGTAAGTCTCATAGCTACACCTCTTAGAGATAAGGGAGGAAAAATTGTAGGTGTGATAGAGAGCTTCCGAGATGTCACAAAGTTTAAGCAGATTGAAGAAGAACTACGGATAAGCGAGAAACAGGCAAAAGCACAATACAAAGGGATTCCAGTACCGACATATACTTGGCAGAAGGTCGGTAATGACTTTATTTTAATAGATTATAATTATGCTGCAGAAAGAATAACCAAGGGACAAGTTTCTAACTTTCTTGGAATTAAGCTTAGCGAAGCGTATAAAGTTCAGCCAAAGATAATAGATGACATGTGGGAGTGCTTAAATAAGAAAACCATAGTAAGGGCTGAGATGCCTTACGAAATTGGGATTGCTGGCAAAGGGAAAGTTTTCAATATCCACTATTCGTTTGCGCCACCCGACCTCGTTCTGGTCCATACCGAAGATATAACTGAGCGTAAGAAAGCGGAGGAGAAAAAAGAATGGCTTACGAAAAAACTGAAACGTCAGGCTCAAATAGATGGATTAACCAAAGTTTTAAATCGCCAACATTTAGACGGCGAACTTAAATTAGAAATTCAGAGAGCGAGAAGATACAATAGATCACTTTCGTTAATAATGCTTGATATCGACCATTTTAAAAAGGTTAATGATAGTTGTGGTCACCGAACCGGAGACCAGGTTTTAAAGAGAATAGCTAAAAACATAAAGGATATTATCCGTACAACTGATTTTGTTGGAAGGTACGGTGGCGAGGAGTTTCTTGTAGTGTGCCCGGAGACAGTTTTAAATGAAGCTCTAAATCTTGCCAAGCGTATGCAAGAGAAAATCAGAAAGTTGCAGGTGACGGATAGGGAGGGCTTAGCGGTGAAAGTTACCGCAAGTTTTGGGGTCGGACAGTTTTCTGAGCCGGAAAACTTTGATAAATTGGTAATAAAAGTGGACGATGCTCTTTACAAAGCAAAGAATACAGGGCGAAATCGAATTTGTAGTGCGGAAGATTAAACTTCTTTTCTGAGTATTCGCTAATCTCCAAACTGCTTTTTGTGGAATCTAAACTTTGCATAACACAGATTTTTAGGCATTTTCATC
This sequence comes from Actinomycetes bacterium, assembly GCA_030614255.1. GTDB lineage: Bacteria > Actinomycetota > Aquicultoria > UBA3085 > Oleimmundimicrobiaceae > JAUSCH01. The sequence goes on from JAUWKI010000007.1 coordinate 13,933, forward strand.
TTCAAATGGTATACACATGACTCCAATAAACCATCAATGATAGTTTTTGTTGTTACAAAATTGGCAGATATTTTTCTTTTTCGTATGGTGTAACTCTGGCTCTATACTCATTCCACTCAAGTTTTTTGTTCTTAATGAACCACCCGAATACCTGGTCGCCCAGAGCTTTTCTAACCAGCTCGCTCTTTTCCATCTCTTTAGTTGCTTCGTAAAGGTCTTCGGGGAGCGACCCTATACCGATTTTTGTTCTTTCTTCTTCTGTCAACTCATAGATGTTGTTGGTTACCGGTTCCGGTAGTTCATATCCTTTTTCAATTCCCTCAAGGCCCGCGGCGAGCATTACCGAAAAGGTCAGATAAGGATTGCAGGCAGGATCGGGTGATCTTAACTCAAGTCTGGTCGCTTCTTCTTTGCCTGGTTTATACATCGGAACCCTTACGAGCGCTGAGCGGTTACTGTGTGCCCAGCATATATATACCGGTGCTTCAAAACCAGACACTAACCGTTTGTAGGAGTTTACCCACTGATTGGTTATGGCGCAAATTTCTCTTGCGTGTTTAAGCAAGCCGGCGATATAAGCTTTAGCGGTATCTGAGAGATGATGTTTGTCACTTGGGTCATGAAAAGCGTTTCTACCGTCCTTAAAGAGCGATTGGTGGGTGTGCATGCCGCTCCCGGCCTCACTATATAATGGTTTAGGCATAAATGTTGCGTAAACGTCATGTAATTGAGCCACTTCTTTTACGACTAGTCTGTATGTCATAACGTTATCGGCCATTTTTAATGCTTCTTCGTATCGCAAGTCTATTTCGTGTTGGCTTGGGCCGACTTCATGGTGGCTGTACTCGACCTGTATCCCAAACTTCTCAAGAGTGAGGACGGTATCTCTTCGCAAGTCAACAGCAATATCAAGAGGTGTCATGTCGAAGTAAGTCCCTCTGTCTAAGACTTCCGTCTCTTCGGCATTTTTAAAGTAATAGTATTCAAGTTCGGGACCAAGATAAAAAGCGTAACCCATATCGGCCGCTCTCTTAAGATTTCTTTTTAGAACGTATCGAGGGTCACACTCGTAGTAAGAGCCATCTGGGTTTGTGATATCACAGAACATTGTCGCAACGAGTTGTCCGTTTGAACGCCAGGGAAGAATTTGAAGTGTGGATGGGTCGGGCATTGCTATCATGTCGCTCTCTTGGATTCTTGCAAATCCCTGGATAGAAGAGCCGTCGAAACCCATTCCTTCGGTCATTGCTTTATTCAGCTCTTCAACGGTTATGGCAAAACTTTTTAAGAAACCCAAAACATCTGTAAACCAGAGATGTATGAATTTGATTTTCTTATCTTTAATTTTTTTGATTACATCTTCCCTTAATTTATCAGACATAGTTCCCTCCATTTTTGGCATATCGGTTATACAAATTCTAAACTACCTTGATTTTATCGGCAAGTTAAAAATGTTTAAATTTTTTTTGACAATTTTAGTGAGTTTTGATAGGTTATCGGTAACCGATTACCGTAGGAGACAAGATGGATAGAGATGTTGAAAGAAAAATTATTAGTATCTTAAAGATTTTAAGTAAAGAAACGGGACCACTTGGTGCTAGCATTATTTCGAGGCGTCTTAAAGATTTTGGCATTGACCTTTCTGAACGGGCGGTTAGATATCATCTTAAGATAATGGATGAAAGGGGTCTTACTAAAGGGCTTGGCAAAGAGGGGCGACTGATTACAGAAAAAGGGATAGAGGAACTCAATAATGCGTTAGTTTCAGATAAGGTTGGTTTAGTGAGCGCTAAGATTGATACTCTTTCTTATCTTAGTTCGCTTGATCTTGAAAACAGAAAAGGCACAATTATCATGAACATTTCTTTGTTGGATGAAAGTGATTTCAAGAAAGCTCTTAAGATAATGAAGGATATCTTCAAAACCAAACTTTGTATGAGCGACTTAGTGGCCGTAGCATACGGAAAGGAAAAGTTAGGTGAGGTCGAGATTCCTTCCGGTAAGGTAGGTTTTGGAACGATTTGCAGCATTACTTTAAATGGAGTCTTGGTCAAAGCCGGCGTTCCCGTCGATTCGAAATTTGGGGCCATCCTTCAAATGAAAGATTTCCGACCACATCGATTTACCGAGCTTATTACATATGAAGGTTCTTCTCTGGACCCATTGGAAATTTTTATAAAGAGCCGAATGACCAGTGTGCGAGAGACGGCTTTAACTGGTAGCGGAAAGATATTAGCGGGTTTTCGGGAAGTTTCAGCAGTTGCTCTTGCAAAAGTTAATAAAATTGTGGATGAGTTAAAACAAATTGGGATTTACGGTGTTCTGGCAGTAGGGAGGCCGAGTCAGCCAATTTTAGAAATGGCAGTTGGAACTGATAGGGTGGGGATAGTAGTGAGTGGAGGTCTAAATCCCCTTGCAGCGCTTGAGGAAGTTGGCGTAGAGACTGGTAGCCAAGCAATGAGCACGATGGTCGACTTTGAAAAACTAAAAAGTTTTTGGGATTTATTTTAACTGATTTACAATATAGCAGGAGGTGAAGTTCTAGGTAGTATATTTAAAAAATTATGTAAGATGATTTATTTAACTTTAATTAAAGGGAGGATTTTAAATGAATTTACAGAGGCCAAATGCTAATGATGTAACTGAAACTTCAAATCGTTCTAAAAGTGTTGTGCCTGGCTCAGGTTTATGCACCCGTTGTATCGATGGATGCAAAGGTAATTGTGAGGTTTTTAAAGCATCTTTTCGCGGAAGAGAAGTTATTTACCCGGGGCCTTTTGGCGAAATTACTGCTGGAGGCGATAAAGACTATCCCATTGATTACTCCCATCTAAATATACAAGGTTATGCACTAGGAGCCAAAGGCCTTTCCGGAGGCGAGGAAGGAAGTCCTGATAATACCCTCTTTCCTATGGTAGACACGGAAACGGAATTTGGATATGAGAATAAAGTAAAGATGAGAGTACCCGTGTTTACAGGCGCTTTGGGCTCTACTGAGATTGCTCGGAAGAATTGGGAACACTTTGCAATCGGTGCTGCTATAAGTGGGATAACGCTAGTATGTGGCGAGAATGTATGCGGAATCGACCCTCAACTTGAAAGAGATAAGAACGGCAAGGTTACGAAGTCTCCCGATATGGAGAGAAGAATCGAACAATACCGTCGCTATCACGAAGGATACGGTGATATCCTCGTTCAGTTAAACGTCGAAGATACTCGTCTCGGAGTTGCCGAATATGTAATCGATAAACTCGGCGTCGAAACGGTTGAGCTTAAGTGGGGACAGGGGGCAAAATGTATCGGTGGCGAGATTAAAGTAAATAGTCTTGAACGAGCTCTTGAATTACAAAAAAGAGGTTACTTAGTCACTCCTGATCCTTCGCTTCCTGAGAATAAAGCTGCTTTTGAGGATGGTGCACTGAGACAGTTTGAGCGGCATTCCCGCCTCGGTTTTGTTGATGAAGAAAGTTTTATGAAGAAAGTTGAGAGGTTACGTTCTCTTGGAACAAAGCGGGTTACCTTAAAAACAGGCGCCTACCCAATGCGAGAGCTTGCCATGGCTATTAAGTGGGCATCTAAGGCAAAGATAGACCTTTTAACCATCGACGGTGCTCCAGGTGGTACGGGAATGAGTCCTTGGAGAATGATGGAAGAGTGGGGTGTCCCGACATTCTATATACAGTGCATGACTCATGAGCTTTGCACCAAACTTGCTGAAAACGGAGAGTATGTACCGGATATTGCCATAGCCGGTGGGTTCAGCACCGAAGACCATATCTTTAAAGTGCTTGCTATGGGGTCACCTCATGTTAAAGCCGTTTGTATGGGTCGGGCGCTGATGATTCCTGGTTTTGTTGGGAAGAATATAGACGCATGGCTCAAAGAGGAAGTGCTTCCGAAAACCATATCTAAATTCGGCGCAACGAAAGAGGAAATCTTTGTCTGCTATGAGACTTTAAAGAAAAAATATGGCAAAGAGGTTAACGAGATACCTCTCGGAGCGATAGCGCTCTACACCTTCACAGATAAGTTAAAAGTTGGTTTGCAACAATTGATGGCCGGGAGCCGTAACTTTAATATATCTAGCATTTCACGAAGCGATCTTATGGCTTTGACTGAAGAGGCAGCTAAGGTCTCCGGCATTCCTTATGTGATGAATGCATATCGCGAAGAGGCAATGAGAATTATTGAAGGATAGAAAACCGTTAAGCTTAAATAGACCCTTAAGGGCTGTTGGTATTCGCTAACAGCCCTTTTTTGTTTGAATTAAATTTTCTTTTTGTATTTCTTTTGAAGTAAGATATTAGGATAAGAACTGGCGAGAGAGGGAAAGTGGCATTATAATTAAGTCGAGGTGAGTCGATGAAGAGTAAGGAAATCTCGAGAAAATTGATCGAGTGGGTAAGAGATAGGGTTGAGGTGGCCGGTGCCAAGGGTGTCATCTTCGGATTAAGTGGAGGGTTGGACTCAGCTGTGGTTGGTCTCCTCTGTAATCAGATTTTTTCCGAGAATGCCTTGGCTCTGATAATGCCCTGTCATAGCAGGAAAGAGGATGTTGAGGATGCAGTTTATTTTGCCGAAAGGTTCAACATAAAATATCGGATTATTCAACTGAATGAATCTTATAATAGATTACAAGGGGAACTTAGCAGAGTAAAATTACCGAAAACGGTGGAGTCAAACCGTAGCAGTCTCGCTCTTGCCAACACAAAGCCTCGACTTCGCATGACCACCCTCTACTATTTTGCAAATTTACTTAACTATCTGGTGGTCGGAACAGGTAATAAAAGCGAGCGGATGGTTGGCTATTTTACCAAGTACGGCGATGGAGGGGTGGATATTGCTCCTTTAGGCAACCTGTTGAAAACTGAGGTGAGAGAGCTGGCTAAATGTCTGGGAGTCCCGCAGAAAATCATCGATAAACCGCCTTCGGCGGGTCTCTGGGAAGGTCAAACTGATGAAGAAGAGATAGGAGTAACTTACGAAGATTTGGATGCTTGTTTATCAGGACAAATATCAATAGCAAAAGTAGATTTGATGATTAAAAGAAGTGAACACAAGAGGGATTTGCCCGATATTCCTAATTTCTAGGCCGATATGAGTAAGATTAAAGAATTTAGAGCCCCCGAAACGGGGGCTCTTTAATTTAGGCGAGCAATGTCCTTATATACTTGCAGAGTGAAGCAAAAGGTTTAGAATGCTTAGAGGGGCTGATTTTATTTGAATAACAAAAAAATAATACTAATTGACGGGAACAGTCTGGTTTATCGAGCATTTTTTGCCTTACCTACCACGTTAGCTATCTCCTCAGGACAAATCACAAATGCTGTATATGGATTTACCAGCATGTTGATTAAACTTATTAGCGAAGAAAAACCCGATGTCTTAATGGTCGCTTTCGATAAAGGTAGGTCTGAACGGGTAAAACAGTACGCTGATTATAAAGCCCATCGTCCAAAAACTCCCGATGAGCTTAGAAGCCAATTTCCTTTGGTAAAAGATGTTCTTAAGGTACTTAAAATTCCTTTTTTTGAAGTAGAAGGATATGAGGCCGATGACATCCTGGCTACGTTGGCCAAGAAAGCTGAAGATGAAGGCGATGAAGTAATCATCGTAACGGGCGACAAAGATGCCTTACAGCTCGTTTCCTCTAAAACAAAAATCATGACAACTCAAAAAGGAATTACCAACACAGTTTTATACGACAGGCAAGCTGTTGTTGAGCGTTATGGTATTCCTCCCGAGAGAGTGGTCGATTTTCTAGGATTAAAGGGCGACCCATCCGATAATATTCCCGGAGTACCGGGCATAGGAGAGAAAACGGCAACCAAGTTACTTCAGGAGTTTGGCAGTCTCGAAGATGTCTTAAAAAATGTAGATAAAATCTCTGGCAAAAAATTACAGAGTGCTTTGGTTGAGTTTAGAGAGCAAGCGATACTCAGCAAGCAGCTGACGGTACTCAATTTAAATTCGCCCATCGAGGTCAACTTCAAAGATTGCGAACTGGGTAATTGGAATAAAGAAGAAGTAAAGGAGTTATTTTCGACCCTTGAATTCAACACTCTTTCAGGTAGACTTTTTTCAAAAACCGATGGTTTCTTTGATGAGCAGATTGTCGAGACTTTAAACCCGACAATTTTAGAGCCAAAAGAGGAGAGAGACTGGACAGACCTTTTTAAGAAAATTGAGACAAGTCATATGTTTGGTCTCCGGTTTGCGATAACCGAAGCCAAAGATTCTGTAAGTAGAGAAGTGATAAAACTCGCACTATCCTTTGATGATGAAACCGTCTATCTTGTCTCGAAAGAATCATTGGGAAAGATTAGGTCTTATCTGGAATCAGAGGTGTTCCAAAAAGTAGTTTACAACGGAAAATCTATGATTAACTCTTTGAGAAATAAAGATGTTAACTTAAAAGGCATAGCTTTCGATATTATGGTTGCTGCCTACTTAGTAGATCCCTTGCGAAATGACTATCTTCTAAAGGAACTTTCGGAGAAGTACTTGAAAGTCGGTTTTTCTGAAAACGAGGGCGAGGTTTTTGCTCAAAGCACATTGGCTGTTTTGCAACTGGAGAAAGTTTTGAAAAAAGAGTTAAAAGATATGGGTCTCACAGACTTGTTTGAACACGTTGAAGTGCCACTTATTTATGTGCTTGCGGATATGGAATGGGAAGGCGTGGGAATTGATGTCGATTACCTAAAAGGAATTCGTTTAAACACAGAAGATGTTCTCAAAAATTTAGAACGTGAGATTTGTGATTTGGCAGGAGAAAAATTTAATGTAAACTCACCCCAACAGCTTGGTAAAGTATTATTTGAAAAGTTAGGTTTGAATTATATCAAAAAGACAAAAACGGGCTACTCTACTGATTCCTCTGTTTTAAGTAAGCTAATAAATACTCATCCTATAATTGAGAAGGTTATGCGCTATCGCGAACTCCATAAGCTGCTTTCAACTTACATCTTGACTCTACCGAGGATGGTTAATCCAAGAACACGTCGTCTTCACACTTCTTTTAATCAAACGGTAACTGCTACAGGAAGGTTATCTAGCAGTAATCCCAACCTTCAAAATATTCCCATAAAGGGGGAGCTGGGTAGGGGCATAAGAAAAGCTTTTGTTCCGTCAAGAAGAGGAGATGAGTTGCTCATTGCTGACTATTCCCAGATAGAGTTAAGAATTTTAGCGCACTTTTCCAAAGACGATAATCTTATTAGGGCCTTTGAGGAAGGAGAAGATATCCATACCAAAACCGCCAGCGAAGTTTTTGGAGTTGGTATAGATGATGTTACGTCTGAGATGCGAAAGAACGCCAAAGCGGTAAATTTCGGAATTGTTTATGGGATGAGTTCGTTTGGTCTGTCGGAACAGTTGGGAATATCAAAAGAAGAAGCTGCTTCTTATATCGAGTTTTACTTTAAATGTTATCCAAAAGTAAAGAAATATATTGAAAATTCTACTGCGCAAGCCTATAAGGATGGTTATGTAAAAACTTTTTTGGGAAGACGTAGGAACTTACCCGAACTCAGAAGTAGTAACTATCGAGTCCGTAGTTTTGGTGAAAGGTTGGCAATTAATGTTCCCATTCAAGGAAGCGCCGCTGACGTAATAAAAATTGCTATGGTTCATCTGTATGATGAACTAAAAAAACAGGGGTTACAGACACGAATGATACTACAAGTTCACGACGAACTTGTGCTTGAAGTTCCTCCGCTAGAGAGATTGGTGATGACCAACTTGATAAAAAGTGTGATGGAAAATGCTTATCCGTTGAGTGTAAAAATGAAAGTTGAGATAAAGATGGGCGAGAATTGGTTGGAAGCTAAGAGTGTTTGATAAAAAAAGAAGGAATTCATAAAGTCGTTGTGGTATTCTTAGGGTTGAATAAAAATGGGAGGTTAACAAATATAATGGGGGATAAAGATGCAACTACGCTTGAAGAGGAACTTGAAGAAAGCTACATGAAAAAAGATGAAGAAGGAAGGCTTATTCCTGATTACGACAGGACGATTAAAGTTTTTAAAGAAGGGGATTTTATTTCCGGAACGGTGGTTAGAATAGATAACAACGAGGTTCTTGTTGACATTGGTTATAAATCCGAGGGAATTATCCCTCTTCGTGAGCTTTCAATAAAAAAGGATGTTAACCCAAATGATATTGTTTGTTTGGGAGAAGAAATCGAAACGTTAGTGCTTCAAAAAGAGGACAAAGAAGGACAGCTCATACTCTCAAAAAAGAGGGCAAAATATAGGAGAGCTTGGGATAAAATTATTGAAATCTCAGAGAAAGATGAAAAACTTAAGGGCAACGTAATCGAAGTTGTAAAGGGCGGCTTAATTTTGGATATTGGCGTTAGGGGATTTTTGCCAGCTTCGCTTGTTGAGAAAAGAAGAGTTAAAGATTTAAACGATTATTTGGGGTGTGAACTTGAATGTAAGGTTATTGAACTGGATAGGAGAAGGAACAATGTAGTTCTTTCGCGGAGAGCAGTTTTGGAGGGTTCGCACAAGCAAGAGCGAAAGGAAATTTTATCGAAACTTGAGAAAGATCAAATAGTTGCGGGGAAAATTTCTAGTATCGTGGATTTTGGTGCTTTTGTTGATATTGGGGGTATTGATGGGTTAATTCATATTTCGGAACTTTCTTGGGATCATGTTAATCATCCGTCAGAAGTAGTTAATGTAGGAGATGAAGTTAAAATTCAAGTTCTTGATATAGATAAAGAGAGGGAAAGAGTGTCACTTGGGTTAAAGCAGACGCAAAAAGATCCTTGGCGGGGGAAGATTAAGAAATTTTCAGAAGGGGATCTCGTAAAAGGTAAAATAAAGAGAATCGTTCCCTTTGGAGCTTTTATTGAGTTATCCGGTGGCTTAGAAGGTTTAATTCACATTTCAGAAATGGCTGAAACCCACATTGACTCTCCAGAGCAGGTTGTTAAGGTTGACGATGTAGTTGATGTGATAATTTCTGCAATAGATACTCAAAATAGAAAAATTAGTTTGAGTTTAAAACAGGCAAAAAAAGTAGCCAAAGAAGACAAGCCAGACGAACCCGAAGCAGCTAAAGAAGAAGTTAAGGAAGAAGAAGTTAAGGAAGAAGAAGTTAAGGAAGAATCGCCTGAACCCGGCTCACTCGAAGAAGTTCTCCAACAGATGAAAAAGGAAAGATCTCAAAAGGAAAAGTGATAAATAATTAAATTTGCTGCCAAGGTGTTATCAAAATTGGTTCGGACTTTGAAAGGGATTTAATATACATTCAGTTTATTGTAATGATTGCATTCTTTTTCTGTCTTGCATTAGTTGGATTGTGGCTTGCCGCGCTTCGCTTGCAATAACAAACTAATAAACTAACCAATAAGCAAACCAGCCAAGAAGCTGATATCTTCTTTTATCTGTTTTAATTTTTACCTCCTCCCTAATTCCATGATAAAATTTAATTAGTTTAAATCGGAGGGTCTATTCATGCTTATTTTAGGTGTAACCGGAGGTATTGGTTCTGGCAAAAGCACCGTTGCTCGTTTAATGGCTGCAAAAAGTGCAAAGGTGATAGATGCTGATATCATAGCTCGCGATATGCTTACCCCTGACTCTCAATCCTTTACGCGGGTTGTAAATGAATTTGGTCAAGTCATATTAAAAAAAGATGGAACCTTAGATAGAAAAAAATTAGCCGGCATCGTTTTTAATGACCCATTAAAGCTGGAAATTTTGAATAGACTTCTTCACCCAGCAGTAATAAATTCTATAAAAATGGCGGTGGGGAAGTATAGAAAGTTGTTACCCGATGATGTGGTTATAGTTATTGATGCTCCTTTGCTGGTGGAGACGGAGTTGTTGTCTTTGGTGAATGTTGTAATAGTTGTTGTGGCAAGTAGTGAAGTTCGCCTGGGACGTTTACTTAAAGATGGCTATTCTCGCGAGGATGCTTTGGCGAGAATAAAGATTCAGACTCCTTCGAATATTCTTCTTAAGTATGCGGATTATACAATCGATAACGAGAAAACATTAGAGGAACTTAAAGAAAAAGTCGATGAGTTGTGGCAGAAAATAGTTAAAAGTTAAAAGTGGAAAGTTGAAAGTAAGGAACCAGAATGGCGACATAGTAACATAGCGACATAGAAACCAAGTAGCCAGGAAACTAAGGAACCAGATGACTCCCGGCCGAACTTAGAAAGGAACCTACTTCTTCCAAGTCGGGATTATCTTCTTCGTAAGTTTTAAAATCATGCTCTTTCGGGGCTTCTTTTTAGGCTCTTTGGCGAGAATTTTTGTCACAATATCGCGCTGACAGACCATTCCGACTAATTTTCCGTCATCCATAACCGGCAGGATTCTTTTTGCGTGCTCAAACATTACATCAATGACATCGGATATTGTGTTATCAGGACTCACTGTAACTACGGGAGAGACCATTATGTCTCTTACTTGATCTGCAAAGACGCTTTGAAGGTTTTGCCTTCTATATATTTTTAAAAGGTCTTTTTTTGTAACAATACCGCTTAGTTTTCCTTCATCGTCAACTACAGGGAAACCGTGAAAATTGTATTTCCTGAACTTATCGGCAAGCTCATCAAGAGAATTATTTTCATTCACGGTTATGACATTCTTTTTCATTATTTCTTTTACTTCGACATGTGGCAGTCTGTTCATCTCAATTCCCTCTTTTCTTCGGGGACTTCATTTGCTTTAAAGATTGCCCATTTAGTAAAAGGTGGTCCTATAACCTGGAAGATTAGAGTTGTGCCTGCGATTACGTTTATTGCTAATAGTCCAAGCTCTCGTCCTGCCGCGCCATATGGTTGAAAATCACTAAGTGCTTGTATGGATAAACCGATAGCCACACCCGCTTGAGATAGAAGGCAAAAACCGAGGTATTTTCTGACGGACTCCGGTGCATTTGATACGCGTCCACCGACCCATGTACCGATGCTTTTTCCAAGTACTCTGTTGATTATATAAGCCAATCCTATAAGGCCGAGTTTTGCTAGTAAACTTATCTGAAGTCGTGCCCCCGCGAGTATAAAAAACAAGACAAATATTGGAGGAGTAATTCTTTGAACGACATCAAATATTTCCGTTCTTTTATTAATATTTATAACCGTGGCCCCCATGGCCATATTTGAGAGAATTAAAGAGGAATGAAACATTGAGGCCAGTCCGGTACAGAGCACTATCGAGCCGATTCCTAAGATCATTAAAGCTTCGCGATCGTGAATTTTCTTAATCGTATAAGCCAATATGGCGCCGACAAGTATTCCGAGGAATAAAGAACGTCCTATTTCTAAAAGCGGCCCCTCTAAAAGATGAAGAGCTGATGATATATTTTGATGGGCCAGAAGTGTTTTTATCATGACGGTTGAGAAGGCATAGATTATAATTGCTGCGGCATCATCTAGTCCCACAACCGCATATAAAGTTGTTGTAAGAGGACCCGATGATTCGTACTCTCGTAGGACATCGACTGTTGCAGCGGGAGCAGTAGCTGATGCTAATGCTCCGAAAAGAAGCGCAACTGTAAGTTTTTGTGTGAAAGCGTAAACGGCGACGGTTACAAAGAGAAAAGCACCAAGACTTTCCAGTATCGTGATAGTAAGTATACTCTTCCCGAGTTTCTTAAAGACCGCGATGGACATCTCCCCGCCTATCGCAAAACCTATGAAGGCAAGAGCAAACGAGCTTATCATATCCAGACTATTTAATGTTTGCTCATTGAAGATACCTAAGAATGATTCTCCAAGCAGAAGACCGATGATGATAAAACCTACCACCTGAGGAGCTTTAAAAATTTTTTTACCTAATCTGCCACCGAAAAAACCAATTAAAATAGCAAATCCCAGAAGGGTAATCAGAAAATTAATAGACGGTGAAGCCAACGACATTTAAAAGAGTCACTTCCTAGTGAAGAATTAATGTTTTCCAGAAACTAGTCTGACGATATTTATAGCACTAGTTTTACTGGTAGTCAAATTATTGCAGCTAATTTAGCTTTTTTTGGAATTTAATGCTCATTGAATATTTTTGAGAGGTTCTATTGTATAATTCATTTACGAGAGGGATATTTTTGCCTGGTAAAATTGTGATTTGTGATGCGGGAGAACATAATTTAGGGAATATATATAGTCGGTTGAGGCAGGGAACACAGTTTTAGTAATCGAATACTAATTGGATGTAATTAAGACGGGTATGTTATTGCAACCGGAATGCCTGGAGAGGTAGTTAAAAACCTCTGTTCTTATACGGGCAAATTTTCAAGGAAAATGTTAAAAACAGAATAGATATTTGGAGGGAGAGAGAGGATATGTTAAGTATCGCACTACCAAAAGGGAGCTTGGAGGAGCAAACCCTGATGCTTTTTGCTCAGGCGGATCTTCCGATAAAGAAAGGGAGTCGTCAATACAATCCGACGGTGAGTGATCCGAGAATAGATAGGATTAAAATTTTAAGGCCGCAGGAGATACCCAAATATGTAGAAGAGGGCTATTTTGATTTGGGAATATCAGGCAAGGATTGCATCGTAGAATCCGGAGCCGATGTCATTGAGATTGCGGATATGCCCTATGCAAAGACAGGAACTGGCAAGATGAGAATGGTTATCGCCGTGCCAAATAGTTCTCCTATTGAAAAACCGGAAGATATTTCACCCGAGAGTCGAATAACAACGGAGTTTCCGAATATCACCAAAGCTTACTTCGATAAACTTGGTATTCCTGTTAAGGTTTATTACTCATATGGAGCAACCGAGGCCAAGATACCCGAGATTATGGATATTGTCGTGGATTTAACTGAAACAGGGGAGACCCTGCGTAGAAATCAGCTAAAGGTAATTGGCACAGTTATGGAGTCTACTACCAGGTTAATTGCAAACAAAGATTCCTGGGAAAACAAGGAAAAAAGAAAAGCCATAGAGGAAATCAGAATCCTTCTTCTAGGTGTTTTAGAGGCTAGGGGCAGGGTTTTGCTGAGCATGAATGTTTCCAAAGATAATTTAGAGGGTGTTATCGAAGCTTTGCCCGCCATGAAGAGACCGACCGTAAATCAACTTTACAACTCGGACTATTTAGAGGTTACGACCGTTGTGGATAAAGCTAGTGTAAACATATTAATTCCTGAGCTTAAAGAGCACGGAGCAGAAGATATTTTGGAGATTGATATCGCGAAGATAGTTAGATAGCAGATAGTCAAAAGTGGAAGGTTGAAAGTTAAAAGTGAAAAGAGCATAGAGCGTAAAATATAGCAAAACAGCAATCTGGCCAACAAACTACCGACTTTTCACTAAGAGACTCTCGATTGATAGGTATAGGGTAAAGTAAGGATTAAATAGAAATTAAGTGGTAATTAGGGAGATTAGGCGATAATTAAGTTGAAATTAAGTGGAGATTAAGCGGTAATTACAATGAATTACCATTAATTACAACAAATTACTATTAGTCTCGATGAATTATTATAAATTACAATTGTATTACAGCAAATTTCAATGAATTTCAATATCAGCACTCAGTAAAAATTAAGTAGAGAGATTAAGTGGAGATTGATAAAAAGGTAAAGAGTAATGGGCAACGGGTATAGAAGAATTGGAAATTGGAAATTGTAAGTTGTAAAATTAAAAATAAAAATAAAAATAAAAAGAGTTTCATTCGTCATTGCGAACTCCGCAGTGTTCCTGCCTACCAGTAAGCAGGATTTGCGGGGTGTGGCAATCTCATTTTTTAACCATCCTTTACCCATTAAAAGATTTTCTACGATTATTTTAAATTCAAATCGTTATTTTGGAAAATTCAATTTTTCCAGTTAAATTTGCTATTATAACTTCATAGAAACAAGGGGTGAAGTTAATGAAATCAGTCTCTTTTTTGCCGGTATTTCTTGCGGGTGTTTTGACTTTCTTTTCACCGTGCGTTCTTCCCTTAATCCCGGGTTACATATCCTACATCACAGGTATCTCCTTTCAGGATCTAACTGAAGATAAGAGCGCAAGTTTTGGATTTATATTTATTCGCGTTCTGCTTTTTGTTTTAGGCTTTACTTTTATCTTCATGTTAATGGGGGCTACTGCTAGTGCCATCGGAGGACTTCTTCAAACCTATCGTCGAATTCTGATGATGATTGCAGGAATTGTCATAATTTTATTTGGTTTGCATTTGATTGGCCTTCTTAAAATAGGATTTTTAGAGCGAGAGAAGCGAGCACAAGCAAGAAAGAGAAGAGGCCTAGTTGGTCCATTTTTTATAGGCATGGCCTTTGCTGTCGGATGGACACCATGTGTTGGGCCTATTTTGGGCTCTGTTCTTCTTGTGGCAAGTGTCTCGGAATCAGTCTATTCGGGAATGCTGCTTTTGGCCACATACTCACTGGGTTTTGGGTTGCCATTTTTAATTGTAGGTTTGAGCATAAATCAATTTTTAAAATTCTTTAAGAGGATTAAAGGAGCGTTTCCTTATATAAAGATTGTGAGTGGTGGAGTCCTGATATTATTCGGTGTTTTGCTCATCTTAAATAAGCTCTCTTTGTTGATTCCAGGCACTTAAGATACTTTGCTATAATTTATAAAAATAGACTTTTCAGTTAATTTTAAAAAATAGTTAAAGATTGTACTTAATAAGCTCGGCGTTTACCTTTTTAAAAATGCGAAAAATTACCCCATTTATATTAGTAAGGCATATTCTTTAAAGAAAAAGATACACTCTTATTTTCAAAATTAAAGAAGTTTTGCCGGTCAACGTGGCGCAAGAAGTCTTTGATTATTTTCATAATGGTTGGGAGCTTTATGAAATCAGATAGGTCTTCGGTTATTTCTTATCGAGTTTCGCAAGGAACGGGCGCTCTAGTATTTAGCGATAAAGGGTTAATCGCTCTTATTCTTCCTTACTCCAAAGAAGAGGAATTTCAATCTGAGGTTTTAAAAGTATTTTCAGATATTCTTAAACAAAGGGTTATTGAGCTTTACAATAAGGGTGAATATTTAATTCAACCTCTGGTAGATTATTTTGGAGGGAGAAAAATTAAATTTGATTATGTGTTGGATTTAAAAGGATTCTCGGAGTTTGAGAGGAAAGTTTATGGTGTCGTGGCTTCTATGCCACACGGTGAGTTAAGAAGTTACAAATGGGTAGCTGAGGCCATTGGAAAACCCAATGCAAGTCGAGCGGTTGGAAACGCTTTAGCAAAAAATCCTATTCCAATAGTGATTCCATGCCATAGAATAGTTAAAAGTGATGGCAAAAGGGGAGGATGGAGTGGAAAAGAAGGTTGGAAAAGGAAACTACTTGAGCTGGAAGGGTTGAGAATCGAGAATTAAAAGTTTAAAGTGGAAAGCAAAAGAGAGGGTAAAAGAAATCAGCCTCCAGCCCTCAGCTGCCAGCCTCTAGGACAAGCACAGTGAGGGTAAAGAGGGAAAGAGGGTAAAGGGTAAAGGAATTCAGCTACCAGCTTTCAGGAAGACCAAGAAGCATGGAGCAGAGAGAAGCTAAAAACTCCCGACTCCCGATTGACGACTTATTGAAAGGGGAAATATGAAATTTCTTACAAGATTGGTTGTTGTGGCTTTGGCAATTATTGCAGTTGCTTACATTCTTCCAGGGATAGTAATTTACAGTAGTTTAACTTTTCAAGGGTTTACAACTGCCTTGATTGCCGCGTTTATTCTCGGAGTTGTAAATGCTTTACTCAAACCCATTGTAAAGATTTTGACCTTGCCAATAAACATAGTTACTTTGGGGTTGTTTACGTTTGTAATCAATGCATTCATGCTTATAATTGTTGATCGGATTGTTCCTGGTTTTAGAGTACTGGATTTTTTCTCGGCGCTTCTTGGTGCCTTTTTGATTGGCGTTGTGAGTACGATTGCGTCCAAAACAATTGGCTAGCATTCGTCCGAAGTCGACCGGAATTAAAGGAGATAATCGATGAAAGACTTGGAGCTTATAATTATAACCGGTTTATCTGGTGCGGGGAAATCTGAAGCAATCAAATGTTTTGAAGACATAGGATATTTTTGTATAGATAATCTGCCGCAAAGCTTAATCATGAAGATGGCTGAGCTTTGCTTGTTGCCGGGTAGCAGAATCAATAAGGTTGCATTGGGTATAGATGTTCGAGGGCGAGAGTCTTTTGATACTCTTTTTGGTGTTCTAAAGGAGTTGAGGGCCGAGGGGGTTGATTATCAAATACTTTTCTTGGAGGCCTCCGATGAAGAACTTATAAAACGCTTCAAAGAGACCCGTCGGCGACATCCTCTGTCTCTAGGTGGACAAATTATCGATGGAATTCAAAAGGAACGGGCTACCCTTGAAGGATTAAGGGGCCAAGCTGATATGGTTATAGATACTACAAATATTGAAGCGTATGAGTTAAGAGACAAGATTCGTTCATCCTTTCTTGGAAAAGAAAAAAAGAAGAGCATTTTAATTACGGTAATTTCATTTGGTTATAAGTATGGGATACCACTCGACACAGACCTGGTTTTCGATGTGAGATTTCTACCAAATCCTCATTATATCGATGAGCTTAGATCTCACACCGGAAAGGAAAAGGTAGTAAAAGATTTTATTTTAAAACGCAAGGAAACTAAAGTTTTTATGAAAAAGTTCTTTAGTCTTTTGGCTTTTCTAATACCTCACTATGTAACTGAAGGTAAAACTCATCTAGTTATTGCATTAGGCTGCACCGGCGGAACCCATCGTTCGGTAACGTTGACCGAGGAGACCAAGAAATTTTTGGAAGAAAAAGATTTTAGTGTCACCCTTAAACATAGAGACATTGGAAGGGATTTGGGCTCAGAATGATGCTTTCAAAAAAGAAAAAAGCAGTCTCTGTGGTGGCAATTGGAGGGGGTACGGGGCTTCCAAATGTTCTCAAAAGTCTGAAAACTTATGCTGAGGATATTATGGCCATCGTAACCGTTGCGGATGATGGAGGAAGTTCAGGCAGGATTCGAAAAGAGTTTGGCATCCTTCCACCGGGAGATATTCGAAATTGTTTGATGGCGCTTGCAGACTCTAAACAGATTGTGAACGATATTTTCCAGTACCGTTTCAAAAATGGGGAGCTTGCAGGCCACAGTCTGGGCAATCTAATTCTAGCTGCGCTAACGGATATAAAAGGAGACTTTGTCGAGGCTCTGCGCGAGTTAAGTAATCTTCTAAAAATCAAAGGGAAGGTTCTGCCATCTTCAATCGAAGACGTTGTTTTGTTTGCTAAAGTTGAGAACGGTGAAGTTATCGAAGGTCAATCCAGAATAACTAAGCTTTACAATCGAGGTGGCATAAAGAACGTTCGAATTGAGCCCGAGGATGCTGAAGCTTACTTGGAGGCGGTAGAGGCCATAGAAGCTGCCGACCAAATAATTATAGCCCCCGGGAGTCTTTTTACGAGCATTATCCCCAACTTACTGGTTAAAGGCATCAGAGAAGCTCTGACCAGGTCTAGAGCTACGAAAATTTTTATTTGTAACATAGTGACGCAGTTGGGCGAAACTGATAACTATTCTGCGGCGGACCATCTGGAGGCCATCTTGCGCCATGTTTCGGAAAACTTTATAGATACAATGATTGTAAATTCCAACCTTAATGGTTTCACAGAGCATGACTTATCTCCCGTTAGAGTTGATAAGGAGCGTGTGCTTGAACTCGGAACAAAACCTTTACTTAAGGATGTTGTAGATTCCCTTACCGTTGGTCACCATGATCCTTATAAGCTAGAGCAGGTGTTGAGGACTTTAGTGTAGTAAATATATAATGCAATAGTTTTTGTATAGACAAGTGACGTTTGAGGTTATTATTATGTCTTTTTCGGCGCAGATTAAAAATGAATTGGCGAGAATTTATCCAACCAATGACTGTTGTAGAAAAGCTGAACTCTCGGCTCTTTTAAAATTGGATGGTTCTTTTCATATCTTGAGTAAGGGCAGATTTGCTATTCACACCTCTACAGAAAATGCTGCAGCCGCTCGTAAGACCGTAAAATTTTTATCTGGGCTATTTGATCTTGAACATGAAGTGACAACTAGGCGCTCCTATCTTCGGAAAATGAATAACTATGTTGTTTATGTTCCATCTCAACCTAATTTAAATCAAGCGTTGAACGAGGTGGGAGTTTTGGATGATAGAATGATTATAACTTCTGGGATTGTTCCGAGAATCGTAAAAAAAAGTTGTTGTGCCACCTCGTATTTACGTGGCGCTTTTTTGGGTGGCGGCTCAATAACCAATCCCAGGAAAGGATATCATTTTGAACTTAACACAGATAACGAACAGCTTGCTCACGATTTACTTTCGTTGTTTAAAAGGTTTGAGCTTGGTGCCAAACTTAGTTTGCGAAAGAAGAATTATGCTATCTATATGAAAGAGGGCCAAGGAATTGTAGATCTTTTGGCTATTGTTGGGGCTCATCAGACACTTTTAAATCTTGAAGACTTAAGGATAGTGAAAGATATGCGCAACAAGGTTAATCGATTAGTGAACTGTGACACTGCTAATTTGGATAAAACTGTTAGAGCTGCTCTTTTGCAGCTTAAAGATATAAGTTTTTTGGATGAGGAGGTGGGTTTATCGTACTTGCCCGTTAGTCTTCAAGAAGTTGCGCACAAAAGAGTTCAATTTCCACAAGCAAATCTTAGGGAGCTGGGTGAGTCTTGTGAACCGCCGCTTAGCAAGTTCGCGGTTTATGGTCGGATAAGGCGTATAAAAAAGTTAGCAGAAGATTTGGGAAGATAGAATATTAATATCTATTTAAAGGGAGGCTTTTTATGGGTGTTAAGGTGGGCATAAATGGTTTTGGAAGGATAGGAAGAAATGTGTTCAGAGATGTTTTTGATGATGAAGATATTGAAATTGTAGCGGTTAATGATTTAGCAGACACAAAAACACTGGCGCATCTACTCACATATGATTCAGTATTCGGGATTTTTGATGCTGAAATTGAAGCCAAAGATGGAAGTATGATTGTTGAGGGCAAAGAGATAAAAGTATTGTCCGTAAAAGATCCTGCTGCTCTTCCCTGGAAGGACTTAGGGGTCGAGATTGTAATTGAATCTACGGGAATATTTAGAGCCAGGGATGATGCAGCAAAACATCTTTCTGCCGGTGCAAAAAAGGTTATCATAAGTGCTCCCGCAAAAGATCCCGATATAACTATAGTGTTAGGCGTAAATGAGGATAAATACGACCCGGATAATCACCATATAATTTCCAATGCCTCATGCACAACCAACTGTTTGGGGCCGGTTGTTAAAGTTCTTCTAGATAATTTTGGGATAGTAAAGGGCTTTATGACCACAATCCATGCTTATACCAGCGATCAAAAGATATTAGACTTACCACATAAAGATTTAAGGAGAGCCCGAGCAGCTGCTTTGTCAATGATTCCGACTTCAACCGGAGCTGCAAAGGCAATTGGTGAAGTCATACCGGAACTTAAAGGGAGACTGGATGGAATGGCGATAAGGGTACCGGTTCCCGATGGCTCCTTGGTGGACTTGGTTGCTGAACTTGAAAAGGAAGTGACGGCTAAGGAGGTAAACGAGGCATTAAAGAATGCTGCTGATACAGGGAGATTCGAGGGCATCTTAGACTACACTGAAGATCCTATAGTTTCAGTTGATGTAGTCGGAAATCCTTACTCTTCTATTGTTGATGGGCTTTCAACGATGGCAAATGGGAAGATGGTAAAGGTTCTTTCCTGGTATGACAATGAGATGGGTTATTCTTGCCGGTTGGTCGATTTAGTTAAATATATTGCGGGTTAAAAACAATATAGTGCTAAAAACTTAAAGCCACGATGGGGGTCTTATGTTTGGAAAGAAGACAGTTCTTGATGTCGATGTAACAGGAAAACGCGTGTTAGTAAGGGTTGATTTTAATGTGCCTCTCACCAAAAATAGAGAAGTGGCCGACAATACACGGATAAAAGCGGTTTTGCCAACAATAGAATATTTAATCGAGAAGGGCGCTAAAATAATTTTGATATCGCACCTAGGAAGACCCAAGGGCAAGATGGATGATGCTGTGCGATTAGACCCTGTTGCCGAGTGTCTTTCAAAACTGCTTGGCAAACACGTTCAGAAGACGGACAAAACTGTTACAAATGAAGTTAAAGCTGCAGTGGGCCAACTCGAAGACGGTGATGTCTTGTTGCTTGAAAATGTTCGCTTTAATCCCGGAGAAAAGAAAAATGACCCCGAGTTTGCTCAACAATTGGCTTTACTGGCCGACGTTTATGTAAACGATGCTTTTGGGACAGCCCACAGAAGTCATGCATCAACAGTTGGTGTTACAAATTACCTTCCGGCTTATAGCGGATTTTTATTGGAGAAAGAAGTGATTGAGCTAAACAAGCTTCTTGAATCTCCCGATAAGCCTTTTATGGCTGTTTTGGGGGGAAATAAAGTTTCGGACAAGATTGGAGTAATCGATAAGTTTCTCGGCATTGTTGATGTCATTCTTACTGGTGGAGGTATGTGTTTTACTTTCTTGAAAGCCAAGGGTATTAACATCGGTGGTTCAATTTGTCAAGATGATGAGCTAGAGCATTCTTTGAGGATGCTTAAGAATGCTAAAGAAAAAGGAGTGGACTTTTTGTTGCCGGTTGACGTTGTAGTTGCTGAGGGGCTCAGCGATGATACTCGATACAAAGTTGTTTCGGTTGAGGATATTCCAAAGGGATGGATGGGCCTGGATATTGGTCCAAAAACCATTGAAATTTATAAAAATAAGCTAGAAGGAGCTAAGACTATTTTTTGGAATGGTCCTATGGGAGTCTTTGAAATGGAGCCGTTTTCGTGTGGGACCAAGACTATCGCTTCTGTCATTGCTGAATCTCAGGCCACCTCCATTGTGGGCGGCGGAGATTCGGACGCTGCTTTAAGAAAGTACGGTTTTGAAGAGAAGGTTTCTTTTGTTTCAACAGGTGGCGGAGCTTCATTGAAGCTCCTGGAAGGAGCACCTCTTCCCGGGGTAGAGGCATTACTCGATAGATAAAAATTGAGTGGTCTAAAAATCGATTGAAGGAGTTTAAAGATGCGAAAACCAATGATTGCCGGAAACTGGAAGATGCACAAAACAGCGGGGCAAGCTGTTTTTCTCGTGCAGGATTTGGCTGGGTTAGTTGAGAGGGTAAAAGATGTTGAAATTGTTGTTTGCCCACCTTATATTGCATTAAAGAGTATCTCAACCATAATTGAGATGGATAAACTCAATATATGTTTGGGTGCTCAAAATGTTTACTGGGAAGAAAAAGGAGCATTTACGGGTGAGATTTCTCCGGTGATGTTGAAGGACTTGAGGGTGGACTATGTGATTGTTGGTCACTCCGAGCGTCGGCATATATTTGGGGACACAAATGAAATAGTAAACAAGAGATTGAAGGCGGTTCTTGCTCATGATATGAAACCGATTCTTTGTGTTGGAGAAACCCAGGAGGAAAGAGAGGAAGAAAAAACATTCGATATCATTAAAGAACAAATTTTTGAAAGCTTGGCTGATATATCATCCGAAGAGATGGAAAACGTGGTTATTGCATATGAACCTGTGTGGGCTATCGGCACAGGCCTTACGGCTACTCCGGAGCAAGCTAACGATGCTACAAGGAACATAAGAGCTTTGGTTGGTTCTCTATATAATCCAGAAATTGCAATGATAACTCGCATACTCTATGGGGGTAGTGTTAAGCCTGATAATATCGCTGAACTTATGGATGAACCGGACATTGATGGCGCGTTGGTTGGAGGAGCAAGTCTCGACGCGCAGAGCTTTGCGAAAATTATAAAATATCAAGAGATTGGGGAATAGATAGTATGACGAAGAACCCCACAGATTCTCGGCCAAAACCTTTAACCCTGATAATTCTTGATGGTTGGGGTATCGATGAAACCGTAAAAGGGAACGCGATTGTAACCGCAAAGACACCAAATATGGATAAATATTTATCATCTTATCCCCACACCTTTCTTGCCGCTTCCGGTGAAGATGTAGGTTTGCCCGAAGGGCAAATGGGAAATTCAGAAGTGGGTCACCTTAATATAGGAGCAGGAAGAGTTGTATATCAAGACTATACTCGGATAAACCGCACTATAAAAGATAAAACATTTTTTTCCAATGATGTTTTTTTAGCAGCTATAAATAATGTAAAGAAAAATTCATCTTCTCTTCATTTAATGGGTCTTTTGTCGGATGGTGGAGTTCATAGCCATAATACTCATATTTATGCTTTGCTTGAATTAATGAAAAAAAAGGGTTTAGAGAAAGTTTTCTTACATCTTTTTTTAGATGGACGAGATGTGTCTCCTAAAAGCGCCTTAAAGTATATAAAAGAACTTGAAAAAGAAATTTCAGAAATCGGGGTAGGAAGAATTGCGTCTATTTCCGGGCGATACTATGGGATGGACAGAGATAAGAGATGGAACAGGACAAAACTCGCTTATGACGCGATGGTTTACGGAAAAGGTAGGATTGCTCAAACCCCAGAAGAAACAGTCAAGCAATCTTATAAGCAAAATGTAGTTGACGAATTTGTAAAGCCGACGGTGATTCAGTCTCAAGCCGGTCTTGTGAAAGATAATGATTCTGTTATTTTTTTTAATTTTCGCTCAGACAGAACCAGGCAAATTACTCGCGCTTTTATCGAGCCAAATTTTAGGGAGTTTGACAGGGGTGAAAATCCGCCAAGAGTTTTCTTTGTCTGTTTGACTGAATATGATGAAACTTTTGACACACCAATTGCTTTTTCGCCAATTAAATTAACTAATGTTTTAGCGGATGTGTTGGCTGAATACAAATTAAAACAGCTTCACATAGCGGAAACAGAAAAGTATGCCCACGTTACATTCTTTTTTAATGGAGGGGAAGAGAATCCAAAAAATGGTGAGAAACGTGTATTAATACCATCTCCAAAAGTGGCGACCTATGACCTAAAACCGGAAATGAGTGCTTATGAGGTAACAGATATGGTAATTAAGGAAATCGATAAAGATATTTTTGACGCAATCATCTTAAATTATGCAAATCCTGATATGGTTGGTCATACCGGTGTTTTTGAAGCGGCGGTAAAAGCTGTTGAAGTAGTTGATAAATGCATCTGTAGAGTTATTGAGCATATTTGTTCAAAAGGTGGAGAATGTCTCATTACTGCCGATCACGGAAATGTGGATAAGATGATAGATGAAGATACGGGCGGGGCATTCACGGCTCACACTACCAATCCGGTGCCGTTAATTTATGTGACAGATAAAAAAGTTTCTTTAAGGAATAGCGGAATACTTGCTGATATCGCTCCAACTATGCTTGAAATATTGCAAATTCCTCAGCCGGATGAGATGACCGGAAAGAGTTTGATTGTGAAATAGGTTTCTGCTTTTTAAAAAAGCAGGAAAAGTTATTGCGCAATCTTGTGGGACTGTTTATTTATTTTATTAGTATTTATTTTTGTGGGTTATTTTCGGCTCCTGATTACGAAATTTTACTTCCTTCATTTCCGTGCCTACCGCCGTGCCTACCGGCAGGCAGGGCAGGCAGGTCTTACTCGCCTAAAGAGTTTTATTTTGTGGGTTATTCTAAGGCTCTGGTTTGCTTCCCTATTCATTTAATTCTCACAGTGCGAAAAATTTCTTTTTTGTGGGTCGAACATACTCCACGCTCGGCCGTATCCGCAATTTTACTCGCTCCAGGCGGGCCGAGAATAACTCGCTTATGCTCAGACAGATTCTCGGACACTCACTCTGTTCGCCTGCCCGCCTCTGGCGGGCTTTCCGGCCCTCCACTCGTTTCATCAGGGCGGCCTCAAGTTTCGATTTGTC
The DNA here is from genome assembly GCA_030614255.1 of Actinomycetes bacterium. Classification (GTDB taxonomy): domain Bacteria; phylum Actinomycetota; class Aquicultoria; order UBA3085; family Oleimmundimicrobiaceae; genus JAUSCH01. The sequence continues at coordinate 37,720 of JAUWKI010000007.1, forward strand.
CGACCCACCGGGATTTTAAAAATCAAAATCAATAAAAAGTTTTTTTGATTTTACTAAAAGCTAAAGGCTAATGGCTGCTTCTAATGATTTTCCTGGAGGCTGACGGCTGGCAACTGGAAGCTGAGTGCCGGTAGCTGACAACCATCGACTACCCTTCCTTTGCGTGATAAAATACATAGTTACTGTTTATTTGTGTTTCAAATTTTATTAGGGGTGAAAAATGCTTAATTTACTGGGAAAAGTCCTTAGTTTAGGCGAAGGCAAAAAGTTAAAAAAATTGCAAGAAAAAGTTCAAAAAGTTAATGATTTAGAGTCAAAAGTTAGTGCTCTTTCCGATGACGAACTACTTAAAAAAACGGATGAGTTTAAGAATCGTCTAAATAAAGGGGAAAACTTAGATGATATTTTGTCCGAAGCTTTTGCGGTGGTGAGAGAGGTTGCCAAGCGGAAGATAAATATGCGTCACTTTGATGTGCAAATTATGGGCGGAATCGTTCTTCATGAAGGAAAAATAACTGAAATGGCAACGGGTGAAGGAAAAACTTTGGTGGCAACGCTTCCCGTTTATCTTAATACCCTCGAAGGCAAGGGCGTTCATGTGGTTACGGTAAATGACTATCTTGCAAAACGTGATGCGCAGTGGATGGGTCCGGTTTATCATTTTCTAGGACTGTCCACAAGTATAATACAGCACGATGCGGCCTACATTTATGATCCAAATTATGAGACTGAAGACGAAAGCATAGAACACCTTCGACCGGTAAGTAGGCATGAAGCATATGAGGCGGATGTTACATACGGCACCAACAATGAATTTGGTTTCGATTATCTTCGGGACAATATGGCCCTAAGTCTTGAGCGAGTATCCCAGAGAGGTCATCGTTATGCCATCGTTGATGAAGTGGACAGCATTCTTATAGACGAGGCGAGAACGCCTCTTATAATATCGGGGCCGGCGGAAGACAGGAGCCGAATATGTAAAAAGGTCGAACAAGATGTCAATCGTATGAAGTGGTTGGTGATTGCGAAAGAAAGCAAGGACGCTGAGGAACTTGATTACAATGAAGAGAGTTATGACTTCATAGCCAATGAGAAAGAAAATACTCTAAAGATAACGCCCCGGGGATATTCAAAAATAGCCAGAACTCTCAATATTACCGTCGATGATATAAGTGACCCCGAACAGTTGCCTTATGGTGTGCCAATGCTTGAGTGGATGAGTCGTTACAAGCAAAGCATGAAGGCACATTCGCTCTTTAAAAAAGATGTGGATTATCTTGTAAAAGACGGCCAAGTAGTAATAGTCGATGATTTTACCGGTCGTCTTATGCCCGGGAGAAGATATAGCGAGGGTCTTCATGAAGCAATTGAGGCGAAAGAACGCGTCCATATAAGACAAGAAAATCAAACGCTGGCGACGATAACCTTACAAAATTATTTTAGGATGTATGAAAAACTTGCGGGTATGACCGGAACTGCAGCAACCGAAGCGGACGAGTTCATTCATATATATGGACTTGAAACAGTGGTGATTCCCACCAATAAACCCCTTGCAAGAGCAACTTTGTCGGATGTTATCTACAAGACGGAAGAAGCCAAATTTCGGGCCATCGTCGAGGACATAATCGAACGTTATAAGAAAGGTCAACCTATTCTCGTTGGCACAATCTCTGTTGAGAAATCCGAGCTTTTAAGCAAGATGCTTAGAAGAAGAGGGATTGAGCACGAAGTTTTAAATGCTAAATATCATGAGCGAGAAGCGCATATTGTGGCCCAAGCCGGGAAGAAAGGGGCTATCACAATAGCCACAAATATGGCCGGCAGGGGTACCGATATTGTTTTGGGCGGCAATCCTCCCAATCCTAAAGAGGCCGAGGAAGTGAAGAACGTCGGTGGACTGCATGTAATTGGAACAGGGCGTCATGAAGCCAGAAGAATTGACAATCAGTTGAGGGGTCGTTCGGGAAGGCAGGGAGACCCGGGTTCCTCTCAGTTTTATATCTCTTTAGAAGATAATCTCATGAGACTCTTTGGTGGAGATAGAATCGGAAACATAATGCAGAAATTAGGTCTGCCTGACGATATGCCGATTGAACACGCTATGATATCTAAGTCTGTGGAGAGGGCCCAGCGTGAAGTGGAGTCCCAAAACTTTAATATCAGGAAACATGTTCTGGAATATGACGATGTAATGAATACACAACGTGAAATTATTTATAAACAGAGGAGCCGTTGCTTAAAAGGAGAAGACTTTCACGAACAGGTATTTAATATTGTTGAAGATGTAATTGGAGAGATAGTCGAGATTTACACGAACAAAAATACCTATCCCGAGCAATGGAATTTAGACGGGCTCTTTTCTGATGTCTCTCAAATAATGTCTCTTTCATGGGGCAAAGATGATTTGGATTTACACTCATTAAAGCAGGAGGAGTTGCACCAAAGGTTGCTTGATTCAGCCAAACAGGCATATCAAGACAGAGAAAAGGAGCTGGGCTCAGATATATTGCGTGAAATGGAGCGTCACATTATGCTTCAGGTGGTTGACCACAGATGGAGAGAACAACTCTATGAAATAGACTATCTCAAAGAGGGGATAGGGCTTAGAGCTATAGGTCAGAGAGACCCTCTTGTGGAATTTAAGCGCGAGGCATTTGAGAAGTGGACAGCTACTATGCATGGTATAAAAGAAGACTTTGTCAGATATGTTTTCCATGCTCATATTGTGAAAGAACCGCGTCGGGAAGCTGGTTCAAAAACATTATCCAATCAAGGAGGTGCCACGACTACCACATCTACCGTGCCTGTCGATAGACAGGGTGGGCAGGGAGCCGAAGCAAAGGAATCCGTTAGAAAAGGTAAAAAGATTGGAAGGAATGAGCCGTGTCCTTGTGGAAGTGGTAAAAAATACAAGAAATGTTGTGGAATTTAATAGTTGTAGAGGACAATAAATAATCTTAATTTTTTGAGGACGGAGAATGTGATGATAATAAATTATAATAGAGAATTGAAGAGTTTGGAGAAAAAAATACAAAAGATAAGAGAGTATCTTTGACATAGATTCTAACAGAAAAGAGATTAGCGAACTTGAACTTAAAATGAGCAAACCGGGGTTGTGGGATAATCCCGCTGAAGCTCAGAAGATGATGGGAAAATTAAAAGAGCTTAAAGAAGATGTATCTTTGTGGGACGAGATTCACAGAGAGTATGATGATTTGTGTCTATTAAATGAGCTTGCTGTTTCCGAGAAGGATGAGAATTTAAGCGGGGAAGTGGAAGAAAACTTAAAGAAGCTTAAAAAAGATATTGAGAAGATGGAGTTGGAAAGCTGGTTTACAGGAAAGTTTGACCATCATGATTCTATTGTATCAATCCATTCTGGAGCGGGGGGAATCGAGTCTCAAGATTGGGCGGAGATGCTTCTTAGAATGTATCTTAGATGGGCTGAAAGAAAAGATTTTAAAACGGAGATAAATGATATTCAAGTTGATGAAGAAGCGGGAATTAAAAACGTTACTTTCACTGTTAGGGGTAGAAATGCTTATGGTTTTTTGAGGGCCGAAAAGGGTGTGCACAGACTTGTAAGGATATCTCCTTTTGATGCTTCGAGTCGTCGACATACCTCTTTTTCCTCAGTCGATGTTATCCCTTTTATTGATGAAGATATTGAGATAGTTATCGATGTCAAGGATTTAAGGATTGAAACCTACAGGGCGAGTGGTGCCGGTGGGCAACATGTTAATGTAACTGATTCTGCTGTTAGAATTACCCATATTCCAACGAGTACTGTTGCTCAATGTCAAAGCGAGCGCTCCCAATTTCAAAATAAAGATACCGCTATGAAGATTTTACGAGCCAGGCTTTTTGTGAAAGAGCAGGAGCGAAAGAGAGAGGAACTCACAAAACTTAGAGGAGAGAAGAGAGAGATTGCCTGGGGCAGTCAGATAAGATCATACATTCTTCATCCATATAGTTTAGCTAAAGACCACAGAACCGGAGTTGAAAAGGGTAATGTGCAAGCTGTGTTAAACGGAGACTTAGATGACTTTATTGTTGCTTACCATAGGCAAAGAGTGGCAGAAAAGAAAGGGTAATGGGTATAGGGTAAAGTTCAGTCATCAGCCGCCAGACTCCAGTCTTCAGCAAAACAAAACATAAGTAAAGAAAAGGTGAGGGTAAAAGATAAAAGATTAATTTTTCCCCGTCATTGCCCTGCCTGCTGGCAGGCAGGGGTGGGGGTGAAAAGTTCCCATTCGTCATTACGAACCGAAGGTAAAGCAATCTCAATTATTTTTGAATTCTTAATTTACAATGTTGTCCACTAAAGGTTTTTAGCAGTTAGAAGGGCAGGAAATTGAAGCTAAAAGTTGATTTACACACTCATACAGTGGCCAGCGGTCACGCATACAGCACGATTATGGAGATGGCCAAAGCTGCCAAAGATAAGGGACTTGAAGCCATAGCCATAACTGACCATGGCCCCGCGTTACCTGGTGGAGCACATCCTTTCCATTTTTGGAATTTGAGGGTATTGCCAAAAGAAATTTTTGGAGTGAGAATTTTAAAGGGAGCGGAAGCCAACATAATCAATTCGAGAGGTGAGCTCGATTTGGAAGATGAACTCCTCAAGACCCTAGACGTGGTACTTGTGGCCTTTCATCCAGGATGTGGTTATGAAAATAAAGGGGTTACAGAAAATACCAAATCGATGATTTCGGCGATGGAGAATCCACATGTTCATATCGTTGCTCACCCGGGAAATCCCAGCTTTCCTATGGATGCGAGCAAAATTGTTGTCGCGGCCGAGAAATATAATGTTTCAATTGAGATTAACAACAGCTCTCTTCTCTCAACAACCAGTCGTTTCGGAAGCTACAAGAGCTGTCTATCCATTGCGACCGAGGCTTATAAATCCGGTTTGGATATTGTTGTGACCAGTGATGCTCACATAGCGAGCTCGGTTGGAAATTTTAATGAGGCGATTAGTCTTACTTCAAAAGCGGGATTTTCCGAGAAAAAAATATTAAATAGCTCAGTCGATAAAGTTTTAAATTTTTTGGGAAAAAAATCTCCATGTTAGTCAGGTATTGAATAAATCAAAATTAAGTGCTAAAAGTAGTTTCAATAAATTAAATTAATTTCTAAAAAGGATTGTTTACTTGAAACGTGACGAACTCGAAAAACTTCTTAAAGAGAAAGCTCGGATTCTCAGAAGAGATATCGTAAAAATGATAGGTGAAGCTGGCTCCGGTCATCCGGGTGGCTCACTTTCAGCGGCCGATGTCGTGGCGACTCTTTACTTTTACCACATGCGTCATAATCCAAAAGATCCCTCTTGGCCAGAGAGAGACAGGTTTGTTTTAAGCAAAGGTCACGCCTGTCCCGTTCTGTACGCGGCCTTAGCCGAATCCGGTTATTTTGAGAAAAATATTTTATGGACTTTACGTAAACTTGGAAGCATTCTTCAAGGTCATCCTGACATGAGAAAGGTACCCGGAATTGAGATTTCATCAGGTTCTCTCGGGCAGGGCCTAGCCGCTGCTAACGGCATGGCCTTAACGGCTCGGCTCACGAATAAAGATTACAAGGTTTATGTCATGATTGGGGACGGGGAGTCACAAGAGGGTGAGATATGGGAAGCTTCAATGTTTGCGGCTCATTATAAGTTGGATAACTTGGTTGCGATTCTCGACTATAATAAATTACAAATTGATGGTTCCATTTGTGAAGTGATGGATATCAAACCCGTAGTTGATAAATGGCGGGCATTTGGATGGCATGTTTTTGAGATAGATGGACACGATATCATGCAAATTGTAGATACTTTAAAAGCTGCTGATGAAATCAGAGGAAAGCCAAGTATGATAGTTGCTAATACCATCAAAGGTAAAGGCGTGTCTTTTATGGAAAATGTTTGTGGTTTTCATGGAAAAGCACCCAATAAAGAGCAGGTGGAGATAGCTTTAAGGGAGCTTAGTTGATTAAGTGGAGATTAAGTGGAGATTACAATTAGTTACCATTAATTACAATGAATTTCAATATCAGCACTCAGTAAATTTCCTCTCCCTTGATGGGGAAGGGTTAGCCTGCCTGCCGGCAGGCAGGGGTGGGGGTGAACTCCCGACTTCCCACTAAGAGACTTCCGACTGATAGAATTAAGGGGTAAGGAAGAAAACCGAAAGCTAATAATTTATGAAGGGGTAAGATGGTGGAGAAAAAGGCAACCAGAGAAGGGTATGGCGATGCTCTTTTAGAGCTAGGGAGAGAGTACTCCAATGTTGTTGTGCTAGATGCTGACCTCGCAAAATCTACGCAAAGCTATAGGTTTAAAGAAGCTTTCCCTGATAGATTTTTTGATTGTGGTGTGGCCGAACAAAATATGATGGGAACCGCCGCGGGTCTTGCTGCCTCGGGCATGATTTGCTATACGGGCTCGTTTGCCATTTTTGCAACCGGTAGGGCCTTTGAACAAATTAGAAACACGATTGCGTATTCAAATTTAAATGTGAAGATATGTCCAACTCATGCCGGCATTACAGTGGGAGAAGATGGAGCTTCTCATCAAACCGTTGAGGACTTGGCCTTGATGAGAGTTATTCCTAACCTCAAAGTGATTATTCCCGCCGATTATTATGAAGCAAAAGCAGCCGCTAAAGCCGCAGCTGAGATAGATGGTCCTGTTTTTATAAGGATGGGAAGACCTAAAATCCCAACGATATTTGATGAAAATTATGAGTTTGAGTTTGGGAAAGTTCTTAAGTTAAGAGAAGGAAAAGATGTAACTATTTGTGCTGTTGGGATTATGGTCGGAGTTAGTCTTGAAGCAGCTGATGAGTTGGCTAAAGAGGGGATAGGGGCTGAGGTTTTAAATATTCATACGCTCAAGCCGCTTGATGAGAAAACTATTTTGGAATCGGTTAAGAAGACAGGTAGCGTAGTGACCGCCGAAGAGCATAGCATAATCGGTGGTTTAGGTGGAGCGATTTCTGAACTTTTAGGCAAAAAGATGCCTCTACCAATAGAGATGGTCGGGGTAAAAGATAGGTTTGGAACATCCGGGAGCATACCTGAGTTGCTCGATTATTTCGGGCTTTCCAAACAAGATATAGTTGTTGCCGTAAAGTCTGTTTTGGCGAGGAAACCTTAATGTTGTTTTTTGATTCGAAGGGTCTTTTCTGTTACTATTTGCATTCGGGAGCGGATGCTAAATGATTGATATGAAAAATGTCACCATGGTTTATAATGGCAGCAAAAGTCCTGCTGTTGAAGATATAAACCTTAAAGTAAAGAAGGGCGAGTTTTTATTTTTGGTTGGGCCGAGTGGCTCAGGAAAGTCAACTCTTGTCAAGCTCATGATAAGAGAACTTGTTCCCACAAGAGGAGATATACATATAGCTGGTCACGACATAGTTCGCATGCGTTTGGGGAAAGTCCATCTTTTAAGAAGAAATATAGGATGTGTCTTCCAAGACTTCAAACTTCTTCCAAATAAAACCGCTTATGAAAATGTTGCCTTCGCATTAGAAGTTATAGGGAAATCTCAACACGCAATTAAATCCCAAGCCCCGGAGGCTTTGAAACTGGTTGGTTTGAAAGGAAAATTCGATAGGTATCCGAGCGAGCTTTCTGGTGGTGAGCAGCAAAGAGTCTCTTTGGCCAGGGCCTTTGTTAACAGGCCACCGCTGCTTCTTGCGGATGAGCCCACCGGTAATCTGGACCCGAGTATTTCCATGGAAATAATGATATTGCTAGAGAGGATAAATAAAACAGGAACTACTGTTTTGATGGCTACCCATGACAAAGAGATGGTAAATAACTTGCGCAAGAGGGTTGTGGCGTTGGAACACGGTAAAATAGTTAGGGACCAAGCCAGAGGAGTATATGGGCATGAAGTTTAGACCGATTTATTTTACTCACGAAGCAATCGATAACATGCGGAAAAATTTTGCGATGAGCAGCGCTGCTATTAGCACAGCCGCTCTATCGTTATTTTTGGTCGGCGTGTTTTTGCTCATATTTTTTGTTTGGAATTCTTTCATGGGGGCAACACTTTCGAAATTAGAGATTGAGGTTTTTTTGAAGGACTCCGCTACCCCGGAGCAGGTTGAGAATTTTCAAAACGAAATATTGTCATGGGATGAAGTAAAAACCATAAAGTATATATCAAAAGATGAAGCTTTAAAGATATTTAAAGAAAAAATGAAGGATAAACCCGAGATGCTCGAGGCAATGACGGGAAATCCTCTTCCTGCTTCAATAAGAGTATTTTTAAACGATGCTCACGATACCGACTTAGTTGTCGGAAAGATTAAGGGTTACAAGAATCTTGAAAATTTGGTAGAAGATGCCACTGTTGATATCAAATATGGCGCGGATTATATCGAGAAATTGTTTTCCGTAATTAAGCTGATTGGATGGGTAGGACTTGCAGCTGCGGCCCTGCTTTGCTTTGCATCGATTGTTATGATAATTAACACCATAAGACTTACTATTCTTGCGAGAAAGAGAGAAGTTTCCATAATGAGATTGGTTGGTGCCTCAAAATGGTTCGTGCGATGGCCATTTCTTCTCGAGGGCATGTTTCAAGGTTTTATCGGGGCCTTAATATCTATTGGGTTGGTTTATTTTGTCAAGGTTTGGGTTTTGCGACAGGTAACCGAGGTGGTACCTTTCTTAGATCTTTCTGTTAGTAATGTGTTGTTTTTATGGTTAGTTCTAGGAATGGTTTTAGGAGGAGTTTTAATAGGAGCGGCCGGAAGCACCATAGCATTAAGACGTTTCTTGAAAGTTTAATGAAAAACTAGGCGGTGTTTATGCTCCGAACAAGTCGCATTAGTGGTATTTTAACGGTCTTTTTGGTAATTATTATTATCCCTCTTCTTACTCACCCTGTTTTATCCTCCCCAATCAACGAAGCTGAAGATGAACTTAAATCTATAAATGAGCAAATCGAGGAAAATCTTAAAAAAATTGAAGAAACAGAACAGGAAGAATCCGATCTTTTGCAAGAAATCTCGGATATAGATGGTAACCTTCGGACAAGCGAGGATCAATTAACCGAGATAAATAGTCAATTGAGTGCGACGTTAAATAGATGTGAAGAGGTCGAAGGTGAGCTAGGGGTAGTACGGGGGCTGCTTCAAGAGACCGAGTATGAGCTTGAAGAGCTAAGGAAGAAGCTCATAAAGCAAAATGGCATTCTGGATAAGAGAATAAGAAATATTTATAAGCAAGGAAATCTAACTTATTTAGAAGTTGTGCTGAACGCAAGCGACTTTTCGGATTTATTAAATCGGCTATCTTTTCTTCATTTAATTATTAATCAAGATGCAACACTCCTCTCTGAAATAAAATTTACTAAAGATAAGACAGATACAAAGAAATTTGAGATAGAGAAACAAAAGGAAGAAATTGAAGAGAAGCAAGAGATATTAAAGGAAGAAACGACGAAGTTGGAGAGCTTAAAAATTGCTGAGGAATCTCGCAGAAACGAGATTCAGTCTAGAATGAATCGCAAGGAAGAGTTGCTCGAAGAGATATGTCTTGATAAGGTTGCTCTTAAACAAGCTGAAAAAGAACTTGAAAAATCGTCACAAGAAATAGCAGAATATATTAGGCGGATTGAAAACGGTGAAGATTCTCCTCGGCCTGTCAGCTCGTTTCGGTGGCCGACATCCGGGCCGGTCACATCCGGTTTTGGTATGAGATGGCACCCCATATTCGGGGGCTACAGAATGCATAATGGAATCGATATAGGAGCTCCATATGGACAAAAAATTGTTGCGGCTCAAAGTGGAACGGTAATATTTACAGGTTGGAAAGGTGGTTATGGCCGAACTTTGATGATTTCTCATGGTGGCGGGATTACCACTCTTTATGCTCATACTTCTGCCATATATGTAAGTGAAGGTCAAAAAGTCGAGAAAAGGCAGAAGGTTGCCGCTGTTGGAAGCACGGGATATAGCACGGGTCCTCATTTACATTTTGAAGTTCGTGTAAACGGAGAACCTCAAAATCCTATGAACTGGTTCTAAAATAGAGGTGTTTAAATGAAAAAAAAGATTTTGATTGGGATATCTGCCATTTTAATGCTGATGCTTTTTTTGGCGGGTTCTTTTCTTGCGGGATTTTATACGCACCAAAAATTCTTGGAGATTAAGGCCGAGAACATTCCACCACTGGATCTTTTTAAAGAGGCAATTTCGGAAATTAAACAAAACTATATTAAGGACGTATCCGACGATGAGCTTATGCGGGGAGCCATTAGAGGTGCGGCAGAATCTCTTGGTGATCCTTATACGAAGTATTTAACCGGTGAGCAGGCGAAAATTTTGAAAGAGGAGATGTATGGTGAGTTCAATGGTATTGGTGCATATCTAGGCATGAAAGATGACAAATTGACGGTTATTTCTTCTATTGAAGGAACTCCTGCCGACGAAGCTGGGATTAAGGCCGGAGATTTAATTATTAAAGTTGACGAAGAGCTAACCGGGGGGATGTCACTCGATGAAGCCGTAGGTTTAATCAAAGGAGAAAAAGGAACTAAAGTCGTGCTCACAATAGTAAGAAAGGGTGTAGATGAGCCAATTGAATTTGAGATTGTTCGAGACAAGATTTTTATTCCAAACGTGGTTTCGAAAGTTTTAGAAGAAGATATTGGATATATCAGGATACATATGTTTAACAATAGAATTGGTGAGGATTTGGATGTAACTCTTAAGAAATTGAGAGGCGAAAATGTAAAAGGTATAATTCTTGATTTGCGCAATAACCCGGGCGGTATTTTAGGCAGTGCTGTCGATGCGGTTAGCAAATTTGTGGAAGCTGGTGTTGTTGTTAAAGTCAGAGATAAAAGTGGGGAAATTGAGACCTATAATACAAAAGGCGGAGCGGATTTAGGTATCCCTCTTGTAGTCTTGGTGAACGAAGGCAGCGCAAGCGCTTCTGAAATTTTTGCCGGAGCCATCCAAGACCACGACAGGGGTGTTTTAGTTGGAGCGCAAACCTTTGGGAAAGCGTCTGTTCAGTCTGTTATAAAGCTCTCAGATGGTTCGCGCCTAGTTATAACCACTGCCTCCTATTTTACTCCTAATGGAAGAGATATTCATGAAGAGGGCATAAAACCGGATATCATTGTAGAGATGGGCGAAGAGAATGAAACGGAAGAGGATTTGCAACTCGAGAGAGCAAAGTCTGTCTTAAAAGAGATGTTTGCAGGGGAAGAAGCTGCATAGAAGTTATGAATCTAAGCGATGAAATCATTAATTTAATGCGTGATAAAAAGTACCGACCACTTAACTTACCCGAAATTGCCGGTAAACTTGGGAAATCTAACTTTATCTCCATTCAAGAAACACTCAATCAACTTGAAAACAAGGGTGAGATTGTAAAGACAAAAAAAGATAAGTACAATCTGCCCGAAAGAGCGAATGTTGTGGTCGGACGTCTTCAAACCAACAGGCGAGGGTACGGTTTTGTTTCTGCGGAAGCACATGATATTTATGTATCTAAGTTCAATATGTGCGGTGCGCTACATAAAGACAGGGTTATGGTTCGTTTGATTGGTCGCAGATATAAAGATGGCAACGTCGAAGGTAAAGTTATAAAAATTCTCGAAAGAGCCAATAATAAAATTGTTGGAAAATTTGTTATTAAAAACAAAACTGCCTATGTTTTTCCAACCGATAAGAAGATATTTTGCAGGATTGTCATTCCACCTAAATTAACGCTTGGAGCGAAGAACAACCAGTTAGTTGTGTGTGAAATCGAACAGTGGTCACTCAAAAAAAGGCCTACCAGAGGTAGAGTCATTGAGGTTTTGGGAGATACTTCAGCCAAAAACGTGGAAATTGAGGTGGTAATCAGGGAGCATAACCTGCCGACATCTTTCTCCCCAACCGTGAGCAAAGAGTGCGAATCTATCTCCGACACAGTTTTGGCCGAGGACATATCTAACAGAAAAGATTATAGGGATATGTTTACGGTGACGATTGATGGGCTTGATGCCAAAGACTTCGATGATGCCATCTCCATCTGCAAAGATGGGAGTAATTTTAATCTGATTGTTCACATCGCTGATGTTTCGCACTATTTTGGAGTCGATACAGCTCTGGGCGAAGAAGCAAGAGAACGCGGGAACAGCGTTTATTTAGTAGACAGGGTAATTCCAATGTTACCGCCAAAACTTTCCAATGGCATATGCAGCCTTAATCCTAAAGTAGATAGGTTATCTTTCTCTGTTGAGATGGTTATAGATACCACTGGTGAAGTTAAGGATTTTGGTATATCTGAGGGTGTTATAAGAAGCGACGTTCGGCTTACCTATAAAGAGGTTGATGAGCAAATTAAAAGAGGTAAGTTTGAAGACAAAAAGGTCGGGAAGTTAATCAATGATTTAAGAGAGCTCAGCGATATTTTAGAAGCAAGGCGGCTAAAGAGGGGAAGCTTGAATTTTGAGACCATTGAGCCCAAGATTTTGTTGGATGAAAATTCGAAGCCCTTTGATGTGATAATTCGAGAGAGAACGATTGCGACGGAGCTTATTGAAGAGACAATGATTCTTACGAACGAAGTCGTAGCGGGTTTTATGTATCATCAGGAAGCTCCCATGATCTATCGTGTACACGAGGAGCCGGATTATGAAGTCTTAATGCAACTTGAGGAATTATTGAAAGAGTTGGGCTATTCGGTAAAAGGCAAAATCAATCATCCAAAAAACCTTCAAAAAATATTGGCTTTTGCCCACAAAAGACCCGAAAAATTGCTTATAAACTCGCTTCTTTTAAGATCTATGAAGCGGGCAAGATATTATCCTGAATGTGTTCCACATTTTGGCCTGGCTTCGCCACATTACACCCATTTCACCTCTCCTATAAGGCGATATTCTGACCTGGTTGTTCATCGTTTTGTCAAAGGGGTTTTAAAATCACAGCTTAAAGGGAAACAATTAATTAAATTGACCGATAAACTGTATGATATATGTGAGCATATCTCTATACGTGAGCGTGAGGCGGAGGACGCGGAGAGAGAGACCGTTAATATCAAGCTCTGCGAACTGATGAGTGAACATGTAGGAGAAGTCTTTAAGGGCACGATTACCGGCGTTGCGCAATATGGGTTATTTGTTCAACTTGAAAATTCAGTAGAAGGATTGGTTCATGTCAAATTTTTAAATGACGATTTCTATACATACGATAGCGAACATTTTCTTTTGCGTGGCGAAAGGTTGGGTAAGATTTACCGACTGGGTGAACGAATTATGGTTAAATTAATAAGCGTTGATGTTAGAGAAAGAAGAATAGATTTTGTGGTAGTTTAAATTGGCTGATGGCTGATGGCTGATGGCTGATGGCTGATGGCAGATGGCGAATAGAGTATAGATCATGAAGTATAGTAAAGCGGAGAGCATAGAGCTTAGAAAAAAATAACAAACAAACTACCGACTCCCGACTAAGAGACTACTGGCTGATGGCTCAACTTCCCCCTCTCTTGATGGGAGGGGATAAAGCCTGTCCGCCGTTGGCGGGGCAGATAGCTCAACCTCCCTCCCCCTTGACGGGGGAGGGTTAGCCTGCCTGCCGGCAGGCAGGGGTGGGGGTGAAAAGTTTCCAGTCGTTATTGATAAAGTATGATATAATGTGCAGCCCGAAAATTTCACTGGAGACTGGCAGCTGAAGGTTAATTATGACTAAAAACAAAATTATAGAGCGGAACAAAAAAGCATATCATGACTATTTTATAGACGAGACCTATGAAGCCGGTATTGCTCTTCAGGGCAATGAAGTTAAATCTGTTCGTGCCGGCAAGGTAAGTCTTAAAGAGAGTTTTGCCCGTATCGATGGCGAAGAGGTCTTCCTGCATAATATGCATATTTCTCCATATACTTTTGGGAGAGTTGAAGAACAAGATCCTCGAAGGACCAGAAAGCTTCTTTTACGGAAAATGGAAATAAAGCGTCTTATAGGAAAAACAAAGGAAAAGGGCTACACGCTTATACCTCTTAAGGTTTACTTTTCCAATAATTTTGTTAAAATAGAGTTAGGACTCGCCAGAGGTAAAAAACTTTACGATAAGCGAAGGACAATCGCCGAGAAAACAGCTAAGCGTGAAGTAGAGCGGGCCTTGAGAGAAAAAGTCAAAAGTGGAAAGTAAAAACAGCTGATGGCTGATGGCGTATAGCAGATGGTAAGTGAAGTGTTCTATTTATACTATCGGCTATCGAGGTCGCAAGGCCGGGCTATAGAGTGTGACACCGCAATTGGCGGGGGAACGAGCTATTAGCTAACAATTTGGGGGTGAACGGTTTCGACTGGGATGTCGAGGTAAGAGAAGCGAGTCGAGGTTCTAGTTCCTCGTAAAACCGCTAGAGCGTTTAAACTAAACGCCGATAATTACGCACTGGCTGCTTAACAAAGCGGTCACGTCCCCTAGGATTTGCTTACGGTCTTAGGTGTGGCGTCGCAAGTAAGCTACTTTAGCTCCTATTCCTGTAAGAGTTAGGGGAACGTAACGGGATAGCTTTCAAGAAATCCCCGCTCATTGGGTTCTTGAGGGCGAATACTAAAGATGAGCTACACTCGTAGAAGTCTTATTTAGATGTTTCAGGACCGGAGTTCGATTCTCCGCACCTCCACCATTCGACTCCTCCGATAGTCATCGGAGTCGCTCACCATTCGCCCTTCGGGCTACGAATGGCAAGCCATTTTTTTTGAGGCGAAGAATGCCCTTCCGTAACTCGTAAGAGTGAAGGAGGGCTATTTTATTAGTGTTATAAACCACCGGGGTTCACCGATTAAATCTCTCCACTTTTTAAACCTCTTTACACAAAAATAAATTTTTATAATCACCAGCCCGTGCTTAATTCACTTTGTAATAAAATCGAACATAGCATTGACCAATTATCTTACATACTATAAGATAATAAAAGAAGGGGGGAGAAATTGATGGTTAAAACTGGAGGGAAAATAAAGGAATTGAGAACCTGCTTTGGAATGAGTCAGCAAGAACTTGCAGGTAAGTTAGGTGTTTCGCGTCCTGCAATTTCTCAAATTGAAAAAGGAGAAAGAAAGATTGCTGCTGAGGAATTAATAAAACTCTCGGAGGTATTTAATCTTTCCATAGACAGTTTGCTGGATTTAAAAAAAGAACCGGAAGTAATTTTGCAAGAAGCTAAAAAGGGAAAAAAGATTAAATCCCAAATCAGAATCAATATTCCCCAAAGAAACTTAGAAAAATTTAAAGAGGTTCTTCTTTATATTCTTAACAAAGTTGGCTCAAAGCCGAATATTGGCGAGACTGTAATTTATAAACTACTTTATTTTATTGACTTTAATTATTATGAAAAATATGAAGAACAATTAATCGGCGCTTCCTACATTAAAAATCGTTTTGGTCCCACACCGATAGAGTTTGAAAAGATAGTCCGTAAAATGATTGAAGATGGGGAGATTGAAAAAATTAAAAGCAGTTATTTCGATTTTCCACAAACAAAATATTTACCCGTAAGAAAATATAATCTTGATAAATTAAACAACAGTAATGAAATTGAGATAATTGAGGATGTTTTGAAAAAACTTTCTGACATGAATGCTTCTCAAATAAGTGAACATTCCCACAATGATGTTCCTTGGCTAACAACAGAAGATGGGGAAATTATCGAATACGAATCTGTATTTTACAGAACGCCTCCTTATTCGGTGAGGGAATACAGTGAAGATATTTAGCGATATTTATCGCTGCCCCGAATTCAAAAATGATATGAAAAAACTTCTTAAAAAATTTACGACTCTCGAAGAGGATCTAAAAATTTTCATAAAAAATCAGTTAAATCCTTATCACAAATTAAGTATAGACAATAAGGGAATCTTTCAAATCACCGGATTACAAATTAAAAATCCTAAAATATACAAGGTAAAGAAGTTTGCTTGCCGTTCTCTTAAAGGCAAGGGAGTTAATTCCGGCATCAGAGTAATCTACGCTTATTTTGAAAGCGAAGACAGGATTGATTTAATAGAAATTTATTACAAAGGTAATAAGGAAAATGAGGATAAGAAAAGGATTTTAAAGCATTATGAGCAGGACAAGGGGTCAGATTTTTAATCTTGATATTTCAAAAAGAAAGTCAAAAAACAAGATACAATTTTTTAGCTGCCTTAAAGAGCATCCATCTTTATAAAAATCTGGCATGTCACAGTCGCAAAATGACTTGACTTTTTAAAAATTGACTTGTAGAATGATAATATAACTTGAGAGGGGAGATAAAAGATGAAAACCACTTTGACTAAGCGCGGACAAATTGCCGTGCCGGCAGAGATAAGAAAAAAATTTAGACTTCAACCTGGCTCCAAACTTTATTGGTTGAATACAGGCAAGGAAATTAAATTGGTTCCTGTTTCCGCAGATCCCATCGAAGCAATGTATGGTTCAGCTTCGGGGAAAAAGCTGACTGAAAAACTGTTGAAGGAGCGCCGAAAGGACAAGGAACGTGAGAAAAGATAGACCAAGGTATCTGTTGGACACATCAGCTCTTTTAACTTTTTTAGAGGGCGAAGGTGGAGCGGAAACGGTTAAGGATATCTTACTCTTGGCTCAAGATGATAAGGCCGATGTCTTCATCTCCTTCTCTTCATTAATTGAGGTTTATTATATTATCCTTCAAGAAGAAGGGGAAGAAATCGCCGATTTGCGATTCGTTGCGTTAATGGAGCTTCCGGTCCAAGTTTTAAAATCTCTCGAAGAAACATTCATTCTTACTACGGGAAGGTTTAAGGCTGTTTATCCAATTTCATTTGCTGATGCAGTAATTGCCGCTCATGCTCAATTAAATAATGCAATCTTGGTCCATAAAGACCCCGAGTTTCTATCCATTAAGGATGAAGTTAAGCAGGAAGTTTTGCCCTTTAAGAAGTAGATTTTATGGATTCGCTGCAAAGAATTCTCCACTTAAACCCCGAAATGTAAACTTTCGAGGTTTTTGTGTTTTAATTATAAGAAATTCCATCTATAATAATTCAGTCATTTTCTAGATAGCGTTGAGGTGTTTAAGTGAACGATAAACCGATAGGTATTTTTGATTCTGGAATAGGTGGATTAACAGTCGCCAGCGAAGTAATGAGGCAACTTCCTAATGAAAATATTATTTACTTTGGGGATACGGCCCGTTTTCCCTATGGGCCTCGAAGTGCTGAAGAGCTTAAAAAATTCGTCTTCCAGATAGTCAATTTTTTACAGAATGAAGAGGTTAAATTTATCGTTATCGCTTGCAATAGTGCGTCCTCCGCGGCGCTGGAGGTTGCTCAGGAGCATTTCGATATCCCAGTCATTGGAGTAGTAGAGCCCGGAGCAAGGGCGGCGGCGCAGGTGACGCGCAATCATCGGATAGGAGTCATAGGCACTCAGGCAACCATTTCAAGCAGTGCTTATGTTAAGGCGGTACGTACTTTTGATGCGGGTGCAAGAGTTTTTCAGCAAGTTACCCCTGAGTTGGCAGATTTTGTAGAAAATGGTGAACTGAGCGGTAAAAAAGCGGAAGATATGATAAAAAGATATTCAAACTCTTTAATCGAAGCAGATATAGATACTTTGATTTTGGGATGCACACATTATCCTTTGCTTAGTAAAACCATCCAAAAAATTATTGGAGAAGAAGTTATTCTCATAAGCTCGGCCGAGGAAGCGGCAAAAGAAGTTGGAGAAATTCTTGCTCGCAAAGACCATAAACGAAAAAACAAAATTCCTCAGACCCATCGCTTCATTTCCAGCGGGGACAAGAGCAAGTTTCTAGAGTTGGGAAGCAGATTTTTAGGTAAAGAGATAAGAGTTGTTGAAGAAATTAAATTGGGATAGGAGTAAGATTTATGAAAGCAATGAAAACCCATTTCTTAACACGCGCAGCGGTAATTGCGGCACTCTACGCTACTTTAACTATTATTTTTGCACCGATAAGCTATGGCCAAATCCAGATAAGGGTGTCTGAGGCGTTGACTGTGCTTGCTTACTTTGAACCGACGGCGATTCTCGGTCTTTATGTGGGGTGTTTGATTGCCAACATATGGGGGCAACTTGGTCCCTTGGACGTTTTCTTCGGCTCTTTCTTAACGCTCATAGCAGCTTGTCTTACTTGGGCAATTGGTAGACTTTTTTTAAAAAGCTCTCAGAAAACTTACATCTACAAAGGGTCGTTACTTGGATTGTTACCGCCCGTTCTGGTCAATGCTTTCGGGGTAGCTTTTATATTAAAGATTGTTCTTGGACTTCCCTATTGGATAACTGTTTTATATGTGGGAGTGGGCCAAACCATAGCAATTTATGTGTTGGGCTATCCTCTTCTCATCGTTCTTTTAAAAAGAAAGGTTTTATCCGAAGAAGAGGGAGCTAGATGAGACTTGTCGTTTTGGGGGCCTCGGCTGCTTATGCCGGCCCGGATGAAGCGTGCAGTGGTTACCTTGTCGAGGATAAGAACACGAAAATTCTCCTCGATTGTGGAACGGGGGTTATAAGCAATCTTTTTAAATGGCTTGACCCCTGCAAGTTAAACGTGATGGTTGTTTCTCATTTTCATCCTGACCACTTCCTGGATATTTACCCTCTACGTTATTATTATCAGCTTGATGCCACGATACCCAACTTTTCCTTGCGGGTTCTTGCTCCCAAAGGGGCTTTGGACTTTTTGGGTGGTATCTTATCTGATGATTCCAAGAAGAGATTTACCGACATTTTTAACTTTGAAGATATAAATGATAAGATTGAGTATGAGTTTGGGAGTTTAAAACTTAGGTTTTGTAAGGTAAATCATCTTGAACCAACTTATGCGGTTGCGGTAATTGGTAAGAAAAAGCTTGTTTATAGTTCAGATACCGGCTATTGCGAAAGTTTAGTGGAGTTTGCGAGAGGGGCTGACACTTTTATATGTGAGGCGACTTTGCAAGAAGCTCACGCAGGGGCTCCGGTTGAGCATCTCACCGCGAAGCAGGCGGCGACAATTGCCAAGAAAGCAGAGGTTAAAAAGCTGCTTTTGACTCACATTTGGCCTGGTTATGATAGAAAAATTTCTCTTAAGGAAGCCAAGGGAGTTTTTTCCGAGACAGTGTTTTTAAAAGAGAACGAAGTGCATGAAATTTAAAAAAACCGGATGGAAATTTTCAAGAAACACTAAAGAGACAAGATGTTTTTAAGTAAGAACAATTTGGGAGGCACATATAATTGAAGAGAATAGACGGTAGGAAATCAAATGAATTGCGTAAGGTAAATATAACGAGAAACTATATTCCTCACGCAGAGGGCTCAGTCTTAATCGAGTTTGGTAACACCAAGGTTATTTGCACGGCTACAGTTGAAACCAACAAGGTACCGGTCTTTCTTCGCGGTAGCGGACAGGGATGGGTCACCGCGGAATATTCCATGCTTCCTCGCTCAACCACAATAAGAAGTCCTCGGGAATCGATGAGGGGCAGGGTTGGAGGAAGAACACATGAAATTCAGCGGCTTATTGGCAGGTCTCTGCGCTCAATAGTTGACCTCAATGCGCTTGGCGAACTTACTATATGGATAGATGCTGATGTGATTCAAGCTGATGGTGGCACGAGAACGGCTGCGATAACGGGTTCCTTCATAGCTCTTTTTGATGCAGTTAAATATCTTATAGAAGAGGATAAGATAGAAGAATTCCCCATCAATGATTACGTAGCCGCTATAAGTGTCGGCATTGTTGACGATGAGTCTTATCTTGATTTATGTTTTGAAGAAGATTCACATGCTCAGGTCGATATGAATGTTGTGATGACGAGCCTTGGAGAATTCATTGAGGTTCAAGGTACTGCAGAATCTCGTCCTTTTTCACCCGATGAATTTGACGAGCTTCTAAAATTAGCAAAAAAGGGAATCAATGAACTTGTCGAGGTGCAAAAATCTGTTATAGGAAAAGATTTTGACAAATTATCCAAAAGATTGACGCCTGAAAGCAGGTAGGATGAGGGTAGTAATAGCCAGCAAGAATGAGGGCAAGATTCGCGAGATTAAAGATATTCTTAACTTAAATTTATTTGAGTTTTTAACATATAAAGATTTTGAGAAATGGCCTGAAGTTGAAGAAACGGGAAAAAGTTTCGAGGAAAATGCGATTCTTAAAGCCCAAAAATTGGCAAAGTATTTAAAGTTACCCGCTCTCGCGGATGATTCTGGTTTAGAGGTTGATGCTTTGGGTGGCGAGCCCGGTATTTATTCATCTCGTTATGCGGGAGAGAGAGCTAAAGATGAAGACAATATTTTAAAACTTCTCAAAGAGTTGGGAGAGTTTTCTCTCGACGAAAGAACGGCCCGGTTTAAATGTTGCGCCGTTTTGTTTATTCATGAAGATAAAATCTTTAAAACGGAAGGTGTTTGCGAAGGACATATAGCAGATAAGCCGCATGGCTCAAATGGTTTCGGATATGATCCTATCTTTGTCCCAAGTGGTTACAATAAAACGATGGCTGAGCTCCCAATCGAGGTTAAAAACAAGATTAGTCATCGCGGCCAAGCTTTTAGAAGAATGAAAGAACTTTTGGAGAAAATAGAGGTTTGATGCTTTATCAACTTATTTGGCTACACTTGTGAACTCGATTTATACCACTTTTTTTCTTTAGTTTAAATTGTTTATAATGGTATTGAGGAGTCCGTGAAAAATACTTATTGTAACTGGTTAATTTGATGTTTTCTTATTTGACGACTTAGTTTATTTTTTCTATACTACTACTGGTCTAATGGAAGGTGGCCCCGCAGCAGTTATACGGGGCAATAATATTCTTTGAAAACATAATAATTTTTTCGGGGTGTAGCGCAGCTTGGTTAGCGCGCCTGCTTTGGGAGCAGGAAGTCGGGGGTTCGAATCCCTCCACCCCGACCAGAAATACAGTTCATAGTTAGTAGTTGGTAGTTGGTAGTTGAGGGTATAGGGTAGAGCTAAATGAAAAATGGAGAGTGCCGTGCCTGCCGGCAGGCAGGAAAAACGAAAAACTATAATTAAGAATTAAAAAAGTTTTAGATACTCTTTTTAAGAATTTTATTCCATTTTAAATTTTTCTATACCGTGCCTACCGCCGTGCCTACCGCCGTGCCTACTGGCAGGCACGGTAGGCAGGTAGTTTTACATTTTTATTTTTTAGTTTTTAATTAGAATGGCTGATGGCTAATAACAAAACTATGAACTACGAACTAATTTATGGTGGTTGTAGCTCAGTTGGTTAGAGCGTTGGACTGTGGCTCCAAAGGCCGGGGGTTCGAGTCCCCTCAGCCACCCCAAATAGTTGTTAGTTGACAGTGGGTAGTTGTTGAAGAATGGCAGATGCCTGCCCGCCTTTGGAGGGCTTGTCCACCTCTGGCGGGGCAAATAGCTTATAGCAGATAGAAAGTTGAGAGGGTAGAGGAAAAAACCAACTAACCAATAAGTAAA
>JAUWKI010000052.1 GCA_030614255.1 Actinomycetes bacterium
ATGTGATATTGAGTTTTGTATACAGCATGAGCTGATTTTCTTGCTTTCATGCTCTTATCTTACAAGAAGATGCAGGAAAATGCTCTCAGCCACGCCCTTACAGGCGTGGATTTCCCGCTGAATTAAAAATTTAAATATTATCTACTCTTCAATTACGTCACGTGTCTTGCTCTGATCTACTTTTATACCAGGCCCCATTGTTGAAGTAATCGTAATCCCTTTTATATATCTTCCTTTAGCAGCAGCGGGCTTTGCTCTAACTATTTCCTCTAATAAAGTAATGTAATTTTCAATTAAATCTTTCTCGGAAAAACTCGCTTTTCCAATGATAAGATGAAGATTCCCTGCTTTGTCGAGTCGATACTCAATTTTGCCAGCTTTGATATCTTTCACTGCTTTGCCAACATCGAAGGTTACTGTACCGGATTTAGGATTCGGCATAAGACCTTTGGCCCCCAATATTTTCCCTAACTTCCCAACACTGCTCATAATATCAGGAGTAGCAACAGCCACGTCGAAATCAGTCCAGCCACCTTTAACTTTTTCCACTAAATCGGCAGCGCCAACAAAATCGGCCCCTGCTTCTTCCGCTTCTTTAACCTTTTCTCCTTGAGCAAAGACAGCAACTCTGACTTGCTTCCCAGTGCCATGAGGGAGTACTATGGTTCCTCTAATTTGTTGGTCTGCCTTACGTGCATCCACTCCTAAACTGAAGTGAACTTCGACGGTTTCATCAAATTTCGCGTTAGCATTCTCTTTGATGAGTTTTATTGTTTCAGAAGGACTATACAAATTTTGTGAATCTACTTTCTCTGTCAACCCTCTGTATCTTCTACTTCTTTTCATGATACCTCCCGTGGTTCTAGCGGAATTTTCCTCCCACACTATTAGTTATTAGTTTAATCGACTACCTCTATACCCATCGTGCAAGCCGTGCCTTCTATAATCTTCATCGCTCCCTCGATGTCTTTTGCATTTAAATCAGGTAATTTCAATTCGGCAATTTCTCTAATCTTGGAGCGAGATACCTTCCCCACCTTTTCCCGATTGGGCTCACTCGAACCCTTTTCGATTCCCGCAGCCTCCTTAAGAAGAATGGCCGCAGGAGGAGTCTTGGTGATAAAAGTAAATGACCTATCCTCGTAAACCGTTATCTCAACAGGTATTATGGTTCCACCTTGAGATTGTGTTTGAGCATTAAATCCCTTACAAAACTCCATTATATTCACACCATGTTGACCCAAAGCAGGCCCAACAGGAGGAGCGGGATTAGCTTGCCCCGCTGGAATTTGCAATTTTATTAAACCCATAACTTTCTTTGCCATTCCTTAACTTCTCCTTCCAAATATGTCTCTTATAGCTTAGCCACTTGATTAAAATTGAGTTCAACCGGAGTTTCGCGTCCAAAGATGGAAACGAGAACTTTTAACTTGCTTTGGTCAAGATTTATCTCAGAAATTACTCCAGTAAAATCAGCAAGTGGACCTGTTTTTACCTTTACGGTTTGTCCTTCAACAAACTCCGTCTTGGGCTTGGGCTTCTCAAAACCGGTCTTCTTTAAAATCCTATCAACCTCATTCTTTGAAAGAGGCACGGGCCGACCACTAGAGCCGACAAACCCGGTAACCCCCGGCGTATTTCTTACCACATACCACGAGTCATCATTCATCTCCATCTGAACTATTATGTAACCGGGGAAAACTTTTTTTTGGGAGAAGATTTTCTTACCACCTTTTATCTCGACGACATCTTCGGTGGGAACCACAACATCAAATATCTTATTCCCCATATCCATGGAAGATATTCTGTGTTCAAGATTTGTCTTTACCTTATCCTCGTACCCCGAATATGTGTGAACTACATACCAACTTTTCACCATCGATAACCTCATTCATTAAGCAGAAATAAATTTCAAAATCATGGTAAACAGAAAATCAAATCCTCCAATAAAAGCAGAAAAAATCACGACCAAAAGGAGAACAACTAAGGTCGAAGAAGTTACTTCTTTTCTAGAAGGCCAAGAAACTTTCTTTAATTCGGCCTTAACACCCTTTAAATAACTTTCTGCTTTTTTTCCTGATTTTTTCTTTCCGAACATCAATTCCCCTTGAGTCTCTCTTAATAAATTATGATTTATTATCATGGTCCCAAGTAAATATACTCTCGAAACCCTCTCTGTATCCTCTCGGAATAAATCAGAGAATCTAAACAACAACTCCAAATGGCAGGCCTGGAGGGATTCGAACCCCCAACATCCGGTTTTGGAGACCGGCGCTCTAGCCAATTGGAGCTACAGGCCTTCTTTATAGCAACCAAAGATATTAACCACTCATCTGCTAATTAAAATCTACAATATTATAAACATATCTTAGCGGGTTTCTTTGTGTAAAATATGCTTTTTGCACCACTTACAATATTTTTTTAACTCAATCCTGTCTGGATTATTCTGTTTGTTTTTATTGGTCGTATAATTTCTTCTTTTGCACTCGGTGCATGCAAGTGTAACTATCTGACGCATAAAGGCACTCTCCACTGCTAGGTTTCATAAAAGACACAAATAAATAAGCTATCACCATTCCAAAAATATGTCAATAGCAAAGGGGCTCCTGAGGAGCCCTTTTGCGATAGCTTATTTTCTACTTACTTATCTTACTTATCTTACCAGCTCCAACTGTTCTTCCACCCTCACGGATGGCAAATCGCAAACCCTCTTCCATGGCGATTGGAGTAATTAGTTCTACCTCAAATTCAGTGTTATC
>JAUWKI010000035.1 GCA_030614255.1 Actinomycetes bacterium
CTTGCGGTTGCCTCCTTTTTTAAACAATTCCGTCTTTTAAAGACAACCTAATGCTTCCTCCTTTTCAAGTAGATTTTTATTTGAGGCAACGATACAATTTCAGATAGATTTTAGATGAGGCAATTCGTGGGCTAGACATCTCCACAACAACACGATATACTTCCAATTTGAAAACAAATAAGGAAAGAAGAGGCCATCCGCTTCTCACCTCAAAGCGCGAGAGTTGCTCATGAGGTTGCAAAGACAGTAACGAGGGTGGTTTTTTTGCTACCCTTTTTTATATGGTGAGAATAGAAGAACAATAAGTGGGCGAGTTTTTAGGAGGTGAACGTCAATCAATAAAAGAGTTCGCATTAATGAACGGATTCGAACCTCACAAGTGAGATTGATTTCTGAAGAAGGGGAGCAATTGGGAATAAAAGCGACCAAGGAAGCTCTCATGATGGCAAATGAGGATGGTTTGGATCTGGTCGAAGTCGCCCCGCAAGCTGACCCCCCCGTATGTCGAATCATGAATTACGGGAAGTATAAGTATGAACAAGAGCAAAAAGCGAAAAAAGCTAGAAAACATCAGACGTTAACAGTTGTCAAAGAGATAAAGTTTCGACCAAAAATTGGCAAACATGATTATGAGACCAAGAAAAAGCACGTGGAAAGGTTCTTAAATCATGGGGATAAAGTTAAAGTTACCATGATGTTTAGAGGTCGAGAGATGACACATACCGACCTCGGTAGAAAAATACTCATACAGTTAGCTGAAGAACTTCAAACATTAGGGACCATGGAGTCTAGGCCAAAACAAGATGGACGAAACATGATTATGGTTCTTGCTCCAACAGCTAAATCACCGAAGTAGTTTGAGGGAGTTGGAGAGAAAGGAGTTACGGATTTAGATGCCAAAAATGAAAACCCACAAGGGTACAGCAAAAAGATTTCGGTTAACTAGCTCCGGAAAAATCGTTCGACGAAGGAGCAATAAGGGGCATATTTTAGAAAAGAAGTCACCTAAAAGAAAAAGGAAATTAGGACAAAAAACTTTGGTTGATGTTGCCGATACGAAGAGAATTAAGAAGCTTCTTGTATCGAAGTAGAGATTTTAAGGAGGTCACAATAGATGTCACGGGTAAAAAGAGCCGTTCACGCTAGAAAAAAAAGAAAAAAGATATTAAAACTTGCAAAAGGTTATTATGGAGCGAAAAGCCGCACTTTTCGATCCGCCAAAGAGCAGGTTACACATTCTTTAACATATGCATATAGAGACCGTAAGGCCCGCAAGAGAGATTTTAGAAAGCTTTGGATAACTAGAATAAATGCTGCTGCCAGGCAAAACGGTCTGTCATACAGCAAATTGATTAACGGTTTAAAATTGGCTGATGTAGAAATAAATCGCAAGATGTTATCTGATATGGCAGTAAATGATCCAAATGCTTTTGCGGAAGTTGCGTCTGTGGCTAAGGAGAAGCTTGGCGCCTAACAAGTATTGTTTATTGATAGATTTAATAGCTTATACGGGAACAAAGGCTATGAAGGAGAAAGTAAACCGAGTGTATCTTTAAAGAGAGGCAACATCTTGAGCTGAAAGTGTTGCCAAGGTAAGTCGGTTGAAGTTCGCTCCTGAGCCGTGAGACCGAATAATTAATCTGGTAGGTTTCAACGTAAGCTCTGCGTTATAGAGTAAGAGAGCCCCCTGATTCAGGGGGAATTAAGGTGGTAACGCGGGCTAAATCCTCGTCCTTTTAGGGCGAGGATTTTTTTGTTTTTTTGCAGTTTTTTAATGTATTATTTTCTTATGTTTGAAGGGGGTAGAATTTGTCTATATTGGATAAGTTGGAAAAGATTAACAAAGAGGGTCAAAAGGAGATTTTCGACGCTTCTTCCTTAGAAGAGTTGGAATCCGCAAGAGTTTCTTTTTTAGGCAAAAAAGGTAAATTAACGGCGGTTTTGAAGTCATTGGGGGATTTATCTCCCAATGAGAGGCCTGCTGTTGGTAAAAAGGCCAACGAAGTGCGTCAATTTATAGAAAGTGTGATAAGCAAGAGAAGAAAAGAGTTGGAAAGTGAGGCCTTGGGGAGGAAGTTAGAAGAAGAAGTTGTAGACATCACTCTTCCCGGTAAACGTTCACCTGTGGGAAAAAGGCATTTAATTACGCAAATAATTAATGAAATAACCGATATTTTTATCGGGTTGGGATATAGGGTGGCGAAAGGACCTGAGGTTGAAACGGAATATTATAATTTTGATGCGTTAAATACACCCGCTGATCATCCTGCAAGATCTTTAATGGATACTCTATACACACAAAAAGATGGAGTTCTTTTACGAACACATACTTCACCGGTTCAGGTCAGGGTGATGGAAAAGACGCTTCCACCGGTTTATATAATTGCTCCCGGCAGGGCATACAGACGCGATGTGCCCGATCCTACGCATTCCCCAATGTTTCACCAGGTCGAGGGACTTGCAGTTGATAAAAACATCACTTTCGGGGATCTAAAAGGAACTCTCGAAGTATTCGCGAAACAGATGTTTGGGGCAGATAGAAAAGTGCGACTTAGACCCCATTTCTTTCCGTTTACTGAGCCAAGTGCCGAAGTTGATGTCTCATGCATAATGTGTGACGGGAAAGGTTGCAGGGTCTGTTCGGGCGTAGGATGGCTTGAGATACTTGGAGCCGGCATGGTCGACCCGAATGTTTTGAGCGGGGTTGGTTATGACCCTGAGGAAGTGTCCGGTTTTGCCTTTGGTATGGGGGTAGAGCGCATCGCCATGCTCAAATATAGGGTAAATGATATAAGGTTGTTTTATGAGAACGACTTAAGATTTTTAGAGCAGTTCTAGGTGACTAGTTGGGAGTCGGTAGTAGGGAGTGAGGAGCGAACTATGTTTGACGAAGTGAATATCTTAATTTCCAACTAACTAGTAACTAACAACTGTTAACTAATAACTAACCGGAGGTTTAAATGAGGGTTTCACTAAATTGGCTTAAAGATTATGTAGATTTCAACATATCGGTTGAAGAACTTGTTGAAAAACTTAATTTAAGTGGCACGGCCGTTGAATCCGTTCAATACCCGGGAAAGGATCTCGAGAATATTGTAGTGGGACAGATAAAGAAAATTGAGCCGCATCCAAATGCTGACAAATTGGTTGTATGCCAAGTCAATGTGGATACGGAGGAACTTACAATTGTTTGTGGCGCTAAAAATATGAAAGAGGGCGATAAGGTACCCGTTGCTCTGATTGGTGCTATCTTGCCCAATGGGATGGAGATAAAAAAAACAAAACTAAGGGGTGTTGAGTCCCGGGGCATGATGTGTTCGGCCATAGAACTAAATCTGGGTGAGGATGCAAGCGGGCTTATGATTTTGGAGTCGGAGCTTACAGTTGGGGACAAGCTTGGCAGGGTGCTGAATCTTGAAGATGTGGTTTTGGAGTTGGAGATAACTCCCAATCGTCCTGATTGCCTTGGAATGATTGGTATTGCGAGAGAGGTTGCGATAGTTACGGGCGGAAAGCTTAAGAAACCGGCAATTGAAATCAAAGAGGTTGCCGAATTAGCAAAGGATTTTGCCAGTGTTGAGATAATGGATGCTGATCTTTGTCCTCGATACGTGGCTAGGATTATAAAAGACGTAAAGATTGGTCCATCTCCCCAGTGGTTTCAACAACGGCTTAAAGCTGTTGGCTTAAGGCCAATAAATAATGTTGTTGATATCACAAATTATGTAATGTGGGAAACGAGCCAGCCGCTTCACGCCTTCGATTATGAAAAATTAAAGGATGGAAAGATCATAGTAAGGCGCGCTGGAAACGGTGAGACCATTTTGACTTTGGATGATGTGGAGAGACAGCTCGATGATTCTATACTTGTTATAACTGATCCGTCGGGGCCCGTTGCGCTGGCGGGTGTTATGGGTGGAACTACGTCGGAAGTATCCGAAAACACAACAACAATTTTACTTGAATCGGCCCACTTTAAACCAGCAAATATAATGCGAACCTCAAGAGGTTTAGGGTTAATTTCTGAGTCTTCTCTTAGATTCGAAAGAGGAATAGATCCCAACGGTACGGTTTTTGCTGCTGATAGAGCTGCTCAACTCATGGCGGAGCTTGCGGGTGGCAAAGTGTTAAAAGGAATAATCGATGTTTATCCAAAAAAGATAATGCCCAGAACCTTAAAGTTACGAGCCAATCGCGTTAATGAAATTTTGGGAACAGATTTACCTGTGGGCGAGATGGATAAAATCTTAGAAAGCTTAGGGTTTGATGTTTCAAAAGCGGAAAATGATACTCAGCTAGACATTCTTGTTCCAACGTTTAGGCCCGATTTGGAACGCGAGATAGATTTAATAGAGGAGATTGCTCGTGTCTACGGATATAATCGCATTCAATCCACTTTGCCCGAGAGCAGTGGGAAACAGGGGGGTTTGAGTCTTTCTCAACAGGTGGAGAAACGCATTAAAAGCTCCTTTATCGCTTCGGGTTTTTGGGAAACTATCAATTACAGCTTTGTTGCCCCGAATTTTTACGAGAAGATAAGGTTGGATAAAAAACATCCACTTGCTACATGTATCTCGCTTAAGAATCCTCTGAGTGAAGAACAGTCGGTTTTACGAACAACCCTTATTCCCGGCTTATTGGATGTTGTTAAGAGAAATGTGAACCGCGACATATATAACATTTCTGTTTTTGAGATGGGAAAGGTATTTAGGCCCGCATTGAAAAAAGAGTTGCCAGATGAACCTCTTATGGTGGCTGGTGCAGCCACTGGTTCCTGGGGTGAGGATCAATGGTTTGGTAAAAGACAATCGATAGACTTTTTCGATGCGAAAGGGGTAATTGAGAATTTATTGGCTACCCTGGGAATCGAAGATTGGTTTTTACAGAGGGCGTTGTATCCGACCTTTCATCCCGGGAAATGTGCCGAGTTGTTCATAAACAATAAAGTTGCCGGGGTTTTTGGCGAAATTCACCCCGAAGTTAACACCGTATATGGATTTCCGAGTAAAGTTGTGGTTTTCGAACTTTTTGTTAGTGAGCTGGTATCTTGTGCCGAGTTGTTGGCTCATTTTGAAGGGATTCCCCGTTACCCCGGTATTTCTCTGGATATCTCGTTAATTGTTGATGAGAAAATATCTAATGAGCAAATTGCAAAAGTTATCCGCACGACCGAAGGCAAATTGCTAAAAGAGGTTAGATTATTCGATTTGTATACCGGAAAAAATATACCCACGGGCAAGAAGAGTTTAGCTTATTCGTTAACCTATCGGGCGAGCGATAGAACTCTAACCGACGAGGAAGCAATGAAGGTTCAAAAACAGATTATCGCTGTGCTTGAAAAGAATCTGGGAGCCGAGATTAGGGTTTCGTAAATAAGTGTTTTAAAAAGTTAAATTTAAAACTACCTTCGTATAATACGTAAAACAACGCATCTTTTGCGAAGATATTTCATACGGAAACAAGTTAGACGCCATATTGTTCAATACTTGAATATTTCTTGACAAATATTCAAGTTTTATGTATATTATGTCGATATAATAAGAAAAACAAGGAGAAGGACATGATAAACGTTGGAATAATTGGAGCATCGGGATATACCGGCGCTGAGTTGATACGGTTGCTCACGAATCATCCCAAGGTGAAAATATCTTATGTAACGGCAAATAAATATGCGGGCCAAAAGGTTTCGGCTCTCTATTCTAATTTTTATGGCATATGCAATCTTTCGTTTGAGAAATTTGATTTAGATATTGCAAAGAAAAAAGCCGAGGTATTCTTTATAGCTCTTCCTCACGGAACAGCTATGGATGTCGTCCCTGAGCTTTTAGGGAGTAGTCGAAAAGTAATTGATTTAAGTGGGGACTTTCGCTTTCCTAAAAAAGATGTTTATGAAAAGTGGTATAAAATGCCCCACAAGCACCCCGAATTACTTGGAAAAGCCGCTTATGGTCTTTGCGAGATAAATCGGGAAAAGATTAAAAAGTCGAATTTTATTTCAAACCCGGGTTGTTATCCAACCGGTTCGATACTGGCGGTTGTGCCATTGCTAAAAGAAGAGATAATTTTTGAGGACGATATTATCGTTGATGCTTTTACGGGAGCATCAGGAGCTGGTCGGAGCGCGAGCAAAGAGACTCATTACTGTTCTTGTGATGAAAATGTTAGTTCATATAAGGTTGGCGGGACTCATCAACATATCCCTGAAATGGAGAAGGAGATGGGCAAAATTTCCGGTAAAGAGGTAAAACTCACTTTTACTCCGCACCTTGCGTCTTTTTCAAGGGGAATATATAGCACGATATATTGCAAGTTAAAAAAGAGTATTTCAACCGAAGAACTTTTAAAAATCTATAATAATTTTTATAAAGATGACTATTTCGTTAAAGTTTTACCCAAAGGGGTTTATCCTGAAGTTAAGTCTGTTGCCGGCTCAAACTTTTGCCAGATAGGACTCGAAGTTGATGAGCGAACGGGTAGGGTGATTGTAATTTCGGCAATCGACAATTTAGTTAAAGGAGCTTCGGGTCAGGCAATCCAAAATATGAACTTGATATGTGGATTTGATGAGAAAGAAGGTCTGAAAACAGTGGG
This sequence comes from Actinomycetes bacterium, assembly GCA_030614255.1. Lineage (GTDB taxonomy): Bacteria > Actinomycetota > Aquicultoria > UBA3085 > Oleimmundimicrobiaceae > JAUSCH01. Next base: position 6,592 of record JAUWKI010000035.1, read on the forward strand.
CTTAATTCCTTAAAAAGGGTAATGGGTAGAGGGTAAAGTTAAAAACAGACCAATCAGCAATCTGGCTAACAAACTCCCGACTGCCGACTGTGGACTCCCGACTAATGGAGGATTTATGTCTAAAATAAAAGTTATACAAGGTGGAGTAACGGCTCCTGTTGGTTTTAAGGCCTCGGGGGTTTCGTGCGGAATAAAGATAAGCGGAAAAAAGGATGTCGCGGTTATTTTTTCGGAAGCTCCGGCTACAACGTCCGCGGTTTTTACAACTAATAAGATGGCGGCAGCCCCTGTGCATTTTAGCAGGCGCAATACGCGAAATGGCACTTGTCAGGCCATCGTTACAAACAGCGGGAACGCCAATGCTTGCACTGGCCCCAAGGGGCAAGAGGATGCCATGACAATGATAGAAAAGACAGCTGAGGCATTAAACATTCATTCACAAGATGTAATTGTTGCATCTACGGGAATAATCGGCGTCCCGCTTCCCATAAACGAAATCAAAAAAGGAATAGTTAAAGCAGTCTCTCTCTTAAGCGAAGATGGACATACAGATGCAGCAGAAGCCATTATGACAACCGACACTTACTCTAAGGAAATTGCCGTTCAATTTGAATTTCGTGGAAAGACAGTGACCATCGGAGGAATGGCAAAAGGTTCCGGAATGATAGCACCCAAAATGGCCACAATGCTTGCCTTTTTGACCACCGATATAAATATTTGTCGCACTTGTTTAAATACGATCTTATCTGAGGTGGTTGACAAATCTTTTAACATGATTACCGTTGATGGAGAAACCAGCACTAATGATATGGTGGCCATTTTGGCAAATGGTAAGGTCGGAAACGAAAAGCTTATTCTTGGGGACGATGATTGCGGTATCTTTCAAGAGACCCTAAATTATGTGGCAACCAAACTTGCAAAGATGATAGTCAGAGATGGCGAGGGAATAACAAAGTTTATTGAAATTAATGTAAAAGGGGCCAAAACGGATGAAGATGCCAAAAAGACGGCGATGGGAATCGCAAGCTCAAATTTAGTCAAGACAGCTTTTTTTGGCGAGGATGCGAACTGGGGTCGAGTAATTTCGGCTGTTGGGCATTCCGGGGCCGAGATTGATTCTGGGACGATAGATATTTACTTTGAGGATGCGCAGATTGTAAAAGATAGTGCTGCCGCTTCATTTGACGAGAAGGAAGTGGATGAGATTTTAAAGAAAGATGAGATAAAGTTGGTTGTGGATTTAAACATTGGCGATAAACAGGCAAAAGTTTGGACATGCGATCTATCTTATGATTACGTAAAGATAAATGCTTCTTATCGTACTTAGGGGGTTCAGGTGGAATCTAGTATGGCAAAACTCTGGAAATCGGTTTTTCTAGTTAGCTTGCTTCTGGTTATGGGATTTTTAATCGTCTTTGTTTTTAACGAGACCGCATTGCCTTTGACCAAAGTTTTGATTGTGCTGCTCTATTTTGCTTATTTTATTTATATTCTTAAGCGACCTGCACCGGATGTGTTGTGGAGCATAATCTCTTTGCCATTTGGTTTTTTTATTTTTTATAAAGCGGCTGGTTTTTCGCTCAGCTTAACGGTTTTGCTCTCTGTTAGTCTTGCTTTTTTAACTCTGATTTTGTTGCCCTGGATTATTTATCGAGGATAGGGGGATTAAGGAATGAATGTAAATAACGTTTTGCGTGCTGAAATTCTTGTGCATGCTCTTCCCTATATAAAAGAGTATTATGGAAAAACCATAGTTATTAAATATGGTGGTAATGCCATGATTGATGAAAAATTAAAAGAATCTGTGGCTACGGACATAGTTTTGATGAAATATGTCGGCATAAATCCGGTGGTTGTTCATGGTGGGGGACCGGAAATAACAAAAATTATGAAAAAGATGAAAAAAGATGTCAAATTTGTTAAAGGTTTGCGGGTTACGGATAAAGAAACAATGGAGCTTGTAAAAATGGTTCTGGTTGGGAAGGTGAACAAAGAAATAGTTGGTCTTATAAATCACCATGGTCGCATAGCGGTGGGGGTCAGTGGCGATGATGCTGAATTAATCGTTGCACGAAAATTTGTCTTACCCGACGTTGATTTGGGTTTTGTTGGTGAGGTTGAAAAGATAAATTCAAAAATTTTAGAAAAGCTGATTAATGACGGATTTACTCCTATTATTGCCTCGGTGGGCGTTGGAAGTGATGGGGAGAGTTATAATATCAACGCGGATTTGGTTGCCGCAGAAATTGCCGCTGCCTTAAAGGCGGATAAGTTGATATTTTTAACTGACGTAGATGGTCTTTATAAAGATTTTACCGACAAAAGTTCACTGATCTCCGAATTATCGTTAAAGAAATGCGATGAGTTTATTGAGAGCGGTAAACTGGATGAAGGGATGCTTCCAAAAGTTAAGTCGTGTGCTCGTGCTTTAAAAGGCGGAGTTAAAAAAGCGCACATTTTAAACGGAACGATTCTGCATTCGCTTCTTTTAGAGATATTTACCGATGAAGGAATCGGCACGATGATTATTGGCTGATGCCTCCCCGCCTACCTACGCCTATGATGCCGTTAGGCATTGGCGGGCAGATGGCGAATGGCTGATAGCTGATAGCAGATGGCGAATGGCTGATGGAGTATGGAGTATGGAATATTGCTGATAGTATAAAGTGAGAGCAAAGACTAACAAGCTCCCGACTCTCAACTAAGAGACTCCCGACTGATGGGCGGATGGCTGATGGGGAAAAGTATGGATTTTGAAGATTATGTAGAAAAAGATGCACAATTTCATATACATACCTATGCTCGTCTCCCGGTTCTCTTCACTAAAGGAGAAGGATGTACATTGTGGGATATTAATGGCAAGAGTTACCTGGATTTTGTGAGTGGACTTGGGGTAACCAGCGTGGGGCACTGCCATCCCGCGGTAGTTTCCGCAGTTAAGGCTCAGGTGGAACATCTGGTGCATGTATCTAATCTATTTTATACTGTTCCACAAATTGAGTTGGCCGAAAAATTGGTAAGCATTTCGTTTGGGGACAAATGTTTCTTTGCCAATAGTGGAGCTGAAGCAAACGAAGGAGCGGTAAAGTTAGCGCGCAAATATTCCAAGATCTTTGTTGGCGAAGATAAATACGAAATCATAACAGCTTTCCGTTCTTTCCATGGTCGAACGATGAAGATGCTGGCGGCATCAGGTCAGCCGGAGAAACAGAAACCCTTTGAACCGATGCCGATTGGCTTTAAGCATGTGCCCCTTAACGATTTTGATGCTCTAAAAGGAGCAATAACGGATAAAACTTGTGCAATAATGTTGGAGCCTATACAAGGAGAAGGCGGAGTTTATCCATGTGATTTGGAATATCTCCGAAATGTACGACGTTTCTGTGATGAAAAGAAATTGCTCTTAATCTTAGATGAGGTACAGACAGGGATTGGCCGAACAGGCAAAATGTTTACACACGAGCATTATGGTATTGAGCCGGACATAATGAGCTTAGCTAAGGGCTTAGGCGGTGGTTTTCCGATTGGAGCCATTATTGTGAAAGATGAGGTGGCAAAGGCCTTTGAGCCGGGTGATCACGGTTCTACTTTTGGCGGAGGACTCGTGGCTTGTGTAGCGGCATTGGCGGTTATAAAAGTAATTGAAGAAGAAGCGCTAATTGAAAATTCTGAGAAGATGGGAGCCTTAATCAAAGGGAAGTTGAATGAGGTATCGGCAACTTGTGCGGTGATTAAAGAGATTAGGGGGAAAGGTCTGATGATTGGAATTGGATTAAAGCAGGAGATAGCAGAAGAGATCGTTTCCAAATGTTTAGAGAGCGGGTTGGTCATAAACAATATTGGTTCAAAGATTATTCGTTTTCTTCCACCTCTGTGTGTAACGGGGGATGATATAGATAAGGCGATGGGGATTTTTAAAAAAGCCTTGATAAACTAACCTATTTTGAGGATGGTACAGAGTGATGTTGTTAAAAGGAAAAGATCTTTTAAGTTTAGCGGATTTTGGACAGGATGATATTTATCAAATTTTAGCAAAAGCAACTGAATTAAAGCGGCTTCACCGACTTGGTAAAAATGTTCGCTTGCTCGAAGGAAAGTCGGTGGCTTTAATATTTGAAAAACCTTCTACCAGAACAAGAGTCTCTTTTGAGGCCGGGATATCTCAATTGGGCGCTAATCCTATTGTCCTTCATGGCAGGGATTTGCAGCTTGGTCGGGGGGAAGCCATTGATGACACCGGACGGGTGCTTTCAAGATACGTTGATGCGATAGTTGTGCGAACTTTTAAGCAAGGTGATTTGGAAAACTTAGCTGAAGCCGCAAGCGTGCCGGTCATTAATGGCTTAACCGATGATTTTCATCCTTGCCAAGCGCTTGCTGATCTTTTAACGATTTTAGAAAAGAAAGATAGGTTGGCAGGATTAAAGCTTGCTTATATTGGCGACGGGAACAATGTCTGTCATTCTCTTATGCTCGGGGCGTCTCACGTGGGATTAAACATCTCTATTGCCACTCCTTCTGGATATGAACCCAAGGAGTTTGTGATAAAGAAAGCTAAAAACATGCTTAGGAACTTTAATCACAAGATAACTGTGGCGAATAATCCCAAAGAAGCGTTGCTGAAAGCTGATATAGTTTATACAGATGTTTGGACCAGCATGGGTCAAGAAGCAGAGACAGAGGAGCGAAAAAAGATTTTTGCACCTTACCAAGTTAATAGTGAGATTTTGTCTCTGGCGAAACCTGATGCGCTTATTATGCATTGTTTGCCCGCTCATCGAGGGGAGGAAATAACCGACGATGTTACGAAGAGTCCCAACTGTGTTATGTTTGACCAAGCAGAGAACAGGATGCATGCTCAGAAGGCTTTATTGGCTCTTTTAATCGGTGATTAGCAATGAAAGATAAAGAAGGAAGACAGGCTATTATAAAACAATTTATTAGAGAAGAAGAGATAAGAACCCAGGATGAAGTGATATCGAAACTGGAGAAAAGAGGGCTTGAAACGACCCAGGCGACAATTTCTCGAGACATCTCAGATTTGGGGCTCAGTAAAAACAAAAAGGGGTTCTATGTTTTACCTGAAGATATACGCTTAACTAGGATGATGAGGGAGTTTGTTAATAACATTGTCTCAGCCAACAACCTTGTTTTAATTAAATGTTCTGCTGGCTCGGCTCCTGGGGTTGCAGCTGTTTTAGATGGGATTGATTGGGAAGAAATCTTGGGGACAATTGCTGGTGATGATACTATTTTAATAATTTCTTCCGATGAGATATCGGCAAAGTTAATTGAAGAAAGATTGATGAACTTAAAAGTGGTTTAGTTAGTTTTATTTTTATCTATCGGTAAGTAGCTATGTTTTATGGGAGGATGTGTCTACCGGCAGGTAAATAGGGAGGGGTTTTTAGTGGCTAAAGGAAAAGTAATTTTGGCTTATTCAGGAGGTCTTGATACATCGGTTGCCATAAAATGGCTTCAGGAAAAGTATGATTTGGAAGTCTCAGCCTTAGCTATAGATCTAGGGCAACCGGGTGATTTGGACACTATTAAACAAAAGGCATTGGATATCGGAGCAAAAGAATCATATGTAATTGACGCGAAGGAGGAATTTGCCAAAGATTTTATCGTTCCGGCCCTAAAGGCGAATGCTCTTTATGAAGGGCAATATCCTTTAGCCACAGCTCTTGCGCGACCTCTTATTGCCAAGCATTTAGTTGAGGTAGCTAAAAAAAGTAATGCGGATTTTGTTGCGCATGGTAGCACAGGGAAGGGTAACGACCAGGTTCGATTTGAAGTTTCAGTTGCCTCTCTTGATCCTTCAATTAAAATTATAGCTCCAATTAGGGAATGGAGTATGACGAGGGACGAGGCGATGCAATATGCAGAAAAGCATGGTATACCCGTGCCTACAACCAAAAAAAGTCCATACAGCATCGATGAAAATCTCTGGGGTCGGAGTTGTGAGTGCGGAGTGCTGGAGAATCCATGGGAGGAACCGCCTGAAGATGTTTACGACTGGACCAAAAGTTCCCTTGAAGCATCAGACAAACCCGAATATGTAGAGATAAGTTTTGTAGAGGGAGAGGCGGTCGGATTAAACGAGAAACAGATGGACAGGGTAAGTTTAATAGAAACATTGAATGACATTGGAGGAAAACATGGAGTTGGCCGCATAGATATGGTAGAAAACAGGTTGGTGGGCATTAAATCACGGGAGATATATGAATGTCCCGCAGCTACTATTTTAATTCAAGCGCATAAAGAATTAGAAGCTTTAACTTTAGAGCGGGATCTTTCTCATTTTAAGATTCCCCTTGAGTTAAAATATGCTGAGCTGGTTTATTATGGTCAGTGGTTTTCGCCACTCAGGGAGGCGCTGGATTCATTCTTTGAAAAAACACAGAAGAAAGTCGCCGGAAAGGTTCGAATGAAGTTGCACAAAGGTTCAAGTTGTGTGGTTGGGCGAGAGTCAAAAGAGTCTCTGTATGATGTTTCTTTGGCTACCTATGAGACCGCTGATTCTTTCTCTCATGATTCGGCAAAGGGATTTATAGAGCTTTTTGGATTACCGTTAAAGGTTTGGGCAAAGAGGCAAAAGAAATGGTAATGGCAAATGGCGGATGCTTGCCCGCCGCTGGCGGGGCTGGTGGTAGATGGCTGATGGCAGATAGCAGATGGCTGATGGCTGATAAAAGATTAAATAGAAATTAAGTGGTAATTGGGGAGATTAAATAGAAATTAAGTGGAAATTACCATTAATTACAACAAATTACTATTAGTCTCAATTAATTTTAAAGTACCTGATGA
>JAUWKI010000018.1 GCA_030614255.1 Actinomycetes bacterium
CTTGCGGTTGCCTCCTTTTTTAAACAATTCCGTCTTTTAAAGACAACCTAATGCTTCCTCCTTTTCAAGTAGATTTTTATTTGAGGCAACGATACAATTTCAGATAGATTTTAGATGAGGCAATTCGGCAATTTGACTTATTCGTTTAATTTAAATAACATTATTTTAATCGAATAATACTTTGGGTGAAAGGGAAGGCCGTGAAAATCGGCCACGGACCCGCCACTGTAATCGAGGACGAAAGCTGCGAATTTGCCACTGCTCCATTATTGATGGGGTGGGAAGGTGCAGTGATTAGGATGAATCGAAAGTCAGGAGACCTGCCTAAAGTAAGAAAACCTTCGTGGATTGGGGTGATGAAAAGTGAAAGAAACTTAGTGCCTATCCTCAAGCGGAGCTTGAGGTTTTTTGTTTTTGTACTTAATTTTAAAAACTTAAACTATAGGAGGTAGATTGGTGAGGAAATTTATAAAAATAACTGCAACCTTGTTGAGCATTTTGATGTTAACGGTTTTTGTTGTGGGTTGTGCGTCGCAAAACAAAGAGGTGGTTGAGTCAGACAAATTAAAGACAGAGAAGGTCGTTGAAACACCCTCTTTCCCTTTAAAACTTATCGACGATGCCGGAAGAGAAATTGAGGTTCAAGAAGAACCCGAAAAGATAATTTCTTTAGCTCCGAGCAACACCGAAATATTGTTTGCCTTGGGCGTTGGTGACAAAGTAGTAGGGGTTACCGATTTCTGTGATTATCCGGAGGAAGCAAAATCCAAAGACAAAGTTGGCGGGTTTAGCGATCCTAATATTGAAAAGATAATTGAATTAAAACCAGATTTAGTTCTGGCTACCGGTATGCACGGGGAGGTTTTAAAACAACTTGAAGATGTGAATATTGTTGTTTTTGTTATTGATTCTAAAAACATTAAAGATGTTATTGAGAGTATAGAGACTGTTGGAAAATTAACGGGTCAAATCGATGTTTCTAAAAATTTAATAGCAGATATGAATGAAAAAATAGATGGTGTTAAAGCTAAAGTTGCAAACTTGTCTGATGGACAAAGACCGTTGGTCTATTACGAAGTTTGGAATGACCCAATAATGACTGTTGGCCCGGGTACTTTGATATATGAGATCATTGAAATGGCTGGCGGAAAAAATATTGCTGCCGATTCCAAGGAAGAATATCCCCAGCTTAGTGTAGAAGTTTTAATTGAGAAAGACCCTCAGATTATTATTGCTTCAAAGGGGAGCATGGGTGAGCCGGGAGCAGTAAAAGAGAGGAAGGGCTGGGAAAACATTTCGGCTGTTCAGGATGAAAAAGTGTATGTCGTTGATGAGAACCTTCTTGTAAGGGCCGGCCCTAGAATTATTGATGGCCTTATGGAAGTTGCAAAGATTCTTCACCCTGAACTTTATTGATGAGAAACTGAAGGCAGAGAGCTTAGAGTAGAGAGCTTAGAGCGGTGAGCGTAATCAGCTTTCAGCTGCCTGTCGCCAGCCTCCAGGGAAAATATTCTCCCCTCTCCCTTGATGGGAGGGGATTAAAGGGAGGGTGAAATAGTTTCACATAGCGTATGGAGTAAGAAAAATAAGGGTATAAGGTAAGGGGGAAAGAGGGCTGGCGACATAGTAACATAGCGACTTAGAAACCAAGTAGCCACGTAGCCAAGAAACTAAGGAACCAGGAACTCCCGCTTGCAGCCTTTGGCGGGACTAGGGACTACTGACTAACAGGCAGCTGACGGCCAGGAGTAGAAATGAAAAGTTCTTATTTGTCATTGCGAGCAGAGCGCGGCAATCTCATAAGCAGCAGATGGCTAATGGCAGATAGTAGATGGCAGATAGAATATAGAGTGTGGAGTATGGTAAAACCAGCAATCTGGCTAACAAACTCCCAACTCCCAACTAGCAGGTGTTAAATGCATAAATTTAAAGGAAAAAACATAAATTACATATTGTTTCTTTTGATTTTACTTGGAGGAATTGTAATTTTGTCAGCTTCGCTAGGTGCTGTTTCAATTCCAATCACAACTACATTGAAAATTATTGTGAGTAAAGTTTTTGGCCTGAAGCTGACACTGGATGAGAACATATTGAGCATTTACGAAACGATACTTTTCAAGGTTAGATTTGCCAGGGTTGTTCTAGCCGTTCTTGTTGGCATTGCGTTGTCGGTCGCCGGTGTAGTTTATCAGGGAATATTTAAAAATCCGATGGCCGACCCATATATTATAGGTGTATCATCCGGGGCGGCTTTGGGAGCAACGCTTGCGGCAATTGTATTTAAAGGGTTTGGAGTGTTGGGTTTTTCGCTCGTTCCCGTACTTGCCTTTGTCGGCGCGACCATAACGATATTTTTTGTCTACAATTTAGCCAGAACGGGCACTAAGGTTCCCGTGGCAACGCTTCTTCTCGCCGGTGTTGCCATAGGGGCATTACTTCACGCCATAACATCTTTTGTAATGGTGCTTGGAGGCAAAGACCTTCATTTCATAATATTTTGGCTCATGGGAGGATTTTCATCTAAAAACTGGGATCACGTGATGGTGGTACTCCCGTTCTTGGCGGTGGGGTTACCGCTAGTTTTCTACTTTTCTAGAGATTTAAACCTCTTACTTCTTGGTGAAGAAAGAGCCCAGCAACTTGGTATCGAGGCCGAAAAGATAAAAAAAATACTTATTATTGTGGCTTCTCTGCTGGCGGCTTCAGCAGTCGCGGTTAGCGGAATAGTTGGTTTTGTTGGTTTAATTGTGCCACACATGGTTCGTTTAGTAACCGGCCCCGACCACAAAATTTTAATTCCTTGTTCCGCTTTATTTGGAGCATCTTTTGTTGTTTTCTCCGATTTGTTAGCGAGGACATTGATGGCCCCGACCGAAATTCCCCTAGGTGTAATAACGGCCCTATTTGGAGCACCGTTTTTTATCTACTTATTAAAGAGAAGTAAGAGAGGTTTATTTTAGATGTTAGAGCTTAGGAATGTTCGCTGCGGTTACGGTAATGGGGAAGAAATCTTAAAGAGTATCAGCTTATCTGTTGATAAAGGTGAATTTGTGGGCATAGTTGGGCCAAACGGCTGCGGAAAGTCTACCTTGGTTAAAGCAGCTTCAGGTGTTCTTAAAAGTGAAGGAGAAATTTTTATCGAAGATGTGAACTTGAAAGTGTTGTCGACAATTCAGGTTGCAAAAAAGCTTGCCGTGGTTCCACAAGGTTTTCATACGGAGTTCTCCTTTACGGTCTACGAGATAATTTCAATGGGAAGGACCCCATATCTTGGAAGATTTCGTGCTGAAACTTCAGAGGACTTTTTTGCAATAGAGCGCGCCATGAAAGCTACGGATACGTTTTATCTTGCTAACAGAAAGATAAATGAACTTTCCGGTGGGGAGAAACAGAGGGTGATAATTGCTCAAGCAATTGCTCAGGAGCCAAAAATTTTGATTTTAGATGAGCCAACCTCACATCTGGACATAAATTATCAACTTGAAATCATGGAACTTGTAAAAAAATTAAATATTGAAGGGCTAATCGTTATCGTAGTTATCCATGATCTTAATTTGGCTGCGGTCTATTGTGAAAGACTCGTTATATTGAAAGACGGCATGATTCTTGATGATGGACCAATCGACGAGGTTTTAACCACCGAAAATATTTCCAAAGCTTTTGGGGTGGATGTTTTGGTTCATCGCAATCCCTTAACGGGAAAACGATATGTTACGTCTATTCCGAGAACAAGTATGTCAAACAATACGAATGGGGCGAAAGTGCATTTAGTTTGTGGGAGCGGTACCGGCGTTCAAATAATGCATGATTTGAAGGAGAGGGGTTGTCGTGTCTCGGCAGGCGTCTTGAATATTTTAGATACGGACGAAGATGTTGCTAAAAAAATAGGTGTTGAAGTTGTAGTTGAAGCACCTTTTTCGTCAATTTCTGACGAAGCTTTTAAATCAAATCTGGAAATGATTAATCAGGTAGATTTTGTAATATTGACTAGTATTCCTATAGGTGAGGGAAACTTCAAAAATTTACTGGCTGTGGAAAGGGCTATAAAAATGGGAAAAAAGGTAATTATATTAGAGGAGATGCCGATTGTTGAGAGAGATTATGCGGGGGGCAAGGCCTTAAAATTGATAGAAAGACTTTATCAACAAGGAGCGATTAGAGCTAAAAGCAGTAAAGACATCTTTAAAATGATAGGGGAATGAGTGAATGTCAGAAATAATTTTGATTCTTGGAGGAGCAAGGTCAGGGAAGAGTAACTTTACGGAAAAAATTGCCCGAGAAGCAAAAAAAATCGTTTATATTGCAACCGCAGAAGCTTTAGATGATGAGATGCGGGTGAGGATAGAAAATCATAAAAGAGAAAGACCCTCAAGCTGGAGAACTATCGAGGCACCGAATGGTTTGACGGAACCAATACGTCAAATTGAATCTGATGTTGATTTAATAATTATAGACTGTCTAACGGTGTATATTTCAAATCAAATGGCCAGTTTCTCAAAGAAGAAGATTTTCGGAGACATCTCAGAAAATCTTGATTTACTTATTAAGCTGAATGGCAAGGTGTTACTTGTCTCGAATGAGGTTGGTATGGGCATAGTTCCCGATAATAAAATGGCTCGTGACTATAGGGACATTCTTGGCAAGGTTAACCAGATGGTTGCCGAGACGGCAAAAGAAGTTTACTTGATGGTTGCAGGAATACCGATGAAGGTTAAGGGGTGAAGCCCCTAATTGACAGTTAGGAGTCGGGAGTTGGGAGTTAAAAGTAGGGGTAACGGGTATAGAAGAAATGAAGAATGAAGAATGAAGAATGAAGAATGAAGAATGACCTGCCTGCCCTGCCTGACGGTAGGCAGGGCATTTTTATACTTTCATTTTTTAATTAATCACTCCCCAACTAAGAGACTCCCGACTAACAGAGCGTAGGGTAAGGATTAAGGAGTAATTGATGGAGATTAAATAGAGATTAGGCAGTAATTAAGTTGTAATTAAATGGAAACCGGGAAGAGATTATGCGGAGATTTCGAATAAGCAACTGTTAATCTCTACAAATCTCAATAAGTTTCTATAAATTACTATTAGTCTCAAAGGAGCAATCTTCATGAATATCAACACTCAGCAGAAATTAAGCAGAGAGACTGGATAGAGATTGATAAAGGATTAAAGATTAAGAGAAAGAGAAAGGTCATTGCCATGCCTATCGGTAGGCATGGTGGACCAACCAAGTAACGGAGTGTAAAAATGGTGGCTAAAACTATAATGGTTCAAGGCACGGCCTCACACGTTGGGAAGAGCTTGCTGGTTGCAGGTTTATGTAGAATTCTTGTCAATGAGGGAATTAAAGTTGCGCCTTACAAATCACAAAACATGGCCTTAAATTCATTTGTCACCAAAGACGGGGGCGAGATTGGTCGCGCTCAGGCGGTCCAAGCCCAAGCTGCACGTGTAGAACCGACTGTGGATATGAATCCGATTCTTTTGAAGCCCAAGAGGGATTATAAAAGTCAGGTCATTGTTCACGGAAAACCGGTTGGTGACATGACGGCCCAAGAGTATCACAAAAAATTTAGAGATGAAGCGTGGAAAGCGATGATGGCGTCTCTTCAAAAAATAAAGTCAGAATATGATGTAGTTGTAATCGAAGGGGCGGGGAGCCCCGCGGAGGTAAATTTGCGTGATTTTGACATAGTTAATATGGCAATAGCAAAAGTCGCTGAAGCTCCGGTTTTGCTCGTTGCCGACATTGACAAAGGTGGAGCGCTTGCCTCAATTGTAGGGACACTTAATTTAATCGAACCGGAAGAACGAGAGTTTATTATGGGGCTGGTGATTAATAAATTTAGAGGGGACAGGGAGCTTCTTGAACCTGCCTTGGATTTTTTGGAAACAGACACAGGTAAACCTGTTTTGGGAGTTATACCCTATGTTCGCGATTTAGGAATTCAAGAGGAAGATTCGATACCCGTTTTAGAAATGGGAGACAAAACTGCCGAAATTAATATTGTTGTCATAAGGTTGCCCCATATCTCAAATTTTACCGACTTTGATTATTTGGCAAGAGAGAGTGGGGTAAAAATAAGGTATGTGAGCTTAGAAAGTGAGCTTAAAAATGCTGATGCGGTAATAATTCCAGGTAGCAAGAGTACCGTTGGAGATTTAATGTGGCTTCGAGCAAATGGTTTCGTTGAAAAAATTAAGGAACTAAATAATTCAGGTGTTCCTGTAATTGGAATTTGCGGTGGCTATCAAATGTTAGGAGAAAAGCTATACGATCCTGAGGGTTTAGAGTCAAAGCACAAAGAGATTGAAGGTTTAGGGCTTTTGCCCACGGTTACTTATTTCTCAAGGGAAAAAATTACGAAGCAAGTAGAGGCACATTTTGTGCGACCATTGAAACTTTTTCAGGGGATGGAGAGAGATAAGTTCGATGGTTATGAGATTCATTCCGGAAAGACGAAGCTTTTAAGGGGCACACCTGTTTTATCAATCCGTCACGGAGTACAAAAGGGGAATATTGATGATGGAGCGGTGAGCTCAAGTGAACTGGTCTTTGGTACTTACATCCATGATTTATTTGTCAATGAGAACATAAGAAGAGCGTTTATCAATAATCTTAGAGCGAAAAAGAAGTTACTTCCCTTGAAAACCGAGTCTGTTGATAATAATGAATTCCGGGAGAAGAATTTTGAGTGTTGGGCCCGAGTTTTAAGTGAGAGTTTGGAAATTAAGAAGATATTTGAATTGGTGGGAATTTAATGAATGAAATTGTTTTGCAGGTTTTAACCGCATTTATTCTCGATATGACGATTGCGGACCCGGCTTTTTTACCTCATCCCGTGAGGTTAATCGGCTTTTTAATCACTAGGGCCGAAAATATTTTGAGGTGTTTTTTTAAAGATAAGTTGGAGTATTTCGGTGGATTAATTCTGACCCTTACAATCGTGGCTTTTTCTTATTTTTTCGTCCATTTTGTTTTAGTTTTTGCGGGTAGAGTATCAAATTTTTTAGGTTTTGCTTTAGGAGCATATTTAATATATGCGAGCATAGCGTGCAGGGAGCTTGCTGATAGAGCTAAAGATGTTTTTAAAGATTTAAAGAGAGGCCAGCTTGAGCAAGCTAGAAAAAATCTGTCGGGTTTAGTCGGGAGAGATACAGATAATTTAAGTTTTGAGGATGTAGGAAGAGCCGTTATTGAAACAATAGCCGAGAATATAAACGATGCTGTTGTCGCTCCTTTGTTCTTTGCTTTTTTGGGTGGTGCGCCGCTTGCTTTTACTTATAGAGCCGTCAACACGCTTGATTCAATGGTGGGTTACAAAAACGAGAAATATGAAAAATTTGGGTTCGTTTCGGCAAAGCTTGACGACATTCTAAATTTTATTCCCGCTCGAATTACGGGTTTATTTTTTGTGGTTGTTTCTTTGGTTCTTGGCAAAGATTTACGTGGTTGTGTCAGAACGATGCTTAAAGATTCAAAAAAGCACTTGAGTCCAAATTCAGGTATCCCGGAAGCTGCAATGGCGGGCACATTAGGCGTCCAGCTTGGCGGTTTAAGTCTTTATGATGGGAAACCCATTCCAAAGAGCAAGCTTGGGGAGTCGGTTCGTCCATTGACTACGAGCTGTATTTCTGAAGCGATAAGGATACACTATGCAATCTCGTTACTTGCACTGGGCTCATTTACAGCAGTTAGTTTGATTTTTTGGAGATGGGGTGCAAAGTTTTGAGAACTATAATTGCGGCTTTTCAATTTCTGTCTTCCATTCCAATTAAGAGCAAAGACGAATTAAAACCCGATATTTTGGGAAAATCAGTTGCTCTCTTTCCACTTGTGGGCTTAGTCTTCGGACTCATACTGGTTTTATGTGATTGGGTTCTCTCTTTTGTGTTTCCAAAGATGGTTATAGATATTTTTATCATTATCATCCTTATATCTTTGAATGGGGGCTTGCATTTGGATGGTTTTATAGATACCTGCGACGGGCTGTTGGGCGGCAGGGGAGACAAAGAGAGGATTCTTGCGATAATGAAGGATAGCAACGTGGGGGCCCATGGTATAACTTGCGCGATTTGTTTGATGCTTCTAAAATTTACGCTTCTTTATGGCTTATTCGGTAAGTTAAGACTTTTTGTCCTGGTAATGATGCCTTTGCTTGCCCGTTGGTCAGTGGTGCTTGCAATTGTCTTTTTCCCTTACACCAGAAGCGAGGGGGCTGGAAAAATCTTTTCTAGTTTTAGTGGAATCAGAGAATTTTTTGTCGCGACCATCTTTACACTATTGGCAATCTTTTGGCTGCCCTCTGCAGCATTTGCTTTAATCGGAGTATTTTTATTTACGGTGATTTTTGCTAAGCAAGTTACTTCAAAAATCGGTGGTTTAACCGGAGACACTTATGGTGCCCTGATTGAAATCAATGAGATTATTGTCCTCATGATTTTTTTGGTAGGTGGTGATTTATGGTAGAGCGGATCCACGGGGGAAATCTTGATGAAGTTGCTCGTAGATATGGTCTTGATGCTCAAAAAATCTTGGATTTTAGCTCGAACATAAATCCTCATGGGCCACCTAAAGTTGTTGTTGATTATTTAAGCAGGGTTAGCGTTAAAGATGTCGCGAATTACCCGGATATGAATTGCGTGACTCTAAGATCTGTTCTTGCTAAAAATCTCGATTTAAATGAGAGAAATTTGTTGATTACCAATGGTTCTTCCGAGGCCATATTTTTACTGGTCAATTACCTTCGTCCTCCAAAAGCTTTGATTGTATCGCCAACTTTTTGTGAGTACGAGATTGCCATAATTTCTACCGGTGGCGAAAGAAAGAATCTGAATTTACAAAAGGATAAAAATTTCGCTTTCCCGCTTGATTTAACAATATCGGAACTTAACGATGTTGACATGCTTTTTCTTTGTAATCCAAACAATCCTACGGGCAATCTTTGTTCGAGGGATAATCTGGTTGAGCTGCTAGGGGAAGCGAGAAAAAAAGACGTGTTTGTTGTGGTTGACGAGGCGTTTATGGATTTTGTGTTAAAGAAAGAAGACTATACTTTAAAGTTGCTGGTAAATGAATATAGTAACTTGGCTGTTTTAGGTTCGCTCACGAAGTTTTACTCGCTTGCGGGGTTGAGAGTAGGATATATTGTTTCAAACGAGTCTCTAATTTTTAAGTTGAAGAATAAGACGCCCGCCTGGAATGTTAATGCCCTAGCTCAAAAAACCGCCGCTATTGCACTTAAAGATAAAGATTTTAAAATGGCTACATTGGGAAAGAACATGAAAGCAAGAGATAAGCTACTTTCAATTTTTAGCAATATTTCTGATTTAAAAGTTTATCCCTCACAAACCAACTTTCTTTTAGCGGAAGTTGTTACGGATAAATTTAATTCAAAGACTTTTTACACAGAACTTCTTCGGCGTGGTTTTTATGTCAGGAATTGCGTCTCATTTAGCGGGCTTTCTGAAAGATTTTTTAGGATGGCCATTAGAAGCGAGGAAGAAAATCGAATACTGGTTGAAGCAATTGGAGAAATTTTAATCTAAAAACGAAGGAGGAACATTGATGATTTTGGAGGTTGTAAAAAGCAAAATAAAACCTTTGGATGAAAGGGCGATGGGACTTGCCCAAAAAAGACTTGATTCTTTAACCAAACCACTTGGGAGTCTCGGTGTTTTGGAGGAAACAGCCAAAAAGCTTGCCGGAATTACCAAAGACTCTCAGCCGAAAATTGGGAAGAAGACAATAATTGTCATGGCCGGCGACCATGGCGTTGTTGAGGAAGGAGTGAGCGCTTACCCTCAAGAAGTGACCCCTCAGATGGTCTATAATTTTTTAAACGGCGGTGCCGGGATTAATGTCTTGGCAAGACATGTTGGTGCTGATGTTAAAGTAGTTGATATAGGGATAGCCACACCCCTTAAAGCAACCGGTTTAATCTCGCGTAAGATAAAAATGGGTACCGATAACATGGCCAAAGGACCTGCCATGTCAAAAAATGAGGCCATAGCCGCAATTGAGGTAGGGATAGACGTGGCCGAAAAAGAGATAGGCGAAGGCGTCACCATCTTGGGGACGGGAGAGATGGGAATTGGCAATACCACCCCAAGCAGCGCAATCACTGCTGTTTTTGGTAATATCCCGGTGGAAGATGTAGTCGGTAAGGGAACAGGTATAGATGATGAAGGGCTTGTGCTTAAGGTAGGTGTAATTGAGAAGGCAATCCGGATTAATAAACCAAACCCTGCTGATCCAATAGATGTCTTATCAAAAGTGGGTGGACTGGAAATAGCCGGCTTGGCAGGCGTTATTCTATCTGCAGCAGCCAATCAAACCCCTGTTCTCATAGATGGATTTATTTCCGGAGCCGCGGCACTAGTTGCTTCAAAAATTGCTCCCGAATCGGTAAACTATATGATAGCTTCCCACGTGTCTGTTGAACCTGGGCATAAGAAAGTTTTGGAATTATTGGGACTAAAGCCCATGCTCTTTATGAATATGCGGCTCGGCGAAGGAACGGGAGCAGCTCTCTGTATGAGTCTAGTCGAAGCTGCAACGAAGATAATAAACGAGATGGCGACATTTGAAAGTGCCGGTGTTTCTGAGGCGGAGGATGGAAAAAATGACTAGAGTTTATTTGGCAAGGCACGGTGAGACTGAGTGGAACGCGCAGGGAAAATATCTGGGTTTGACTAACTTATCCTTAACGTCCAACGGGGAGAGCCAAGCCAGAGCTCTGTCCTCGTTTCTTGCAAACAAGCAAATTGACATCGCTTACTCGAGTGCGTTAATACGCGCAAATCAAACAGCCAAAATTGTCACGGAGCCACACGGACTCAATGTTTGTAAAGTACCTGGATTAAATGAGGTTGATTTTGGTGAATGGGATGGGTTGACCTACCCCGAAATCAAGGAGAGATACCCCGGTCTTGCTGATGATTGGTTGAAAAGAACCTCCGAGGTACAGATTCCCGGTGGAGAATCATGGTTAGATTTCAAGACGAGAGTAATGGGGGCATTAAATGAAATCTTAAATAAAAATGGAGGTAAAAATATTCTTGTAGTTAGTCACGGTGGGCCTATTAAGACAATAATCAGCGATATTCTTGGTTTAGAATTGACAAGTTTTTGGAAGATTACCCAAGACAGAGGGGCACTTAATATTATAGAATTTTACGGCGAAGAAGGTGTAATAACTTTACTTAATGGCACCTATTATTAAGATTGCGATGAGGCATAATTTGGTATGTTAGCAGGTAAATTCTTGAGTCTGGGTACTTGCTATGTTAAAATTTAATGAATGATCAAACCGGCACGTAGGGTGTCGGTTTGATTCTCTAGAGGTGAGCCGGATGAACAATTTTTTTCGTTCAGAACTAAATGGATTAAGACCGTATAGCCCCGGAAAGCCTATTTCGGACGTGAAACGAGAGCTGGGACTTGAAGAAGTAATAAAACTTGCATCTAATGAGTCTCCCTATCCACCCTTTTCTGAAGCGATGGAAGCGGTTTCGCGTACCCAAAACGAAGTGAATCGTTATCCTGATGGTGGTTGCGTTGAACTTAAAAGTAAATTGGTGAAGTTTCTGGGATTTCCGGAGTCGAATTTGATGATTGGGAACGGCTCAAACGAACTTTTGCGATTATTGGCACAAATTTGTTTAAATCCTGGCGATGAGGTCGTTATGGCATGTCCTTCGTTTGTCGTATATCCGACCGTTACAAGGATGATGGGTGGTGTGTGTCGGGAGATTCCTTTGATTAATCATCGACATGATCTAAAAAACATGTTGAGTGCAGTAAACGAGGGAACAAAGATTGTGTTTATATGCAATCCCAACAATCCTACGGGTACAATTGTTTCAAAAGAAGAAATTGATGTTTTTATGAGTGAGATTCCCGAGAACGTAATGGTTGTTTTCGACGAGGCTTATTTCGAATATGTTGACGACGAGAGCTATCCCAACGGGCTAGACTATTTTGATGAAAAGAGGCCAATAGTTATCCTTAGAACGTTTTCGAAAATTTACGGGCTTACGGGCTTGCGGATTGGATACGGAATTGCGCCAAAGACCATCGTATCCGCCGTAAACAAGATAAGAGAGCCGTTTAATGTTAATCATCTTGCCCAAGTTGCGGCTATCGCCAGCTTGGATTGCGTGGATAAAGTCGCGGAAAGAAAAAAGTTAACATTAAAACAAAAGCGTTTTTTGTATGAAGAGTTCGATAAAATGGGGTTAAGTTGTTTAAAATCTGAAGCTAATTTCATCTTGGTGGATTTAAAAGTTGATTCCAAAAAAGTGTTCAATCAGCTTTTACAAAAAGGGGTAATAGTTCGAACGGGGGATATTTTTGGTCCCGGTTACGAAAACTTCATAAGAGTGACGATTGGAATGCCGGAGGAGAATAAAAAGTTTATAAGGGCGTTAAGAGAAGTGCTAAGCTGATAAAAACACAGGGTAAGGGTTAAGTTGGGTAGTTAATAAACCTGCCAGAAGATGGATGGTCGGTGATATGGAGGCGAGGGGCAGATGGTCTTATGATCGAAGTTCACGAAAGTCCAGAAGATGCTTTATGCGGTGGCCCTTAATCATTAGCGCCCGCCGATTTTACAAAATTAATGAAAAAAGTAACTCCTCTTGTGAGTAACTTTGGAAAAGAGATGAAGTATAGCTAATATGGGAAAATTTAAACAAATTTCGATAATTGGTGTTGGGCTTATTGGAGGGTCATTGGGTTTAGCAATAAAAAAATTACCTAATCCCCCGAAAGTTATAGGTATCGCCAGGCATCAGGAAACGATAGATGAAGCAAAAAAATTAGACGCAATCGATGAAGGCACTTTATTATTAGAAAAAGGGGTAAGGGATTCTGATTTAGTTTTTATTGCTACTCCCGTTAGTACAATTGTTGATACTGTAAAGAAAGCTGCTCCATTTTTAAAAGATGGATGTATTGTAACCGATGTTGGTAGCACCAAATCAAGCATTTCTCGTTGTATTGAGGAACTTTTGCCTTCAAGAGTTCATTTTATTGGCGGACATCCGATGACCGGCTCTGAACATGAAGGGGTTTCTGCTGCAAATGCGGACTTTTTTAAAAATGCTTATTATATTCTGACACCTACTTCAAAGACTGATATGAAGGCCTTTAAACGACTACATTCTCTCCTTGCTTCAATCGGTGCGAACGTAATTGCCATTGACCCTGATAAACACGATGAACTGGTTGCTACAATAAGCCATTTACCTCATTTACTTTCAGCTACGTTGGTAAATCTGGCGCATAGTCATACGAGCGAAGAAGAGAATCTCTTGTTGCTTGCGGCCGGTGGTTTTCGAGATATGACCAGAATTGCTGCGGGTAATCCCTCAATGTGGTTGGATATCTGTTTTGAAAATCGCGACGCAATTTTAAAAGAAATTCAAGGGTTCCAAAAGGAACTTCGGGAGTTATCTAGGGCAATTGATAAAAAAGACGAAAAGACCCTAGAAAGCAAACTTGAAAAAGCAAGGGCAGTAAGGAAAAATCTTCCCTCAATTCTTCATAAAGATATCTCTCAATTCCGCGAACTTTCAATTCCTGTTAGAGATAGACCGGGAGTCATAAGCGATATTACGGTTACAGTTGGAAGCATGGGTATAAACATTGAGGACATAGAGATGGTTCACTTAACTGAAAGTTCCGGTTTGGTTAAATTGATAATAACCGACTCTCAAGCAGCCGAGAGAGCGACAAAGGTTTTAAAAGACAAAGGTTACGAGGTAGAACTGAAAAGTGCTTATGAAAGAGAAGAAAGATAAAAAACTGTTTGGCGAAAAGGCTTAAATGGATTTAACAATAAGCAAAGTTTCTGGACTTAATGGAACAGTTAAGGTTCCAGGAGATAAGTCAATATCACACCGGGCTTTAATGCTTGGAGCAATAGCTGAAGGAGAAACTCATATTTTAGGATTTCTGCCATCGGTCGATTGTTTGAGCACTTTAAATTGCATGATTTCTTTGGGGGTAGAAATCAGAAGATTGAGTTCAACTGAGCTGATAATCAAGGGAGTGGGATTAAGGGGTCTCAAAGAAGCCAAAAAAGTTTTAGACTTAGGCAACTCGGGCACAACAATGAGAATTCTCCCCGGCATATTGGCCGGACAAAATTTCCCCTCGATATTAACCGGTGATGACTCATTAAAGAAAAGACCAATGGACAGAATCATAAAACCTCTCCGGTTAATGGGAGCGGATATGGGGGCCGGAGATAAAGACAGAAGGGCGCCTATTACAATTGTGGGACGACCCTTAAAGGGAATATCTTATGAAACTCCTGTTCCAAGTGCTCAAGTTAAAAGCTGTCTTTTACTGGCCGGTCTTTTGGCGAGCGGGAAAACGTGTGTTTTGGAAAAGACGAAGTCGAGGGACCATACTGAGCGGATGTTAGAATTTATGGACGTCGATATTGAGATAGCCGGTAAAGAAGTGTGTGTTCAAGGTGGCAGTGTGCCTAAAGGGGCAAAAATAGAAATCCCCGGTGATTTTTCGTCGGCCTCCTTCCTTATTGTGGCAGCTGTTCTTATGAAGCACTCGAAGATAATTATTAAAGATGTGGGTATTAATCCATCAAGAATTGGTCTTTTGAATATTTTGTTGAAGATGGGTGCTAATATTGAGGTTTTAAATGAAAGAATGATATGCGGAGAACCCTGGGCCGATATCTCTGTAAAATCGAGCAAATTAAAAGCTGTGACAATTGAGGGCGAACTTATTCCAAAGCTTGTGGACGAATTGCCAATCTTTGCGGTTGCTGCAACTCAGGCTGAAGGCACAACTATAGTTAAAGATGCTAAAGAATTGAGGGTAAAAGAGACCGATCGTATAGGGGCGATATGTTCCGAGCTTAAGAAGCTTGGAGTCAATATCGAAGAACTTGAAGACGGTTTTGTGGTTCATGGTTCGAGCAGATTAAAAGGAAATACTTGTTCTTCTTTTGGAGATCACAGGATGGCGATGGCGCTCACAATTGCCGGAATGCTTGCTGAAGGTACCACTACAATAAAAGATTCAAAATGCATAGAGGTTTCGTTTCCGGCGTTTGAATATACTTTAAAATCTTTGACCAAGGAGAAAATTATTGATAATAGCAATTGATGGGCCGGCTGCCTCTGGTAAAAGTACCGTTGCTAAGGAGATAGCAAAAAGATTAAAGATTAGTTATTTAGATACCGGAGCAATGTATAGGGCCTTAACGTGGAAAGCGCTTCAAACTAAAGTTGATTTGTCTGATGAAATGGCTTTTGCAAAACTTGCAAATGATGCAAAAATTTCCTTTTCAGAGAGTCTTATCGATGGAAGGTTGCATATAAAAACATATCTAAATGATATCGATGTAACCAAAGAGATACGCTTACCACGGGTAAGTAACAGTGTTTCAATTGTGGCTAAGGTGCCCGCTGTAAGAAAAGCAATGGTTAAAATTCAAAGAGAGTTGGCTGTAGGCAAAGATGTGGTTGCCGAGGGGCGTGACATAGGAACTTGTGTATTCCCTGAAGCAGAACATAAATTCTTTCTCTTTGCTTCGACGGAAGAGCGAGCTAGAAGAAGATGTGTTGAGTTGAAAGACAAGGGCCATGATATTAAAGTGTCATCACTGGAAAAAGAGATAATTTCTCGTGATACAATAGATAGCACCAGGCCCAATAGTCCTCTTGTTAAAGCCCGCGATGCCCATGTGATTGATACTACTGAAAAGAATGCCGAAGAGGTAATTGAAGAAGTTCTGCATGTAATAAAGGGTGAAAATTAAATTGAACGAAACAAACAATTTTTTTTACAATTTTTTTATAGGGCTGTCTTTTATCATATTAAAACTGTTTTACAGGTTAAGCATTATTGGCAAGGAAAATATTCCAAAGATCGAGCCGGTTGTTGTTGTATCGAATCACCTAAGCAATATCGATCCTTTTGTGGTAAATGTGGCATTGTTTCCACGCAAGGTATGTAGCATGGCGAAAGAAGAACTGTTTCGAAATCCGCTGCTAAGTTTTTTTTTCAGAAAACTCGGTGCTTTTCCCATTCATAGGGGGAAATATGACAGACGGGCTTTTAAGAATTCACTTGAAGTTTTATCGAGAGGCCAGGTTTTTGCTATTTTCCCAGAGGGAAGAAGAAATCGATTAGAAGATGGGAAATTGGGGCCTCTTCATAAAGGAGCTGCGCTTATCGCAATTAAAAGTGGTGTCCTAGTTGTTCCCATGGGAATCAAGGGGACCGAAAAGATTTTACCTAAAGGCAATTTATTACCGAGGTTTCCAAAGGTTAAGGTAAAAATTGGCAAGCCACTACCTTTGATTAACGACAAAGAACAACTTACCGAGAAAATCGGCGAGGCCATTTCGTCAATTTTGGGGGAGATGTAAAGAGTGAAAGTAGAAGTTGCTGAGCAGGCAGGATATTGTTATGGAGTAGAAAGAGCGCTAAAACTTGCCCAAGAGGCAGTAGGTAAATTGCCTGAGCCAATTTGCACCTTGGGACCCCTAATTCACAACCCTCAGGTTGTTGGTTGGCTTAAAGACAAAGGAATTAGCTCTGTAGATAACTTGGACTTAATCGACGAAGGGACAATAATTATCCGCTCCCATGGCGTCGACCCGAAAATAAAAATCATGGCAAAAGAGAAAGGGCTGGAAGTTGTCGATGCTACCTGTCCTTTTGTAAAAAAGGCTCAACATTGTGCCAGAAAACTCGTGAAAGAAGGATATAATCTTGTAATTATTGGAGAGAGAAACCATCCTGAGGTAATCGGGATTCTCGCTTATGCCGGGGGCAACGCAGTAATAGCTGAGAACATCAAAGACATTAAAGAACTTTCCGACCTTGAAAGAGTGGGTGTTGTCGTTCAGACTACACAGCCAGTTGAAACCTTAAGGGAAGTTATAAACGAATTGATTCCAAAGATGGAAGAAATTAAGATATTTAACACAATCTGTGACGCTACCGTTAAAAGACAAATAATTGCAAGAAATTTGGCGAGAAAGACTGATTTGATGCTAGTTATTGGCGGTAAAAACAGCGCCAATACTTCTAGATTAGCTCAGATATGTGTAGAGGTTAATCCGGGAACATATCATATTGAGACTGCCTCGGAGATGGAGAAGGAATGGTTTGATGGGGTTAATTATGTTGGGGTTACGGCGGGAGCGTCCACACCCGACTGGATTATCGATGAGGTAGTAAAGATCGTTAAGGAGTTGCGGTGAAGAACCGTCCCCGATCTTTCAAGTTTGTTTGCCAGATATCATTTTTTTAAAAAGTGAAGGCGTCTAAATGATTGCAAAAATTTCTGAAGTTAAAAAGGGGAGTGTGGCAGCTACAGTCGGTGTTCAAGTTGGGGATGTCTTGGAAAATATTGACGGCATTTTTCTAAGAGATGTTATCGATTTTCAGGTTCATTCTTACTCGCCGGAACTTAATCTTAATATTTTACGTAGCGGTCAGAAACTTTGTTTTAAGATAAAGAAGATAGCAGGAGAATCGCTTGGAATCAAATTTTCATCATCAGTTTTTGAAAAATTAAAATTCTGCAAAAACAGGTGCATTTTTTGTTTTATAGATCAATTACCAGCTGGTGTTAGAAAAACCTTGTTTATAAAAGATGATGACTATCGACTCTCTTTTTTGTACGGAAACTTTATTACATTAACAAACCTGAATGACATTGATTTAAAAAGAATAAAAGAGCAGCGCTTAAGTCCGCTTTATGTCTCACTTCATTCGACGGACCCAGAGGTTCGCTCGAAGTTAATTAGGCCAAGAGGTGAAGATAGAGCTTTTGAGTATCTTGAATATCTTTTGAAGGCGGGTATTCATATCCATATACAAATTGTTCTTTGCCCCGATGTGAACGATGGCGATAATTTAAGGCGCACTCTTTCCGAACTCTTTGAAGATTATATCGAAGTTGAGTCTGTGGGGATTGTGCCTGTGGGTCTTACGGCTCACAGAAAAGGGCTTTGCAGCATGCGTTCATTTACTGCTGAAGAAGCCGGTTTGTTGATTGAAGAGATAGGTATTCTTCAAAAGAAGTTTTTGGAGAGAAAGAAATCGTCCTGGGTTTTTCTCGCTGATGAATTTTACTTGATGAGTAACAAGACCTTGCCTAACAAAGAATACTATGAGGATTTTCCTCAAATTGAGAATGGCATCGGTTTGACACGTCTTTTTTTGTCCGATTTTAAGGAAGCTTTAATGGAGTGCGCTAATGTTCTTAAGCCCCTAAAAGGAACTATATTAACAGGAGAGATGCCAGGGTTAATTTTGAAAGATGCCTCTGAAAAACTAAAAAAATTTGGAGTTTTTCTTGATGTAAAAAAAGTACAGAATAAATTTTTTGGTGAGAATGTGACCGTTGCAGGATTGGTTACGGGTTCTGATATTTTAAATGCGTTGAAAGATAGAACTTTTGAGCCACCTGTTTTTTTACCTGATATTATGCTGAATGATGACGGATTATTCTTGGACAACATGACCATCGATGATCTTAAACAAAAATTAAAAATCCCAATTTACTCGGTTTCAAGTAGTGGAGAAGGGTTTGTTAGGGATTTGATTAAAATAAGTGCGGGGAGTTGATTTTTCTTTGTCATTAATTGCAATCGTGGGTAGGCCCAATGTGGGAAAGTCCACTTTGGTCAATAGAATAGCATCCGGTCAGTTTACTATTGTAGATGAATTAGATGGGGTTACAAGGGACCGAAATTATATAAAGACGGAGTGGTCAGGGACGACTTTTACCGTTGTGGACACCGGTGGTCTTATCTTTGGAGAAAAGGAAAATCTTACCGAATCTATTCGAGAGCAAGCATTTCTTGCTGTAGAGGAAGCGGATGCAATAATTTTTGTTGTCGATGGGAAAAGTGGCCTTTTTCCTGGCGATGAAGAGATTGCTAATATATTGCGACGAGAAAAGAAGCCTATATTTCTTGTTGTAAACAAACTCGATGATGTCACAAAAGAGTTTGACAAATTTTCTTTTTGTTCTTTGGGACTGGGTGAACCGTATGCAATTTCTGCTACACATGGATTGGGTATAGGCGATTTATTGGATGAACTGGTAAGAGCTCTTCCTTCCAAAGAGATGGAGGAGGTAGAGGGAGCGATTAACGTTGCTATCATAGGGAGACCGAATGTCGGAAAATCCTCCGTATGCAACAGGTTGCTTGGGGAAGACAGGGTGATAGTAAGTAGTGTTGCCGGAACGACCAGAGACGCTGTTGACACGATGATTGAGAGGGACGGGACGCTCTATAAGTTTATTGATACGGCTGGTCTTCGCCGTCGAAAAAAGATAAAGGGTGTAGAATATTATGGAATGGTGCGTGCCCTTAGAGCTCTCGGTGGAGCCGATATTGCTTTGCTTGTATTAGATGCGTCAGAAGGGGTAACGGAACAAGATCAAAAAATTGCCGATATGGCAAGAAGCAGAGGATGTGCTCTCGTAATTTTACTAAATAAGTGGGATTTAGTTGATGTTGAGGATGTCGATGCGCTTTATTCGGGTCTAGTGAGAAAGTTTAGATTTATTGATTATGCTCCCGTTCTCAAAATCTCAGCTCTTAGAAATAGAGGCATAAGCAAAATTTTTCCGATGATAGATAAAATTATCGAAGGATATTTTAAACAAATTTCGACATCTCAACTTAATTGGCTTGTTCAACAAATAAAGGCAAAAGGGCACACTATGTCCAAAGGAGGGAAAAAGCTCAATTTATTATATGCAACACAGATTAAGAAGGGCCCGCCCACATTTTTATTCTTTGTTAATGAGTCAAAGCTAGTTAACGTATATTTTAAAAGATACTTGACATCTGAGATTCGTAAAGCCTTTGTTTTTGAAGGGGTTCCGGTAAGATTACGCTTTAAAGGGAAAGGCAAAAGACGAAAAGACGGCTGATATTTTAATTAGCGTAAAACAATATTAACTTTTCAAAGGAGGTTATCGGTAGTGTTTTTTAAGGCAACTTTCGTTATTGTTTTGAGTTATCTTATTGGTTCAATTTCATTTTCTTTGTTAATCGGTAAACTCTTTTATGGAGTAGATATCAGAGAAGAAGGAAGCGGGAATCTTGGTGCGACAAATACCTTAAGAGTATTGGGTAAGCTTCCAGGTATCTCAGTGCTTCTGTGCGATATTCTTAAAGGGGTTTTTGTAGTTGGGCTGGCAAATTTTTTCTTTAGAGGTGCCCCAACTATTTTTAGGTCTTGCTTTTTTACCAATACCGTTCTTTTAAATTATTCGATGTTCGATACAATAGTGGTTGTGCTTGCGAGTTTTGCAGTTATAACAGGTCATAATTGGTCTATATTTCTCAAATTTTCTGGTGGTAAGGGAATAGCTACTAGCACGGGTGTTTTATTGGCCCTTGTTCCAAAAATAATTCCTATTTTGTTTTTAATCTGGCTTATTGTCGCTTTATTAACAAGACATGTTTCGCTTGGTTCAGTTATAGTAGCTGCTGCATTTCCTTTTTTTATGATATATTTTTATCGAGACAATTTTCCTTATATAATATTTAGTCTAGTTATTGCTTCCGTGGCAATTTACAAGCACAGGTCAAATATAAGACGACTTTTAAAAGGTGAGGAGTCAAAGATTGGAAGAAAAATCCAGTAAAATAGCAGTTATAGGTGCGGGGAGTTGGGGAACGGCTATTTCGGTCCTTTTGGCAAAGAAGGGTCTCGAGGTTTCGTTATGGGCAAGAGATGAAGAGCTTGCCAACCAAGCTCAATCCGGTAGGCGTAACCCTCGTTATCTCTCTAAAATAATTTTTCCTGAAAATTTGGAAGTATCTTCCAATATGGGCGATGTTGTAAAAGGTGCTGAGGTTGTGGCACTAGTAGTCCCATCACATGGAATGAGAGAGATTGTGCGAAGGTTAAAGGATTACCTTGAAGATCAGATTATTGTGAGTTTTACCAAGGGTATAGAGATTGATACTCTCATGCGCATGTCCGAAGTTATTGCCAGCGAATTGCCTGAAAAGTTTTTTGAGAAGATTGCAGTTATTTCGGGGCCTAATCATGCGGAAGAAGTAAGCCGCGAAATACCCAGCACAACGGTTGTTTCCGCGCATAAAAAGGAAGTTGTCTTAAAGATTCAAGATATGTTCATGACCCCTTATTTTAGGGTTTATACCAATCCCGATATTATTGGAGTTGAACTTGGAGGAGCTACAAAAAATATCATAGCATTGGCTACGGGAATGTCCGATGGTTTGGGTTATGGTGATAACACCAGGGCATCTTTAATGACGCGAGGGTTGGCTGAAATGGCTCGTTTGGGGTTAAATATGGGTGCTCAGTCTTTGACTTTTGCCGGTCTTTCCGGGATGGGCGATTTAATAGCTACGTGTACGAGCCGTTATAGCAGAAACAGAAATACCGGAGAAAAGATTGCTAAAGGAATGACTTTGGAAGAAGTTACCGCCGAAACGAAGATGGTTGCCGAAGGAGCAAAAACTACCAAAGCAGTATACAAACTGGCCGAAAAAAGAGGTATTGATATGCCTATTACCAGGGCTGTTTATCAGATTTTGTATGAAAACAAGCATCCTCTCAGTTGTGTTTCTGATTTAATGCTTCGTGGAGCAAAAGATGAATTAAAAGCATTTGGCTACTGATCAATCTCGTTACATGTGAAAAACACACCGTTTATCCTTTTTAAATTGTTTAGCATCTTATTTGCCCAAAGAATTTTATTTTGTGGGCGGGCAGGCGGGCCTACTCAGTCGATTCTCTTAGAGCGACCCGCAGCGGGTGCCGCAACTGTTTCAAGTCTCCATTCATTTAACGGTCGGCTGTAAGCATAGCTCCCGCCATCGGGCAGTCACCTCATGAACAACCTACGAGAATTTTAAAAACTAAAAGCAATAACAAGTTTTTTGGCTTTCCTGGTGACTGGAAGCTGGAGACTGGTAGCTGTTATTAAGCGTATTCAAAGGTAAATCTATATAGCCGATAGAAAATTCAAACACTGGCAAATTGCAAGTTAATTAGATATAATGAGATATAATTATGTAAACTAAGTTATAGTGAGGTCTGAAATGGAAAAGGAAAATAAGTTCTATACTCCAAAGCAAGTGGCCGAAAAATTAAACCTTAAGCCCACAACCATTCGAGAATGGTGCAAAATAGGGAAAATGGGTCATATTAAATTCGGGAAAGAATATCGTATTTCAGAAAAAGATATAGAG
The DNA here is from genome assembly GCA_030614255.1 of Actinomycetes bacterium. Taxonomy (GTDB): domain Bacteria; phylum Actinomycetota; class Aquicultoria; order UBA3085; family Oleimmundimicrobiaceae; genus JAUSCH01. The sequence continues at coordinate 22,237 of JAUWKI010000018.1, forward strand.
GATTGGATTTCAAAAAGAAAAAAGCAGTTTAAGTCTGATAATAACATCTTAGACCGGGATTTGTTACGCACTATGCTCTATCTTAATCTGCGAGAAAAAGGCGAAGGCTACATCGCAGACATATATTGTGCTTACAGAGAAGGAAGTGCTGTGAAAAGCATTTACTATTTTGACGATATACTTGATATATTAAATAAATATGACGAAAAGATGCCGGGATTAGCCGAAGACGTTTTCAAATTATTGAGAGAAAATGGATTTTTAAAAACAGAAGGTTAAGTGATATAAAAAGCATAATCTCAGTTAAGTGGATGTGTTGATTGAGTTGAATAACTGCTCTCTTTGGATGGTAATCAGGATAAATCGTTACATTCATTGTGTAAGGAAATTAACTTCCAGGGGATACAATGCCTAAAATCATCTTGAACGAAAATAGCGGCTTAGATATAATGAGTTCGCTGTTTTTTATTGGCTCAAAAAGGATAATGTAAATAATGTAAACTATTGTTATCGGGGCGTGGCGCAGTTTGGTAGCGCACCAGGCTGGGGGTCTGGTGGTCGCTGGTTCGAATCCAGTCGCCCCGACCAGTGCTTTTTAAAATCACTCATTCATGTCTGTCGATAGGCAGGCACGGTGCTCTGACTCTTGCTTTTTGGGTTCATAGTTTTGTTCATAACCTTTTTGACCAAAAAGCAGGGGAGAAGTTACCGGGAAAACTAAGACAGCAAGGATATGTGGAAGAAATGTTCGAATATAAACAGGTTAGGCTGCAACACAACAAAAATTAAATGTTCGCGGACGAAAAGAAGCAATTTATTGTTTAACGTGCATTGAGACGACCTTCTTAATATTGTTTTAAACGGGCCAATCTGACACTATTCAACTAACTAAATAAGATGAAAGTGCCCCTGATAGTTTGTGATAGTTTTTATAAATAGAATAAATTAACGCATGATAAACCGACACATAAAGCACCGACATATAAAGCAATATGTTAAAATGTTATAAACTACTATAAAATAGTACTAAAGTTTCTTATGCTTTTTGCCGAACTAAAAAATAAAGCGTTTTAAGCTGAAGTTTATTAAGCTGAAGTTTAAAACTTAGAAATGGAAATGTTTGCTTGATTTCCAGATCGGCCAAGACGGAAGAACCGGAGGCTGAAGGGATATTTCCCTTCAGCTTTTTTACTTACAAAAGCACTGGTAAAAGGACTAGAAAATCGGAAAATATGATACAAAATGTGATAAAATTAGAAGCGAGGAAGAGGGGAAGAGTAAAAATGACCGAAAGATTTATAGAGAATCTGAAAAGTTTAAAATTTGGGGATCACCTCTGTTCTCTGTATGAGAACGGAGAGCAACAGTTTTCAGTAGTGGTACCCTTTTTAAAGCATGGCTTGGAAAACAACGAAAAGTGTGTTTATGTTGCGGATGAAAACACTCCTCAGGAAGTAAAAAATGCTTTTAAAAAAGCGAACATAGATGTCCAAAAATATTTTGATTCCGGGCAGTTAAGTGTGGTGGTCTCCAAAGACTTCTACATCAGAGATGGCGAGTTTGAGCCCGATGCTGTGATAAGGCGAGTGAAGAAAGAGGCGAAATTGGCACTTCGCGAGGGATACAAGGGTTTGCGGCTTGCCGAAGAGGCAACCTGGGCTCTAAAGAAGACTGCCTGGTTAAAGAAGCTCACTGAATATGAGGTAAAGCTCGACTCTCTTTCTAAAGAGGTCCCGGTTCTCACATTGTGTCAATATAATAAGCCCAAATTTACAGAAGAAATTCTCATAGACGTCATCAAAAACCACCCAATCGTATTACTGCCGGGTTTGATGTGTAGAAATCGCTGTTGTTATATTCCTCCCAGTGAACTGTTTACTGGAGGAGGGGAGGGGGAGCTTGCCTGGCGTATCGAGAACCTCAAGAAGTGCAGAGTACTTCAGCAGCAATTTAAGTGGTGGCAGCGTTACAGTTCTTTAGAAAGATATCACCGTGAAGCAGTGGACAAGTTCGTTGAGACTATCATCGGTCTCGATGAAGAGGTATCCGATGCATTTATCGATCTTTTCGGCAAGAGGAGATATGGCTCATTTTCCCTGGTGTTTAAAGCCGGGAAATGCATAGGATTCGACTGGAAAGCTTCGCACAGAGCTCATAAAACAGAGAGCTGAAGCAGAGAGTGTAATAAGAGCCAAGCGATAGAAGCCAATTTACAAGCATAGCCAAGACGGAAGAACCGGAGGCTATAAAGGTGAATGTATATCATCTTTATAGCCTTTTTATTTTTTGCTCTTGCCTCTGGGCACTATGTTTAGAGGCAACCCCCTAAAGGGTTGGGTGATAAGTTTCATTTTGGTTGCGTGGAGAATTTTAGCGGGCTGGATGGGGAGCTTGGAGAGTAATCATGAATACTACTGAAAAAGAACAGAGTAATCTCAAAAAGCCAAGATTATCTCAGTTTTTAGTGATGGGGTTCCTACTAGCAGCCTGCATTGGGCTGGAGTGCTATTTTCACCTTGTTTTGGAAATGTATGTCATTCACACTCACCTGTTTTATATTCCAATTGTTTTAGCCGCTCTATGGTGGGGTCTGAAAGGCGGGCTTCCCATAAGCTTATTTTTAACTTTCTTGCACGTTGGTATTCACCTTCCCGATATTGAATTATCTATTGTTTCTATGGCCTTTGGGTTTATTTTTGTTGGCTCTGTGGTAGGAGTAGTGAGCGACAGGCATACTCGATTTGAGAAGATAACGCAGCTCGTCCGCACAGAACTCAGCCAGATATTTAACACTGCAGCTGACGGGATGCGCGTGGTCGATAAAGATTTTAACGTACTTCAAGTTAACGAAACATTTTTAAATTTATCGGGTATAAGCGAGGATGAATCGGCGGGCAAAAAGTGCTATGAGGTGTTTCGCGGTCCTCTTTGTCATACTCCCAGTTGTCCGTTGACTCGGATTCTCGGTGGCGAGGAACACATCGAGTGCGAGGCAGAAAAAGAACGCGAGGATGGTACCAAAGTCCTTTGCATTGTGACGGTTACCCCTTTTAGGGCTTCCAATGGCGAACTGATTGGCATTGTTGAAGATTTCAAGGACATTACCGAACACAGGCAAGCCGAAGAGAAGCTCCAAAAAAGAGTTCTTGAGCTTACCACCCTCTCCGAAATAAGCACAGATATTGGCTCCACCCTAGAACTCGACAAAGTTCTTAACTTAAGCTTGGAGAGTGCCATAAAG
>JAUWKI010000026.1 GCA_030614255.1 Actinomycetes bacterium
ACTTTCCTTCAAGTATAGTCTCTTGCATCCTTTCCCATCACGAGCGCCCCGATGGTAAAGGGTATCCAAACGGCTTATCAAAAGATAAGATTCCTTTAGGGGCAAGCATCATTAAGGTGGCCGATGCCTTTGATGCCATGGCCTCAGATAGACCTTACCGTAAAGCACTGCCCGATGAAAAAGCTATAGATGAGCTTAAAAAATATGAAGGAACCCAATTTCATCCCGAAGTGGTAGAGGTGTTCTTGAAATTTTATGAAAGGGAGCAAAAGGGCAAAAAGGTCATTGATTCTTAAATAAAGTTCACTCAAGTTAACATAACGAATATTTTATTTAACTAATCGCTACGTCTAAAATGTATATTTTTTGTTCTACACATAGCTTCGCTGCCATATTCATATTTGTATTTTGCCAATTCAGGCAAAAAAATTATTCTTTCTCATCTACCGGATTGTTGGAGATATGCTCACTTAAAAGTTCGAAGATAGTCCAGTTGTCCCGGCCAAAAAAACAGTTGATAGTTCATAGTTGGTAGTTGTTAGTGAAATCAAGAAATTGCAATATTGACCATTTCTCTCATTTGATGGTTGCCCGACCACTTTTTATATCAGGTTTATAAAATTTCCCTTCCTATCTTGTTGTTGTAGAATTAGAGCATGGTGTTTATAGAGATATTAAAAAATACTTGGATATTTGCCTCGATGGCCTTGCCTTGGCTGGCAATTGGATATCTATTTGCCGGTTTACTTAAAGTCTTGGTTCCTGCCGATTTTTTAGAAAAACATATCGGCAGTGGTTTCAAATCCATACTTATTGCAACTTTAATTGGCATCCCCTTGCCTCTGTGTTCATGTGGTGTTATTCCTACGGCGATGGGTTTAAGAAGACGCGGAGCAAGCTTGGGAGCAACGCTTGCTTTTTTAATTGCGACTCCTATGACAACGGTGACGACATTGTTTTTACTTTACGCTTTTTTTGGATGGAAATTTGTGATCTTAATGCTCTTTGCAGGATTTTCTATCGCTATCCTTACAGGACTTTTTGCGGACATTTTTATCGATTCATCGGAAACGGAAATCAAAAAGGAAGCAAAGTGTCCTCACTGCAATGTTACCTGCGAACATGAACACTATTTTGGATTAACTGAGAAGATTAAAGAAATCTTTAAGTATGGATTTTTGGAGATGGGCAAGGATACATTGGGTTGGATTCTCCTTGGTTTACTGGGCGCGGGAATAATTGCTACGCTGGCACCAAAGGAAGTAATTGGTCGTTATTTAGGAGCGGGATTTTTGCCGCTTATTCTGATGGTTATCATTGGAACTCCTATGTATATCTGTTCTACAGGGAGTATCCCTTTTGTGGCTGCTTTGGTTTCGAAGGGCTTAACCATCGGCGGCGCCGTTGTTTTTCTAATAGTTGGTCCCGCAACCAATTTATCCACTTTTTTTGTTTTAACCCATGAATTAGGCAGAAAGACGGCGATTATGTATATTGTCTCTATAGCTACCCTTTCTTTAATTCTTGGATATTTTATCCAATTGATGATTTAAAGTTGAGTGAGTAAAATTAATTTTTTATATATCAATTTCGTTTTCGAATGCATTTTTAACTACTAGCAGGATTTTTTGCTGTTTTATCGAATTAAAGTTTCTGGAGGGGCGCCATGATAAGAACTTTGCTATAATTATTGAGCGAGAGGAGAAGAGGGACGCTCTCCTCGAACACACAACTGGTGTATATGGCATGAGCTTTACAAATAGACACTGAACCCCTAGACAGATGGTTATCTTGTCGTTTTAATTCCAATGACGCTCTTTAAGTATTTATCTATTTCAGACTTAAACAGGTGGTGATGATTTTTTGGGAATTGCGAATATCTTGACGATTATCCGATTAATTTTAATTCCCTTTTTTATCTATTTTTTTCTTTTAGGATATAATTATGTTGCCTTACTTCTATTTACTCTGGCTGCGCTCACCGATTGGCTAGATGGTTATTTAGCGAGGGCTTTTTCTCAAGTAACTAGTTTCGGGAAATTTATCGATCCTCTTTCGGATCGCTTATTAATTATAAGTACCTTGGTTGTGTTAGTGGTAAAGGATTTCTTACCTTTACTTGCCGTGATTATAGTAATTTCGAGAGATTTATTTACAATGATTGGTTATCAGTATATGCAATGGCGCGACAAAGAGGTGCCTGTAACTTACCTTGGAAAAACTGCAACTGCAATCTTGATGAGTTCAATAATTTTAATAATAGCCAGTGTAAATTTTGGGGTTTTACTTTTTTACCTTGGAGTTTTTCTATCTGTTGCGTCATTTATGGATTACGTTCGAAGAGCAACTTTCGTGTTGAAATATGAGGAGAGGTGATTTTTTGAAAGCGGTAGTTATGGCAGGGGGTGAGGGCACAAGACTCAGGCCGATTACAAGCAACCAACCAAAGCCTATGGTGCATATAGCAAATAAGCCAATTATGGAATATATCATCGAGCATCTTAAGAGGCATAAAATCACTGACATTGTAGCAACGCTTCAGTTTCTTCCAAGAGTAATTAAGAGTTATTTTGCCGAAGGGAATGAACTGGGAGTAAATTTAAGCTATGCGATAGAAGAGGCCCCCCTTGGAACAGCTGGTAGCGTTAAGAACGCTGAGGTCTATTTGGACGATACGTTTGTCGTGATAAGTGGAGATGCATTAACAGACATCGATCTTACGAAAGTTATTAATTTCCACAAGAAAAATAGAGCGATGGCAACAATTACATTGAAGAGAGTCGAGAATCCATTGGACTTCGGGATTGTAATAACGGATAAAAATGGACGTATTGAGCGTTTTTTAGAAAAACCTTCATGGGGAGAGGTTTTTAGCGACACTATTAATACCGGAATTTATGTTTTAGAACCTGAAATATTTAAGTATATCCCGGAAGGCAAACCCTTCGATTTTAGCAGAGACCTTTTTCCGTATCTTTTGAAGAACGGTTTTCCTTTGTATGGTTTTGTAGCCGATGGCTACTGGTGTGATGTGGGGAATATCGAACAGTATATTAAAGCTCATCGAGATATATTAGATGGAAAGGTAAATGTAAATATTCCTGGAATCAAGATGGAGGATAATATATGGATTGGTGAAGGGGCCTCGATTGACCCTAATGCAAAAATTATAGGTCCGGCAGTAATAGGTCACGATTCAAAGGTGGAAGCTGACGCGGTTATCGGTAAGTATTCAGTTATTGGCAATAATGCCATTGTTAGAGAACGAGCTAAAATTCACAGAGCTTTAATCGATGAAAATTCTTATATCGATTCAAATGCCACTCTTAACGGATGCGTGGTTGGGAAGAACTGTGATATCAGGAAGTCAGCTCGCCTAGAGCAAGGAGTTGTTTTAGGTGATGATTGCCGCGTTGGAGATAGCGCTGTTATTAATCATAATGTTAAAGTCTATCCTTTTAAAGTAATTGACGGCGGAGCCACCATCAATCGGAGTATCATCTGGGAATCTAAAGGAACCCGTACTCTTTTTAGCCGTAGTGGCGTTTCGGGAATAATCAACATAGATGTTACCCCGGACATGGCTGCACGATTGGCCATGGCTTACGGTACTTCGCTTAAGAAGGGGTCCTGTGTTGTTGCTAGTAGAGACTCTAATCGAGCTTCGCGGATGATCAAAAGAGCAATTGTCGCGGGTCTCGGTTCCGCAGGAATTCATTGTAGAGATTTGCGGATGGCTCCAACTCCAATAAATAGGTTCACAATCCGTTCTACACGATGTGAGGGCGGGGTTCATGTTCACGTTTCGCCCTTTGACCCTCAATTAATTGAAATTAGTTTCTTTGACCCCAATGGAATCAATCTCTCTGAAAATGAGCAGAAAAAAATCGAACGATATTTCTATCGTGAAGACTTTAGGCGCTCCTTCCATAATGAGATAGGAGAAACTTCATTTCCAACGCTTACTTATGAATATTATGCCAACAGCTTGTTAAAAAAGATAGATAAGACCGAGATAAGAAAGAAGAAATTTAGAATAATAATAGATTATTCTTATGGAAATTCCGCCTTGGTCTTGCCCCAATTAATCGGAAAATTGGGATGTGAGGTAATTTCTTTAAATGCGTTTACAGATGAAGATAAATCAACCTTGAGCATTAGAGAGTTTGAACAATCTCTTGAACAGCTTGGCAGAACCATTAAGATGTTTAAGGCCGATTTTGGTGTTTTGATAGATGCCACCTGTGAAAGATTATTTGTGGTTGATGAAAAAGGAGAAAGAATTAGTTACGACACATTACTACTTTTGTTCATTGATTTAATATCTCGATTTGGACAAAAAGGCAAAATAGCTGTGCCGGTTACGGTTCCGGTTGCAGCAGAAAAGATTGCTGAAAAAAATCGAAGAAGCATTTTGCGAACCAGGCTGAGCGCCACTGATTTGATGACTACCGCTTTAAGGAAAGACGTTGTTTTTGCTGGAGCACAAGGAGGTCGTTTTATATTCCCACGATTTCTTCCGGCATATGATGCCATGCAGAGCCTTTGTTTATTATTAGAATATTTAGCAAAAGCAAGAGCTCCGATTTCTAAATTAGTTAAGACGTTGCCAGAATATCATCTGGCACAGAAAAATACTTTCTGTGCTTGGGAAAACAAAGGTTTAGTCATGCGCACTTTGCTAGAAAAAGCTGCGGATAAAAAAATTGATTTAACTGACGGCATCAAGATTTTTGAAGATGACAGTTGGGTGCTTATGATTCCGGATTCGGTAGAACCGGTTTGCAAGGTGTATTCTGAAGCCAAGTCAGATGAAGAGGCAAAAATTCAAGTAGATAAATATTTGAAATTAATCAGCCAAATAATTTGTAAGGAATAGGGAGCGAGCATGCAGGATGTCATAAAATTTGGGACGGATGGTTGGCGGGCCATCATGTGTGATGACTTTATTTTTAAAAATGTAAAGATAGTGGTTCAGGCAATAGCAAACTATCTTTGCAGTCACGGTTTATCCGAAAAAGGCATAGTTGTTGGTTATGACAATCGCTTTTGTGCTGAAGATTTTGCCAAAGTTTGCGCCTCAGTTTTTGTTGGGAACAATATCCCTGTCTTTTTAATGAAGGACTCGGTGCCTACACCTGTTACTGCGTGCTCTATAAAATTTTACGATACCGCAGGGGCAATTATGCTTACAGCGAGTCATAATCCGGCAAAGTATAATGGTATTAAATTCATACCCGAATACGCTGGTCCAGCTAGTCCAGAGATAACTTCACAAATAGAAAAAGAAATAAATAAAATTTTTGGAAAAGAAGATATATTTTGTGGCGATGTCGAAAACAGCAAACTATTGCACATTATTGATCCGGCGAACCAATATATAGAGCAACTAAAGGGATTAATCGATTTTGGTGCAATTCGAGAAGCAAAACTAAAAGTAGCTTTTGATCCCATGTATGGCTCTGGTCAGGTTGTAATGAAGAAAGCGCTTGAGGAGGCAGGTTGTGAGACTTACTCGATAAATGATTTTCGAGATGTGCTTTTTGGTGGCAGTTTGCCCGAGCCCTCTCCAAGCAACTTAAAAGAACTTCGTTCATTGGTTTTAGAGAAAAAGGTTGACATTGGTTTAGCGTTAGATGGAGATGCGGACAGATTCGGTCTAATTGATGACAAGGGAAATTTTTTCTCGTCAAATCAGGGTCTTTCGATTCTATGCTCGTACTTGCTCAAGAATCGTAAACTGAGAGGGAAAGTAGTTAGAACCATATCAACCACTCATCTGCTTGATAAGATTGCTGCAGAATTCGGTGCAAAATTTGAAGAGACTCCTGTTGGCTTTAAGTACATTGGACAAATAATGACAAAAGAAGCGGTAGTTATAGGAGGGGAGGAGAGTGGAGGTGTGAGCATATTGGGACATGTGCCCGAAAAAGACGGGATACTTGCCGGCCTATTATTTTGTGAGGTTATTGCGAAAGAGAATAAGTCATTATCGGGTTTACTTAATGAGATCTATGCAGAACATGGACATTTTTATAATGATCGTCTGGATATTTCTTGTTCATTGGATAGGAAAACAAGACTGCTGAGCGAGCTGAAAACCAACCCACCTTCTTCAATAAATGGCTTGAAAGTTAATGACGTTTTGACGAAAGATGGTGTTAAGTTTTTGCTAGAAAGAGATAATTGGATTTTAATAAGGCCGTCAGGAACGGAGCCTTTGGTTAGAATTTACATTGAAAGTTGCTCAAAGGAAAATTTTGAGAGTCTTCAAAGATACGCAAAAACGCTCTTGCTTTAGATGTAATCATCTGTTGTTAAAATCCCTTCGTAGAAGCCACAATACTTTTTTACAATAGAATTTTTATTGGTTATACTTATATTTTTATAAAGGTTTATCAAATTAAGATTTTGTCGAAGGTAAAGTTATGCAATTTATGAAATGGCGTACCTCGCTTATCATGGGATTTATAATTTTAGGGATACTTCTCTCGACGTCTTTCTATGCGCAACAAAAATTTCATGAGACTGGTCCAGCGTCTAGAAAAGAGGATCTTATGAATTCAGTTGAGGAACTGGAGAGGGAGCGCGAGCGGCTGGAAGAAGAGCTAATGGAACTACGAAAAGAAACGGAGGATTACGAGAAGCGAGCAGCAGCAAACGAGGGTATTCTTACATCCTTTACCCAGGAAAATGAAGAATTGAAAAAAGCAGCCGGATTGACTGGTCTGAAGGGGCCTGGCGTTGAAGTAACTCTCGCAGATAGTGTTCAGCTTCCGGAGTTTGAAAACCCCAACAATTACATCATTCACGATTATGATTTGCGTTTGGCTGTTAATGCACTATTAAATGGTGGAGCTCAGGGAGTCGACATAAATGGCCAACGACTTATTTCAACGAGTGCCATTAGATGTGCGGGAAATACCGTTATGATTAATTCGACTCGGCTTTCGTCTCCCTATAAAATCAAGGCAGTTGGAGATCAAGATAGATTACTTAAGATGCTTCAGGAAGACGATGGTTTTGTCCAGCTTTCACAGGGTTATGCAAAAACATTTGGATTAATAGTTAAAATTGACAAGCTTTCTGAATTAAGATTGTCTCCTTATGAAGGTAGTCTACGTCTCAAATATGCCGAAGCTATGGAGGCAAAATAATGTGGCCATTGGTCGGTTTATTGATAGGAATAGCGCTCGGTTTGTTTTTAAAAATTCCCATTCCTCCCATCTACGCCAAGTATTTAGGGGTGGCAACTTTAGCTGCTTTAGACAGCGCATTTGGTGGAATTAGGGCTAGCTTAGAGAAAGAGTTTAATGACAAGCTATTCATTTCAGGGTTTTTTAGTAACACAATCCTTGCAGCTTTTATTGTGTACATGGGGGACCGTTTAGGGGTTGAACCTCTTTATTATGCTGCTATTGTTGCTTTTGGCGTTCGTCTATTCCAAAATATTGCTGCAATTAGGCGTATTTTTTTTGAAAGTAAGCGCTGGGGGAAAGAATGAAAGACATCTTTCATCTCCATGATGTTTATGACCGGTTACAGTTAAGAAGGATGCAGGTTGCCATAGCAATCATTTGTGTTATCATTGGTATGCTTTTGGTGACCCAACTTCAGATTCAGGGAAGCATTTCTGAAAAATTACAGCAAGAATCCAAGCAAGACCTGGGCGAAATCATTAGAGATTTAGATATAGAGGTAAGAGCATTACAAGGGGAAGAAAGGGATTTGAGGATGCGACTTCTTAAATATCAAAACGCAGCTGAAAATCAACAATCAATTCTAAATGAAGCAGCTCATAATCTTGAAAATTTGAAAATATTTGCTGGGTTGATAGGGGTTAAAGGTGAGGGCGTTAAAGTCATAATTGGGGATGAGTATCGGTTTTTAAACTGTTATGATCTTATGGATGTAGCTAACGAACTTAAAGCCGGTGGAGCTGAAGTAATCTCAATAAATGAAATACGTATTACGGCCAAGACGAGTTTTGTTAATGATTCGGAAGGTCAAGTTGTCATCAATGGTCGAAAAGTTACCTCGCCGTTTACCATTAAAACAATAGGAGATTCGGAAACACTTTCTCAGGTGGTTGGTTTGTTGGGCGGAATTCAACATGCTTTGACCTCGTACGAAGGGGTGACTTTTGAGGTCACAAAGATGGAAAATTTGGAGATACCACAGGCTTAATTAATTAAAAATGGATATACTAAAAATAGTTAAATCGTTAAAAATCAAAATTTTTTTGAAGGCTAACAAGAAGGTCATTATGGCTTGTGTGATTGGGGTCGTAATGCTGATAGCGTTGCCAATTTTGGCAGATGCTCTTATTCATTATGGAAAAATTCATCATGGTGTCGAGATAAATGATATTCCGGTTGGTTACTTGACTCCCTCGGCAGCCGAAAAGAAAGTTCTTGAAAGAATGGAACCTGTTTTGGGTGAGTCCGTTATTGTTCGGTACGAGGATAAGTATTGGGAATTAAATCCATCTGATATTAAGGCAAAGTTAAATGTTGCAAAGAGTGTCGAAAGAGCTTATGAAGTAGGAAGAAAGGGCAGTCTTGGCTCACGTCTTAAGACAAGATTTTTAAGTTGGCTCTCTCCGGCTGACTCTCCTCTTATCTGTTATACGGATAGCAAACTCTTAAATTCTTTTATCAATGGCATTGCCGATGAAGTTGACAAAGAGCCGAGAGACGCAGGTTTAAAGATTGATGGAACGGATCTTGAAATTATAGAAAGTCAGATAGGAATCGAAGTAAAGAAGACAAATTTATTTTCTCAAATTAGGAACAAAGTTATCTCGCTCGGAAGTCGGAAAATTGATCTTCCCACAAGCATTTTACCTGCAGTTATTGTGAATGAGGATATTGAAGAGGTCAAGATTGATGTTATTAAAATGCTTCAATCTTCTCTGTTCTTGAAATACTCCAACGAATGCTGGGAAGTTGAACCCGAAAAGATAGGTGAGCTCATTGCCTTTAATAAGGTCGATAAAACCCTTAATGGCAAAAAGGAAGTTGTTCTTGAGGCAAATTTAGATAAAGAAAAAACCGAATCTTACATAAAAGAGCTAACGCAAGATATCAGCAGTGAAGCGAAGGATGCAAGATTTGAGATAGTTAGCAGAAAAGTAAGGATCATTTCAAGCGTTGATGGAAGTGAAATAGATACAGACGTTGCCTATCTCGAAATTGAAAAAGTTATAAAAGATAGTCCGCCTCGCGAAGTAATTCTGAAGATAAAAACTGTCAAACCGGAGCTTACCACTGAGGAAGCACAGGCGATGGGAATTAAAAAGCGAGTGAGCACCTTCACAACCAAATATAGTCCTGGGAATGCTCCACGGGTGAATAACGTTCACTTGCTCGCCAAGGTCTTAGACGGAGTGACGGTTGCCCCAGGCGAAATATTTTCTTTCAATGACACTGCAGGACCACGTACGGTCGAGAAAGGGTATCAGGAAGCACCAACCATTGTGCAAGGGGAACTTGTGTCTACGGTGGGTGGAGGGGTTTGCCAAGTTGGAACAACTATATTTAACACAGCATTTTTTGGTGGATATCCCATTGTTGAAAGAAGTAATCACAGTTTTTATATAAGTAAATATCCTACCGGAAGAGACGCAACTGTATCCTACAGTGATCCAGATATTCGATTTCTCAATGATACGTCCGCTTATATTTTAATCAAGACTTCTTATTCAAGCTCCTCTGTGACCATTTCATTTTACAGTACGGATTTTGGTATTGATGTCTCTTATAAAACTTCCCAGTTTACGAATGTAACTCCATATGTTATTGAATATATAGAAGACCCAACCCTTCTTGAGGGAGAGCAGGAGATTGAAGAGCAAGGAATCAATGGTTTTGATGTGACTGTATACAGGACTGTTACGAAAGATGGAGAAATAATAAGAAAAGATAAATTTTTTAGTCGTTATAAACCCAAAAAAGCCGTCATTTTAATTGGTACAAAGGACGATTCTGAGCAGGATGAAGCGGTTCCGGAAAATTATGAGGAAACTACTTCGACGGTATAGTTTTGAGGAGGTAAGTGTATGATTTGGAACTCAGAATATGAATGTATGCCGCGAGAAAAATTGGAGCGTTTGCAAGTAAGTAGATTAAATGAAACATTGAAAAGGGTTTATGATAATGTTCTATTTTATCGGGAAAAGTTTGACGAAGCGGGAGTTTCACTAGGCGATATTAAGAGTTTAACGGATTTAGAAAAAATTCCTTTTACAACCAAAGATGACCTTAGAAATAATTATCCATACGGTATGTTTACCGTTCCCCTAAGAGATGTGGTTAGAATCCATGTTTCTTCTGGAACAACTGGTCAAGCTACGGTAGTTGGATATACCAAAGACGATATTGATACTTGGGCAGAGCTTATGGCTAGAACACTTGCTTGCGTTGGAACAACTCAAGATGACGTTGTTCATAATGCTTATGGCTACGGACTTTTTACAGGAGGACTTGGTCTGCATTATGGTGCCGAGAAACTTGGGGCTTCGGTTATACCTATATCGGGTGGAAACACAAAGCGTCAGATATAGATTATGGTCGATTTTGGAAGTACCGTTCTTATGTGTACTCCTTCATATGCTTTGTATATGGCCGAAGTTGCGGAAGAGTTAGGAGTTGATTTTAAAGCTCTAAAACTAAAAGCTGGAGCGTTTGGCGCTGAACCCTGGTCAAATAGTATGAGAAAGGAAATTGAGAAGAAACTCAATCTTTCTGCACACGATATCTATGGCTTGAGTGAAGTTATTGGGCCGGGAGTTGCTAGTGAATGCTAGGCAAAAGATGGTTTGCATATTTTTGAAGATTACTTTATACCTGAAATAATAGACCCGGATACTCTGAAAACTCTTCCACCCGGAGAAACGGGCGAATTGGTTTTCACAACCATAACAAAAGAGGCTATCCCTGTAATTAGGTATCGAACGAGGGATGTGTCTTGTTTAAAGTTTGAACCTTGTTCATGCGGAAGGACCCATGTACGAATGAAAAGAGTAAGCGGAAGAACCGATGACATGTTGATTATAAGAGGAGTTAACGTATTCCCATCTCAAATTGAAAGTGTTTTAATGGAAATCGAAGGGACGGAGCCTCACTATCAGATGGTAGTCGAACGAAAAGGTAATCTCGATATTCTCGAGGTTCAGGTTGAGGTATCAGAAAAGTTATTCTCTGATGAAGTTAAAAAACTTGAAGATTTGGAAAGGAAGATAAAAACCGAGATAGAAAGCGTTCTTAGCGTATCAGTTAACGTAAAATTAGTTGAGCCGAAGACAATTGAATGAAGCATGGGCAAAGCAAAAAGAGTTATCGATAAGAGAAAAGCTTAACATGATGGGGGGGGTAGAAAGTGAAAGCAAAACAAATTTCAGTTTTTCTTGAGAATAAATGGGGGAGACTCGCGGAGGCGACCAAAATTTTAGGAGATAATGATATTAACATCCGGGCCCTAAGTGTTGCTGATACCGCCGATTATGGGGTGCTGAGGATGATTATAAACAGACCGGACAAAGCCTATGAGGTTCTTAAAAATAGTGGCTTTACAGTCACGGAAACCAATGTTCTTGGTATAGAAATCCCCGATGAGCCAGGGGGGCTTGCAAGAGTTCTTGAGGAATTGAAAAAAGAAAGTTTGAACGTGGAATATGTATATTGTTTTTTAGAAAAGGGTCACGAATCAGCCATTCTCATTTTAAGAGTTGATAATACTGATAAAGCAATTAAAATATTACAATCTGCGGGTATCCGGCTCATTGAAGCAAAGGAGCTTTACTTGCTTTAGATAAAACCACTTTTGGAGGAGATGCAATTGGTCGTTTGTAAAAAAATTCGTTTTTCAACTCAAGGTAATGTTGATATTATTGATTTAACGCAGCAAGTAGAAACGGCAGTCAGAGAGAGTGAGATATCAAATGGGACAGTGACCATTTTTGCTCCAGGGGCAACCGGGTCGGTTACAACGATAGAATGTGAAATGGGACTATTGGAAGACTTTAAAAGCATCGTTGAAAAATTAATCTCCCAAAATCATTGTCACTATAAACATAATAACGATTTGGGTGGGCAAAATGCGCACTCTCACCTGAGAGCGTCATTGCTGGGTCCTTCGTTGACGGTGCCGATAGTAGATAATGAGTTAACTTTGGGTGCGTGGCAACAAATAGTTTTTATAGACTTTGACGATCAACCAAGAAATAGATGTCTTATACTTCAGCTAATGGGCGAGTAATGAATATATAAACCTATCTCCACGACTTTCTGCTTCCAAAGAAATAAGAAAGAGTGTTTTAAATCGGCTCGTACCCATAACTTTGAGTCTGTAATTGCTTAGGAGACTTATTGAGAAAGGTAGCTTTGATTGATAGATTTGAAAAAGATATTGTTGTTCTCCTCTTTGATGGAGTCGAGGGGACTTATGGAATTCCCAGAAAAACCCTACCTCCCGAATGCAAAGAAGGGGATGTTGTAATAGTAGAAATTATTGCCAAGGAAGATGATACAAAAAAACGGTTGCAGGAGTCATCTGGTTTGGTTGAGAGATTAACGGATTAAAATGAGCCATAAAAGTCGAAAATTTTTGACATTTATAAAACCTGTTCTAGTTTCTTTCATAATTTTTCTTATCCTTTTCTTTCAATCTGTTCATATCCTGGCCGCTGCCGGCACTCCCCAAATTACTGCTTCTTCAGGATTGTTGATGGATGCGACAACCGGCCGTGTTCTTTGGGAAAAAAACTCCAACTCTAAGTGTTCCGTGGCAAGTACGACCAAGATGATGACGGGAATTCTTGCTATTGAAAACGTTGCTTTAAATGAGGTCGTTACGGTCAGCTCTTTAGCTGCGAATGTGGGTGAGGCCGAAATTTATCTCTCCCCGGGCGAAAAAAGAACCGTCGAAGAGCTTTTATATGGGGTGCTTTTGAAATCAGGCAATGACGCCGCGGTTGCTTTAGCTGAACATGTTGCTGGAAGTGTGGAAAATTTTGCAAAGATGATGAATGAAAGGGCCGAAAGTTTAGGAACAACGAACACGCATTTTTTGAACCCGACGGGTTTAGAGCAAGAAGGACATTATTCTTCAGCGCATGACCTTGCTTTGATAGCGAGATATTGCTTACAGAATGAAAAGTTTGCTGAGATTGTCTCGACAGAGAAATATGTCATACCATGGCCTGACAATCCTTACCCTCGAACGCTAACAAATCACAATAAGCTCATTTTAAAATATGATTATATTGATGGCGTTAAAACTGGATATACTAGAAAAGCAGGCTATTGCTTAGTGGCTTCTGCTACAAGAGGGGAGAAGAGGGTGATCTCGGTGGTTTTAAGCGCGTTATCTAGCAAAGATTGCTATGCGGATTCAAAAAGAGTTTTGGATTATGGATTAAATGAGTTTGAGATGAGAAAAATTATAAAAAAAGGAGAGTCTTTTAAATTAATACCGCTTATTACATGGGAAGATGAGTTGGATTTGGTTGCGGATAAGGATTTTTCTTTATTGACGAAGAAGAAACCCATTGGTTTGTATAAAATTATCACAGTTAAATATCCAGATTTCCCCGTTCTTAAAGGACAAAAGGTTGGCGAAATACAAGTTTTTAACGAAGGAGAAGAGTTAGGCAAGGTCAACCTTCTGGCTGATGAGAATATTCGTAAATGTAGTTTTGTAGAGCAGTTCTTTAATTACATGAGTTCTTTTTTTGAAAGTATTATGAGAAAAATAAAAAGTTAATGCTTTCTATTAATGAAAAAAATGATATATACTTAGTTTTAAGAGAGGTGAGCCAGTTGGAAGGGACACGAGAGCCACTAAGAGATGATGATATCCTTGTGAATTTGGACAAAAAATCTAGCGAGGAACTAAAAGAAATTTTAAATAAAATTTGTCAAGAAGAAGAGAAACTTTCGTGCCAAAGAAGAATTTTACATGGGAAAATAGATATAATAAGGGCCGAATTGGTGGACCGGCTTAAAAAAGACAAAGGCGTTATTTCAAAAAAAGACATCAATCGATTAACAGAGATTCTCGCTAAAGGACTGCAAAAGCTTTAAAGCACAATATTGGTGACTGGGGAGGTTTTTATGGCCGACAAAGACACTCAAAGGAATGTTCGTTCTTCTACAAAGGAAGCTTTTCAAACCCCAACCCAAAAACATTTCCACTCATTGAGCGAAAAAGGGAATGTGTATTTTGGGAAACATCAGAAAAAGCGAGGCACTCAAAAGGGAACTCTCTTAGAAAAGTTCAAAGAACGAGAGATGAAACAGAAAGAAAAGTCGAAAGAACCCTCCGAACAAGATTGAAAGAGGAAATTTCGATGATGAAGCCGAATATTTATTAACTGAACTGCACAAAATCGCACAAGTTATCTTTAAGGAGGAAGCAAAATTGCCAGAAAGTAAGTTCTACAAAATGGTGAAAGAAGCATTCGAAGAAATGAGCTTGAATGTTATGGAAGAAAGAGTAATACACTATGTGGTCAAGGAACTTCAAGGGGGAAGAAACCTCTCATCTATCTTAAAGGATGCTTATGTTAAGAATCGAGTTGACGAAGAAAGGTTATCTCATGTTTTGGGAGATCCTGAAGTTTTAAGGACAGTTGACAAGGAGCTTAACAAGGCTTTTTTAAAACAAGACTTTAAATTTAAGGAGTAGGCCGTGTTTTGTAAAAAATGTGGACATAAAAACGAGGATTCCGATAGTTTTTGTCAAAAATGTGGAACTTTGTTAAAAGAGATTGCAAACTCCGAAAAAACGGTATCTCTTAAACCCATAATAAAAGAACAGAAAGAAGTTACCGTAGAAATTGACGAAGCGCCCGAAGAGGGAGTGCTCTTAATTATTAAAAAAGGGCCTACGGCTGGGCAAAAATTTTTGCTAAACAAGGATAGGATTACAATAGGACGACACCTCGGCAGCGATATTTTTTTGGATGATATTACGGTTTCAAGAAAACATGCTGAGATAGATTTTGATTTTAAAGGCGCAACATTACATGATATGGGAAGTTTGAACGGAACGTATGTTAATAACAAATTGGTGGAGAAAGTTAGGTTAAAAAACACCGATGAGATTCAGATTGGGAGATTTAAGATGGTTTTTTTAACCAGGACGAAATAACAGGAAGGTGATATTGAAATGTTTAGATCTTCCGAGAGGGAATACACAACGATTGGCGAAGTCGTTGAAGAACTTCGAAAAGACTTTCCAGATCTTTCGATAAGTAAAGTTAGATATCTAGAGGAAGAAGGGTTGATTAAACCCGAGAGAACCCCTGGTGGATACAGAAAGTTTAAAGCCGAAGATGTAAATAGGATTGGAACCATATTGAGATTGCAAAAAGATAAGTTCCTTCCCTTAAATGTAATAAAATCCAAACTTAAATCCGGTTCGTTTAATGAAGAGACCTATTCGGAAATGCCTGAAGAGTCGGCTCCGGCTTTAGACAATTCTAAAAAAGTAAAAATTGACGATGTAGCAAATATTGTTGATTTATCTTTCGAAGAAGTCAAAGTGCTTGAGACATATAATATACTTCAACCCGAGGAAACCGAGGAAGGGAAAGTATATAACTCTATCGATGTGAGAGTAATGCAGCTTGTAAAAGAACTAGCGAGTTTTGGTATCGAACCTCGCCATATTCGTTTTTATGAAAACTTTGCTGAGCGCGAAGCATCTTTTTTTCAACAAATTCTTTTACCCAGTTTTAAACAGAAAGGTGAAGAAAGCAAAACAAAAGCCCTGGAGGAACTTTCGGTTCTTACAAAACTAACGCAAGAACTCAAGTTTTTACTTCTGCAAAAATCCGTAAAAAATTATTTTCAAACTTCTTAGATTGTAAACCCCTAAAAAGCACATTAAAGATGTAATGAAAAGGCCAAAATTTATTCTTGATCAGATGTGTGGTCGTCTTGCAAAATGGTTGCGTTTGATGGGTTATGACGCAACTTATTTTAATGATATTACAGATGGGGAATTAATAGACATTGCTAACAAAGAAAATCGGGTCATCTTAACCAGGGATGCAAAGCTAGTAAAGAGAAAAATTATTACAAGAGGTCATATTGAGGCATTAATTATAGATTCTGATACCTTAGATGCTCAACTTATAGAATTAACCAAACGTCTTAAGTTAGATTGCTTTAAAAGCTTAGAGCGATGCATTGAGTGTAATGTTGAGCTTAGATCAATTCCTAAGTCTGAAGCGAAGAATAATGTTCCTCCTTACGTTTATAAAACGCAGGATAGTTTTAGCCTATGTCCATCATGTGGGAGATATTATTGGAAAGGGACTCATTGGAAGCATATCCAGAAAAAGCTAGATGGAATTTGTTAAAGAAAGTGATGTAATTTTGAGAATGTATTTAATACAAAAATATTAATTATCATGATAAGGATTCCGCTTAATGTCAATAAAGAAGCAATATAAGCAGCTTTTTTATTTTTTAAAAATGACATCCAGCCCACTGAAAGTAAGATGGCAAAATAATACAACCATAGGATTGTTGTTCCCACCTGTTTAATGTCCCAGCTCCAATAAGTCCCCCACAGATTCTCAGCTTGCATTAGCCCTATAGAGAGGGCGGCTGTGAGGAGAATAAAACCAAACATTAGGCATCCCAGGTTAAATATATATTGTTTTTTTAGAAAAAAATCCTTTGAAGCTGAATTCGCGTTCGATTTTTTTAAAATTAAATATAAGCCGCTGCCGAGGCCAGCTACGAATAGACTAATTTGACTTAAGATTGCGAGAATGGAATGCATAACACATCTATCCCATACCATAAATCTGACTCCCTCTGATTTAACTAAATACTTTATAAGAAAAAATTATTAACTTATTATAGAATATTAGCATGGGAGACGAAAGAAGGTCTGAAAAATTGGAAGCTTCCGAAAAAGAAGGGGAAAAAGATGAGGCTGTCCCAGCGTTTCTAAGAGCGGATGAAATTAAATTTGCCCACCCAAGCGAACGTGTTTGCGCGAGCATTCTCGATTTTTATCATATTCGGTGGCTTTATGAACCAAAAATGTTTCCAGTTGAGTGGGATAAAAAGGGCGATGTTGTTCAGAGCTTTACCCCGGACTTTTATCTTCCTGACTTTGATTTATATATTGAGCTTACGACGATGAACCAAAAACTGGTAACCAAAAAAAATCGAAAGGTACGAAGATTAAAAGAGTTATACCCGGATGTTAATATAAAGATTTTTTACCAAAAAGATTTTAAAAGTCTCTTGGTAAAATATGGATTTTATAGTCGTGAAAAAAATGAAGACTAATTTCTCCTTTGCCTCCAAAAACCTTCTGTAGTAGTATAATTGAACTAGATGCAGCTTTTCAGTTAGGAGGAGTCTGATTGGCAGTTAGTTTACATGGTAGCAGCGTAAGCGATAATATTGAAAGTGTTTTGTTTACCGAAGAAGAAATTCAAGAGAGAGTTAGTTTTTTAGGTAAGGAAATTAGTCGTGACTATAAGGGTAAGACTCCGTTTTTGATAAATGTGTTAAAGGGCGGGGTGGTCTTTCTTTCAAACCTTATGATGAATATCGATATTCATCTTTCGATAGACTTTATGGCGATTTCAAGTTATGGTCCATCCTCAGAAACCACGGGTGCGGTAAAATTGATTAAAGATTTGGAAGAAAGCATTGAGGGTAGAGATGTTTTGGTTATTGAAGATATAATCGACACCGGTTTGACCCTGAATTATTTAATTAGCAACTTGAAAGCCAGACAACCCGCAAGTTTAAAAATTTGTACTTTATTGGATAAGTCGGTTCGCCGTATTGTCAATATACCCATTGATTATAAGGGATTCGATGTTCCGGATGTTTTTTTGGTCGGGTATGGACTTGATTATGACCAAAGGTATCGAAATCTACCCTACATAGGAGTTCTTAAAAAAGAAGTATATTTGGATGGGGAACCCATGATAGATTATTAAAGTTTGGTTACTTCTCCTCTGGTTGCATAGCCGAGATTATTTGCAAGGTCCCCAATTCTCTCAAAATGGTTTACTGCGTCGAGAAAGACAATACCGGCTTGAGATAAGCAGACACCATCTTTCAACCTTTTTATGTGTTCCATATGAGCATTGCGAGCTATCTTGTCAATCTTATTTTCAAATCTTTGATATTTCTTTGCTTTTTCGGCATCGTCCTTCTCGAAAGCGTCTATTATGTTGCTATACATTATTTTAACGTCCGAGTATAGTTTTTGTAATTCTTTCTCGGCAGATTTTGAAAATGTGATTTTTTCATTATTTTTCTCATCTATAATTTTCATTATACTTTCCGCATGGTCGCCAGCTCTTTCAACATCATTTACAACGTGCATAAGAATTGTGAGCCTTCTCGATTGTTCGGGACTCATTGACTTTTGAGAAATCTTAGTAAGGTATTTTGTTATTTCGGCGGCGAGATTATCGACGGCGTCTTCCCTTTGCTCGACATGTTTTCTTGAATTCTTCTTTGGGTTAAATATAATCTCAAAATCATAATCGAGCATCTCGACTGTGAGGCGGCCCATTCTCGCGAGCTCTTTAGTTGCTTGTCCCAGTGCGACTGATGGAGTCTCTACGATATGAGGATCCAGATAAATAGCTCCTCGTTCGGTAATGACTTCTTCTCCAGGCACCAGAAGAGTAACGACTTTTGCGAACAGACCAACCAAGGGTAATCCTATCAAGGTACACATTATATTTAATGAGGTTTGAACGTTTGCTATCTGTCTGGCGATGTTAGTAGAAGTAAATGTGGCTGCTTTAATAAAAAACGGCAGGACGGTTAAGAATATTACGGTTCCAAGCACGTTAAACATTAAATGAGCTATGGCGGACCGACGGGCAGTAAGAGATGTGCCAATGCTTGCCAGCATGGCCGTTATGCAGGTGCCAATTTCTGCTCCTAAGACAATGGGAATTGCGGAGTTGAGGGTAAGGAGACCAGATGTTGCGGCAGCGATAACGAGGCCCATTGTAGCGCTGCTGCTTTGGATCACAGCTGTAACTAACATGCCCGCAACGACTCCTAAAAGCGGCTTTTGGCCGAAGGTGGCCAGGAAACTAACCAAAGCGGTGCTCTGCTTCAAGGGGGCTACGGCATCCTTCATAAGCGAAAGACCGAAAAAAAGCAAGCCAAACCCTAAAAGCGTTTGTCCAATAAATTTATAAAGTTTTCGTTTGCTAAAAAAAGTTATAGCAAAACCGATTGCGATGGCAGGTAGTGCAAATCGGTCAATTTTAAATGCAATCATCTGGGCGGTAATGGTAGTTCCTATATTGGCTCCCATAATTACGCCGATTGCTTGCTGGAGATTCATTAGTCCCGCGTTGATGAACCCAACCAACATAACCGTCGTGGCGCTACTGCTTTGAATGAGGGCCGTTACGCCGGCTCCAACTGCTGCTCCTCGCCACGGTTTTGTGGTTAAAACCTCTAACACTTTGCGCATTCTGTCGCCGGCTATCTTTTGAAGTCCATCCCCCATTTTTTGGATTCCGTAGATAAAAAGGGCTAGTCCTCCAACCAAATTCATAGCGATGGAAACTGTCATTATACCCCCGATTGATTCGATATTTTAATCGAAAGAAGTATATCATAAATAATTTTTTAAAATAAAGATGTCGAATTGCCTCATCTAAAATCTATCTGAAATTGTATCGTTGCCTCAAATAAAAATCTACTTGAAAAGGAGGAAGCATTAGGTTGTCTTTAAAAGACGGAATTGTTTAAAAAAGGAGGCAACCGCAAG